>JAKJAC010000087.1:0-4506 GCA_022707705.1 Chloroflexota bacterium
TTCGTGAATCCCCCCGCCAGCATCAGCAGCACTGCCGTTGTGGGATACGCCGATGTACCGGTGATAAAAGCGACGCCTAGTGCGACAGCGATGCCCGCTCCTATCGCTGTTTGGGTCACTGCCGCAACCGTCATCCCCAAAGCTGCCGCCCCCAGCAGCGCTGCATAGCCCGCCAGAATCCACCGTACCCAACCGCGCGGCGCGATGAACACCTCGGAGACCGGAATCAGCAGCGCGAGCGCAGTCAACGGCAACAGCAAAAAGCCCAGGTTGCGTGTCAAAGGCGCAGCGATGCTCCCCGCCAATCCGCCAAGCAAGCAGACCAGCACCCAGTTGGAAGCAACCAGCTCCTCGTGAGGCAAAGCATGCCGCCCCAGTTTATCCAATCGCACCAGCAGTGCAAAGAGCGGTCGCGCTGTCCACGTCAGTCCCAGGAAGAGGTCGTAGACAAATTCAAGCGGCAGCACCAATAGCCACAAGGGGAAAAAGGAGCGCGCCAGCGCGCGCAGGCTTTGCATGCCCACGGAGACCGAAGTCCATACGGCCCACCGCTCGCCCCAGGTCAGCCCGCCTAGCCACAGAAAATAGCGCAGCAACAGGCGATAGAGGGGATTGCGCGCTCGCAGCGCTTCAACGATGCCCTCGCGCGCCCACAGCGAGAGGGGGTCGAGCCGAAGCGCCTCGCGGAAATGCACAAAGGCTTCCTGCGCCCGCCCTTCCTCCAACAGCGCCCACCCTTGATGCGCATGTGTGCCGGCGTCATCTGGCGCTTGCTGCAGCGCCTCTTGCCGCGTTTGCCGGGCTTCGGCTTTGCGTCCTACCCGCGCCTGCGCCGTCGCCCGCAGATTGAGGCAGTCCACGTGTGTAGGATCGAGCGCCAGACCCTTCTCTGCCGCTTCCAGTGCGCGATACCACTCTTTACGACGCGCGTAAATGCGACCCAACGTGGCATGAAAGCGCGCTTCCGTGGGATTGAGGCGTAGCGCATCCTGGATTGCCGTCAGCGCTTCCTCTTCATGCTCCAGGCTAAGCTGGATGTGTGCCAGAAGGTAATGGTTCTGAGAATCGCCAGGAGCCAGGCTGATGGCGGTTTGGATTTCCTGCAATGCCTCGGCGTCATGATCCTGCCGGTAGAGAACGAAGGCAAGCGTTGCGTGCAGCTCGCTGTCGTTAGGGTCCGTGGCGAGCGCCTGACGCAGCAATTCCTCGGCTTGCTTGTAGCGCCGCAAATCAATCAGCTTTTGGATGTAAGCAAGATTCGTCATCGCTATTGAGTGTGGAAACTCCTACATGCGTAAGCGCTTCAAGTGCTCGAGGACGTCATCATAAGCGCCGCCCTCGTTGGCGTAGATGGCGTAGTTTTTGGCTGTGGCAAACCATTCCTGTACCGTGGGGGTTGCCTGCTTGACGGCTTCCTGTAAATCCCCCATCGTCACCGGAGTGGGCTTGCCGGAGCGGAGCGCCTCGCGCAGTCGCCGTTCCACCGCCTGATCCACCACACCCATCAAGTCCGCTCCTGAAAATCCTTCGGTCATTCGCGCCAACCTTCCAAAATCGAGGCGGTCAGTGGGCTTGCCGGCGAGGTGCAGCTGAAGAATCGCCGAGCGTGCGGGGGCATCCGGCGGTGGGACGAAGAGCACGCGGTCAAAGCGCCCCGGGCGCCGGAATGCCGGATCGAGATGCCACGGAGCGTTGGTCGCCGCCAGGATTAACACGCCCTCGTTCGAAGTATCCACGCCATCCAGCTCCGAAAGGAATTGATTGATGACGTGTCGCCCGGCGCTATGGCGTAAATCGGTGCGACTGGCGCCCAGCGCATCCACCTCGTCGAAGAACAGCACGCAAGGGGCGACTTTGCGCGCCAAGACGAAGACCTCGTGCAGATTCTTTTCGCTATTGCCCAGCCACATATCGAGGATATCGTGCAATCCTACGGAGATGAAATTGGCGTGCACTTCACCCGCTGTCGCTCGCGCCAGGAAGGTTTTCCCACAACCAGGTGGTCCGTACATGAGAATCCCGCCACCCGCGCGTTTGCCGTAAGCTTTGTAGAGCTCAGGGTTGGTGAGCGGATAGATGATCTTCATGCGGATTTCTTCCTTGAGTTCTTCCATTCCACCCACGTTGGCAAAGGTGATGCTGGGGCGTTCCACTGCGCTGCCGGGCGGCAGTGTTGCAGCCTCTGCCGGCGCACCGAAGAGCGCCGCCGCGGCTTCCGTAGAAGGTGATGTGGCGGCAGTTGCCGGTGCGGGCGCTCGTAATTGTGCTTCAAGCGCGGCATCAGCAACACTGGGATTTTGCGCCACGGCTTGTTGGTATGCTTGCGCGGCCTGTACTTCGGCGCCTGTCTGCAGATAGACGCGGGCTGCCAGCAGCAACACCTCGGCTGCCGGTGTGGGCGCACGGAGCAGCTCTTCCAAAATAACCAGCGCTACCTCAGCCTTACCCTGATGGAAGTAACCCGCCGCCAGCGCGAGCTTTATTTCGATATCCTCTGGCGCCGCGTCGAGCGCTTGCCGGTATTCCTGCGTTGCGGCAACAAAATCCCCTGCTTCCAGAAGCAAGTCGCCCAGATGCTTGCGCAGGGCTGCGTTCGCGGGCGCTGCTGTCACTGCTGCTCGTAATGCCTGGATCAGCGCTTCATTTCTTGCCATAGTGGACCTCTAGCATGTGAGAAAGGGACCAGTGCAGTGTTGATTCATGTTGAATACTAAAGCATTAGCAGACGAATGTCAAGCGAATGCCAAGGTTCGGTCGCCGCCGTCACGTTCATGCCATTGACAAAGATCTCGACCTTGCCTATAATGAAGGTAGAAAAGCTCCTCAACACCGGTCCAAAAGGCGCAGTCGCCAAGAGCGACTTAAGCGAAGCCAGGCGGGGAATCCGCCAAGAGACCAAGGTTTGAGGGGCTTTTTTTGCCCCGGTTTCACCTCCTTGTGGGATTAAATCTCATGGTATTGTTCAGCATTCTCCCGCTTGCCACAACAAGGAGCGACTGGATCGCCGCTTCAAGCTAAAGCCGCGATTTTAGAAAGTGTTTTTGGCTGCCGCGCTACGCGCGGCAGCCAAAAACACTCTTCCTAACGGGCTTCAGCCCGAAATTCACGCCCTGCGATGAAAATCTGAAAACTTACCATCTCATCTGCATTGGCGGATTCCCCGGAGTCTGGTAAACTAAGGGACAGGCATTCATCCCATTCTTTGGAGTGACTTTATGCAAACCAACTGGCTTTGGGGATATCTTATCCCCATTGGATTATTGCTTTTGGCGTGGGGCGGGCTAGAGCCACCGAAGGCGCGCCGCATCACGCCGCTGGCAGCGCTGGCGTTGGCGCTTGCCGTGATTGGCTATTGGGCGTTGGGCTATGGCTTACATCTTGGCGGTGCGTATGTGATCAACCCTGACCCGGCGCTTCAAGGGCTAGATCTTCTCTATGGGCGAGATGTGAATTTTGGCATGTTCGGCATGACCGGTTTCGCCCTCACCTGGGATGCTGGCGAGATTGTTTCCCCAACCGCTCTGGCGCTGTTTTTGAGCTATTTACCCATCATGGCGGGAGCCGTTTTGCTGGTGACTTTGAGCCTGGCAGAGGTACGTCGCTGGATCGTTATCGTTGCCGCCGCGTTGACGGGGGCGCTGGTCGCTCCAGTCGCTGCGTGTTGGGCTTGGGGCGGGGGCTGGCTTTCCCAGCTGGGGCGCACCCTGGAACTGGGCAACGGCTTTGTGGACTTTGGCGGCAGCGCCTTGCTGCTCTGGTTGCCTGCGAGCCTCAGTTTTGGCATTCTGGTTCTCCAACCTCGTCGCCCCGCCACAGAAGTCTCAGCGCCACCCCCTGCTTATTATCCTCTCCTGGCGAACCTTGGCGCACTCTTTATCGGCATTGGTTGGATTGGTTGGACTCTGGCAGGTCCGTTTCACTTCTATGGCGCGACCTTTGATTGGAATCGCGCGGCAATTAACATGTTTTTGGGGATGGCAGGCGCCGTGCTCACCTCGCAACTCTATGCCTGGCTCTCGACCGGTGATATTGAGCCGCTCTTCGCGGCGCGCGGACTCACAGCTGGGTGGGGAGCAATCCTCGCTGGCGCGGCTTTTCTACCACCGTGGTCAGCGCTCGTGGTGGGTCTCATCGCGGGGTTGCTGTTCCCCTTCATGCTGTTTGTGACAGAAGCCCTTCTGCGCCTCAAAGATAGCGCCGCGACAATCGCGTTAGGGTTGACCGGAGGATTGTGGGGACTGCTGAGCGTGGGCTTGTTCGCCGATGCCCGCGCCGGAATCGGTTGGAATGGCATGGTTGGTGCGCGCGGTGTGGCGGGCTTGCTTACCCAAGGCGAATCCCAATTTGTGGCGCAGTTGCTGGGCATGCTGGCGTTTGGGCTATGGGGACTGTTGTGGGGGTTGCTGCTGGGCGCACTCAACCGCCTGAGCCTGCCGCGGGTTCGCCCGGCGGCAGAGATCAAGCCCGTGAGCGAACCTGAACCGGTTGCAGTAGCGTCTGTGGCGG
>JAKJAC010000087.1:4516-16645 GCA_022707705.1 Chloroflexota bacterium
AAACTGCCACACCTGAAGAGCTTGATTCGCAAGTAGGGTCAGAACCTGCCGCAGACCCTGCACTTGCCGAAGCACTCCCACCCACCGAGGCGTAGAAAGGATTTGCCATGCGTGTTATTGCCGGCAAAGCAAAAAGCCGCAAGTTGCGCTCCGTTCCGGGACCGGGCACTCGTCCTATAACCGACCGTGCCAAATCGGCGCTCTTCAGCATTCTGGGCGAGGACATGCAGGACGCGACTTTTCTTGATCTCTTCGCGGGAACGGGGCAGGTGGGCATCGAGGCGCTGAGCCGTGGCGCCGCGCATGCGGTTTTTGTGGAGCAAGGGGAGGCAGCTCTGCGCACCATTCACCAAAACCTGAGCCTCACCGGGCTACAGGCGGAAGCCGATGTGCGCAAAGCGGACGTCTTTCAGTATCTCGGGCGCCCGACCGCAGCGTTCGACTTCATCTATGTCGCACCGCCACAATACCGTGGCTTGTGGAAACAGACCTTGACACTGCTCGACCGGCAGACGGAGTGGTTGGCAGAAGACGGTTGGATCATCGTGCAGATTCACCCTGTGGAGTTCGAGGAGCTCCCTCTGGAGAATCTGACCCTATTCGACCAGCGCCAATACGGCAGCGTGATGCTCTGCTTCTACGCACGCCCCGTGGCTTCAGAAGCCTTGAACTAGCGCACGTGCAAGGCGGTGAGGGTAACTTCGCCCTCGATGACGATGAGTGAAAGTGTATGCCGCTTTGCCAACAGACCAGCTCCCAGGGTAAGCGATTCCCCCGACAGCGCTATATCAGCAGATGTTGAGTCGTCATCCATGCGCACACGGATGACGCCGTCACCCAGGGTATGCAGGTCTAGGGCGCGCCCTTCCCATGCCAACGAGAACGTCGCGCCGGGAAGCCCGCGGCGGGCGCCCGTTCCATCCACTGCAGCAGACTGCCACTCACCTGTGGTGGTTACCTGCCACGTATTCGCCTGGTGCCAACCGCGATAGAGGGTAGGTTCCAGCGTGGTGAGATAGTCCTTGAGCGCCGAATAGACCGGAAGTGGCGTGAAATCCGGTTCTACAAGCCGGAAGTAATACCATGCCTGGTCCTGTTCCAGGTCGCTGGGGCGCTTGAAGAACCAGACATTCACCATGCCCAACCAGGGCCATTCGCGTTGAATGCGTTCGAAAGCCTGAACTGCATAGCGGGCTTGCTGTTCCTCCGTCACTCGTCCATAATTGGTGGGCAATCCCTCAGGGACCGTATTGCTATTCATCTCTGTAAGCCAGATGGGCTTGGCAGCGTCGCCGTTGCTCACCATCACATCCCGAATCCATTGTGGACGGGAGAAATTGATGACCTGCGGGCGCAGGCGGCGGTCGCCGGGTCCCGACCATAGCATGTAATCGTTGAGTGCCATCACATCGAAGCAGTCCTTGGCGCCGGCATCATACATCCGCTGCAGAAAGATACTGTCCATGAGGTTGTTACTGCCATTGGAGGTCAACGTGCCCAGCTGGTCGGTGGGTGCCAGTGCGCCGCTGATGACCACTGCTTCAGGGTCTACGGCTTTGACGCGAGCATACGCGCTGCAAAGCAGGCGCGTGTAGGCAGCGGGATCCACGGGTTGGTTGCCCCATTCTGGGTAGATATTTGGCTCATTCCACAGCTGGTAGTAATGGATGCGACCCTGGTAACGTCTTACGACTGTTTCCACGAAGTCGGCGTAGTCGTCGAAATTGTCAGGCGGGGCATACGTGCCCCCCTCGTCTCCGACGGCGCGCGACCATGCAGGGGGATTGCTCAACCGCGCGATGATGTTCAAGTCATAGGCTTCCGCCAGATCCACAATCTGATCGTACTTCTCCCACGCTGAGCGATAGGGTTCATGGCGGCGATCTTCAAAATCTCCCTTGCCGTGGATTTCGATATCTTCCCAGGTAAATTCCTGACGAATCCAGCGAAATCCAGCCTCAGAAATCATCTGCAGTGAGCGCTCGCGTTTCTCTGGTTCCACCTCAAGGTTTAGAAAAGTGTTGATGCCAAAGGGAGCTAGCTCGGTGTGTGCAACCGGGGTGTCGTCTGCGGTTTGAGGAAGGGGACGAGTCCAGTTGAATGCCCATTGGACTCCGCCGCGAAGCTGCGGGAGCAACGCTTCTTCGCCGGTGACTGCAACCAGCCCATTACGCCAGGGCAAGAACACAACCGCCGCACCCAGCAGTGCGGCGATTATTACGCAACCCACTAACCAACGCCAATAGCGGCGCATAGGTCATTATCCTTTCGGTGCGCTGGAAACTTGCTCCGCTAGCATCAATTCGACCGGTTGGGGCAAGCCCCCCTTTCCCAGGTAAGTGCGCACATCCGCAAGCGCTTTTTCATAGCGGTCGACAAGCTCCTCATCGTCGCCCTTAAAGCCACTGATGGTACGTCGCGCACATGTACAACAGCCTAATGATGCGCGATAGCTGTCGAGATCACACGTAAGGCAGCTGCCTAGTTTGATCATCAACAGACCAAAGCCCAGCACTTCTTCATGATTGAGGGGAAGGTACAGCACACGTTCAACCAGATGTTGCCATTTGGGTCCCCGCAAGTCGCGCAGCTGAGAAATGCACCGCGGAGGGAAGAGAATTTCGCTATCAGGATACATAAAAGATAATCTCACCCATAAAATCGCTTCATTTACGGTTCGGCGTCGTGAGTAGTCCCATGCCCGAACGAACTGTATTTTAACACACCGGGTGTGCCCCGTCAATAGGCAAATTCGAAGCAATTACTCGGCGTTCTCCTACCTGCCATGCTGAAAAGCGGCTGAAACTGCCCTTGTCCATCGCAAGCGAGGGGGCGCTGAACATCTGCCATTACTGGGTGCATTTCAACATCCCACCACGCCGGTGACATGGTAGGTTCTATAAGAAACCGTCATCTGGTTTCTTAGTAACTTTGGGGCAAAAGCAAGATGACTATGATGCAAATGCCTTTCCTTTGATTGATTTTTGGCGGCGAGACTTCGCCCCGCTGCCAAAAATCGATCTTCTTCAGATTTCCGCCCCGTCGTGAAATGCTCCCCCATTACTTATGTAGGGTTTTATTGGTCTTGCCCCGAAAAAATGGACACATAGATAAGGGTAAAGTATACTGATACCCAAGTGAACAAAGGAGCAAGACCATGACTGACCGACGACAATATACAGCCGAGTTCAAACGTGAAGCCGTGCAGTTAAGCGAGAGCTCCGGGAAGAGCATCCGGCAAGTCGCCCAGGAGTTGGGGCTGACAACCAAGTTGTTGTACCGCTGGCGCTCAGAATTGCTCAAACGCGGCGCAGATGCGTTTCCCGGACATGGGACCCTGCCTCCGAGTGAACAGGAGGTAGCGGCGTTGCGTAGTGAACTGGAGCGGGTGCGCCAGGAGCGTGATATCCTAAAAAAAGCTTTGAGCATTTTCTCCCGAGTCCAGTAAAGCGGTATGAGTGGATGGCTACACAAGTCCAGACCTATCCAGTGCAAGTGTTGGCGGCGGTCCTGGGAGTCTCGCGTAGTGGCTACTACGCCTGGCGCCACCGCCATCCGAGTGCACGGGCACAAGCCAATGCGGCGCTGCTGGTGGCGATCCGCAAGGCGCACGCGCAGAGCCGGGGCACCTATGGTAGTCCGCGGATCTGGTGGCAGATACGGACCACGCATCCCTGTGGACGGCATCGCGTGGCGCGGTTGATGCGTCAGGCGCAGGTACAGGGGCTGCCCCGGCGCCGCTTCCGTAGGACGACCCAGCGTGCCGGGGCGCAGTTGGATATTCCGGATCGCCTGGAACGCGACTTCACCGCCGCCACGCCCAACAGCAAGTGGGTCTCGGATCTTACCTACATCCCTACCGCTGAAGGTTGGCTGTACCTGGCGGTGATACTGGACTTGTACTCGCGGCTGGTGGTAGGTTGGGCTATGGGCACCCGACTGACTGCCGACTTGGTCCTCACTGCACTGGACATGGCGGCAGGGCGCCGCTCCTTGCCAAAGGGCCTGATCTATCACTCGGACCATGGGGGTCAGTACACCAGCGACGCGGTGCAAACGTGGGCTAAGCACCACGGCGTGCTGCCCAGCATGGGCTCGCGGGGAGATTGCTACGACAATGCCGCAGCCGAGAGTTTCTTCAGCACGCTCAAGCGCGAATGTGTACACCGTCAATTACTCCGGACGCGGAAGGAGGCCCGTACAGTCATTTTCGAATACATTGAAGTGTTCTATAATCGTGAACGCCTACATTCGACCCTGGGCTATCTCAGCCCGGTTGCCTTTGAGGCGGCGAATATCCCTTAACTATGTGTCCACTGAAATGGGGCAACCCCAAATGGCAATGGTAAATGGGAAAGTGGAGAAAGACAGATACCTCTAAATGAGGGGGATCCGCTATTGGGAGATGCTTATTTAGAATATACAGGGGGTTCTTGTGATTTGGGTGATACCCCTTGTAGTGGTAGTTTGACACAGACCAGTTCAGGTAAGCATCGGTTGGTTTTGGCCCAAATTCCCTGTGAATATAATAATCCATCTAATAAGTGCACTGTCGTCAATCCGATTGCTTCTGAAGTCACTAACAGTAATCCCCCACTTGAGTTAAACCCTGTATATTTTGATCCGCCCAATTGGAGTGGTTGGCAGTATACAACTTTGAGAAATACTAGCTGGGGTTCGGGTAGTTGTGTGGCGCCTAATGAAGATAAGTGTTTAAATGATCAGGAATTCAAAAATATTGGTTTGAATGATATTTATGGAGTAGGTACAACACAATTTTGGTATTTTAATATTACACTTCGCACCTGTACCACCAAAAGTGCCAGTTTTGAGTTGAAAAATTTACCCACAGGTGTAGAGACGAGACGAGTATCTCAATTTTTAACCCCCCATAATTTAAGATCTCCTTTTGGTGAACAGTATTACAATCAAGTAGTGGCAGTACCTATACCATTAAAACCATGTGTCAAAAATTGTACTTGCGAATCTTCGACTTGTATTGGTAGTAGTTGCGGAGATTGGTGTGGGGGGCAGTGTACGGGGACATTGGCGCCGAGTTGTAACTATAGCGCCTGGAGTCCGGCGACTTGTAGTCCAGCTTGTGGACAAACTCAAACTAGAACTCCAACACCAATCTGTTTGGATGCTTCGGAATGTACACAAACCAGCCAAACATGTAGCACCAGCGATTGTGGAGACCCAAGTGCACCAACAAACTTACAAGTTGATGGTAATAGTAGTGGAAACGATATTGATAACCCGATTGTAGTATCTGGATCTACCGTCAACTTAACTTGGGGCAACCCTGTTAACCAAAATGGATTTGATAAATTTAGACTATCGGTATTTAACAATAATAGCGGTTTGACATTTAATGATGACAATATTGATAAGACGGTTTTTTCTTATGTATTCCCTGCTGGTAGTAGTGGGTCACTAACAGCCGGCCATAAATATAGGTGGCAAATGTATGCCTATGATCAGGATAATTGTGCTAGTTTGGGTAGCTGTTCGACTGACGATGGCTTAAGCGACACCTCTGTGGCTAAGTGGTTTTGTCAGGAAGGAGAAAGCTGTAGCCTTAAGTGTGGACAAATAAAAAATTGTGGTGGAAATTGTGAATCAACCGATGATGGGGTGCCAGTAGCACCTAGTATTGTATCTCCAGCAGGTTTGTCTTCTAGTCCGACTGTATATAATAACGTTAATTCAACAACTCTAAGTTGGAATTCGGTATTGACACTGACTGATAGATATGAGGTGGTGGTAGTAGTTGATGGTGTTGGGACAACTGTTTTAAATAATACAAGTGTAAGTCCAGATAGTGTTTCAAATCTATCTTCTGGTAGCCTTAATTACAATACTGTTTATAGATGGCATATTAGGGCTGTAAACACTACTTGTGGGACTGATTATAGTTCTTGGTCTAGTTGGGGATATTTTAGATTTAATCGGACTCCCCCATCGTCAGGTAGCCCGTCTTCATCTTTGGTACTAAGAAACAGTAATAGTATAGTGGTGCCAGTGGAAACTGGTAACAGAAATCAGATTTGTCAAACGGCCTTTATGTCTGGCGGAAATCATGACAGAAGAGCTAGGGTGGAAATAAGAGCGGTTGATTTAGATGGCTATGATGATATAGAAAATGTGTATTTCCGACTAGGTGTGGGTAATTCGGTAGCAGTAACTAATTTAACTACTAGTCCCCTATCAGCCTCAACTGGCAATTGGAGTTTGTATGATAGTGTGACTTATTCTGGTGCCGATACTACCAGAGTGGTAACTTTCCCTGTAGAATTTGGAGCTGGGATGAATGCTAGCAGTCTATATGGTATGGAGATGAAAATTGATGATAGATGGGGGCAAAGCAGTGGTTGGGTTTCGGCTGATAGAAGTTTTAAGGTTTGGAATTGTTTGGTACCACTATCTGGTAGTTTGTATGACTCAAGCGATGTGGGTGGGGCAATTTGTTTGAATGGCACAGGCTATAGTCAAGTTTATGAAGGATCATTGTTTACTAGTTTGGTTTATAGACAAGACGGTGGTAGCCCGATAGTATCACCAACTATAAGTGGAGCTGACTTTAGTGGGGCTAACCTTATTTGGGGACAAGAATATGCTGAAATTCGATTCATCCTCTCCTCATCAGCGTCTATCTGCGTTCATCAGCGTCCGAGACTTCTGCCACCTCATCCAGGTTGCGCCCCTGCAACACCATCTGCGCATACGCCTCCGGAAGATCGTGCTGCCGTATCGCGCGAGCTGCCCGCTCCGCATCGTATGCCACCCGGTAATGCTTGACCTCCAGCAACCCCCGCTTCAATTTGAGAATCACATAAGAGGCGCGCGGATCCCCGTCGTCGGGACGCCCCACGCTGCCGGGATTGATGAACCATACCCCCTTGACCTGCCGCGCAAACGGGCGATGTGAGTGCGCACAGAGCACGATATCATCCTTGACGCTTGCCGCCAGCTCCTTGAGCCGTTTCTTGGGTGTCTCAGCATCCAACCCCTCTTCCATCGAAACCGGACTGCCATGCAACAACAACATCCGGTGCCCCTTGACCCGCACCCGCAGCTGCTGCGAAAGCGTCCGCAAATAATCGCGACTCTCCGGCGAAAGCTGCTCGTAAGCCCAGCGGAAGCCCATAACCCTCTCCGGGTCGGTCAACCGCTCCCAGCCTTCCAGCTGCCGCTCGGTATCCAGAACGCGCGCGTCGAAATTGCCGAGCACGTTCAGGTCCGCCGCCTCGCGCAAGAAAGCCACGACCTCCTCTGGAAACGCGCCGTAACCCACCGAATCTCCCAGATTCCATAGAGCGCGCACCTTGTGCTGCGAGGCGTGCGCCGCCACCGCCCGCAGCGCCGGCAAATTCGCATGGATATCGGCAATTACCGCAACACGCATCTTACCCTCAATCCTGGTTATTCAAGCAGGCGCACTCAACCCCATTCCACAAGCAACGTTGAGGTACGCCCTCAAACTCGATTTACCCTCAATCCTGGCTGCTCAAAAGCCCCCGATGCTCCAACATCCACTGTTGGGAATCCATCTCCGGTTCGCCCTCTTTCGGGGCAAGCCGCACGTAAGAGCCATCCGCCTGCAGCTGCCGGGCTTGCACGTTATCCTGCAAGTGTATCTTCAACACGTGCTCGCGCAAACGAGCGCGCAACACCGCATTCTCAATGGGGAACAGCGTCTCCACCCGGCGGTCGAGATTCCGCGGCATCAAATCCGCACTCCCCAGGAAGAGCTCTTCCTCTCCACCGTTGTAGAAATAGTAGAGCCGCGCGTGCTCCAGGAACCGCCCCACCACCGAGGTTACGGTGATATTCTCGCTGATGCCCGGAAGCCCCGGGCGCAAACAGCAGATGCCGCGCACCTGCAAATCCACCTTGACTCCCGCCTGCGAGGCGCGGTAGAGCGCCTGGATGCACGCTTTATCCACCAGCGCATTCATCTTGAACGCCAGATAGCCATCGCCTTGCCCGGCATGGCGCGCGATCTCACGTTCGATGCGCCGCAACACCTCATCCCGCAAGCGGCTAGGCGCCACCACCAGTTTGCGATAGCCCGTTTGCCGCGAATAGCCGGTCAGCGAGTTGAAGAACTCGGTCACATCCGCGCCGAAATCGGCATCCGTGGTAAAAAACCCCAGGTCGGTATAAATACGCGAAGTGACCGCGTTATAGTTGCCCGTGCCGAGGTGCACATAGCGCTGGATGGTGTTGCCCTCACGGCGCACCACCAGGCAGACCTTCGCATGGGTCTTGAAGCCAATCAGCCCATAGACGACATGCACCCCTGCCTCTTCCAGCTCCTCCGCCCAGTCAATGTTGTTCTCCTCATCGCCGCGCGCCTTGAGCTCCACCAGCACCGCCACCTGTTTGCCGTTGCGACACGCCGATAGCAGCGCATCCACCACCGGCGAATTGTTGCCGGTCCGGTAGAGCGTCTGCTTGATTGCCAGCACATCCGGGTCCGCCGCCGCCTGCCGTAGGAAATCCACCACCGGCGTGAAACTGTCGTACGGATGATACAGCAGGAAATCCTGTTTACGGATTGCTTCAAACATCCGTCCCGGTTGGCTCAGTTGCGGTGGAGTCCAGGGGATAAAGGGCGCATCCTTGAGCTCGGCGCGCTCGACCCGCGACAGGCTCATCAAATCCTTCAAGCCCAGCGCCCCTTCGATGACATCCACCTGGAACGGTTGCAAGCCCAGGTTTGCCGCCAACCAGTCGCGGATTTTCGCCGGCATCGTCTCGCCGATTTCCAGGCGCACCACCGAACCAAAGCGCCGTTGCGCCACGCTCTGCGTGATAGCCGCCAGCAGGTCCCCCGCCTGGTCCTCCTCCACCTCGATATCCGCATCCCGCGTCACCCGGAAGGGATACGCTGCGACCACCTCCATCTCCGGGAAGAGCAGGTCCAGATTCGCCGCGACGATTTCCTCAAGCCAGACGAACATCGTCGAAGCTCCAGTCGCCGTCAACCCCATCAGCTCATAGTGCTGCTCGACCTCCTCCTCGGCGGGGATTGCCAGCAACCGGGGCAATACCTCGTCGGGCAGCTTCAACCGGGCATAGCGCTCACCCTTGAACGG
This sequence comes from Chloroflexota bacterium, assembly GCA_022707705.1. Classification (GTDB taxonomy): domain Bacteria; phylum Chloroflexota; class Anaerolineae; order B4-G1; family SLSP01; genus JAAZNO01. The sequence continues at coordinate 13,621 of JAKJAC010000087.1, forward strand.
GTCGCGCACCACCACTGCCAGGTTGATGCTCAAGTTCGAAATGTGGGGAAAGGGATGTCCCGGATCCACTGCCAGCGGTGTGAGGATGGGCAGGATAAAGCGCTCGAAATAGCGGCGCAGCAGCTTCCGTTGCTTGCCCTTGAGCTCGCCATAAGAGAGCACGTGAATGCCATGTTGCTTGAGCTTGGGCTGCACGTCATAGCGCCAGCACTCCATGTGCCGGGTGAGCTGCGAGCGCAACTCCCGCCGGATTGCGGCAAGCTGGTCGCCGGGCGACATCCCATCCGGCGGCGCTTCCACGCCCGTGCTGCGCAGTTGCCGCAACAGCCCCGAGACACGAATCATGAAGAACTCATCCAGATTGTTCGCGTAAATGGCGAGGAACTTGACCCGCTCCAACAACGGGTGCCGCTCATCCAAAGCCTCCTCCAACACCCGCGCGTTGAATTGCAACCAACTCAGCTCGCGATTGATGAAGAGTTGCGGGTCATTCAGATCGAAGGCGGGAGCTGTTTCGCGACCATCGGATTTCTTCTTTGCCATGGCTCACCTTCAACGGAATCAGTTTCAATTTGCCAACATCCATCTTTATTGTAAACCATATTCCAAACCAAAGCAAGAAGCGCGAGGTGGTGGGTGCGTTTCAAAACGGGGGTAAAAATCTCAAGCGCCCCTACAGGGCGCGGAGAAAAAGGTGATTTTTGTGGTGAGGCTTCGCCTCACCACAAAAATCACTCAAAGAAAAGCATTTGTATGATAGTCGCCTTGCTTTTACCCCAAAGTTGAAACACACCCGAGGTGGTTCCATATGGGGGCGACAACATCAAACGTCCCTACAAAGCGTAGAAAAAAGTGATGTTGTGCAATGGGGTTGCGCCCCACTGCACAACATCACTCAAATAAAAAGGTCCTTAGGACCTACTCCCGCAGGATCTCTTCCAGATTTACCTGCGCCGTAGTATCATAGCGGAAGTGCGCCTTGCCCACCCGCTCCTCCGGACCGATGCCGATCGCCACCATGCCGGCGACCAGCGCGCCCTCGACGCCAGATTCCGCGTCCTCGATCACCGCGCATTGCGCCACCGGCACGCCGACCAACCCCGCCGCGTAGACGAAGACATCCGGGGCGGGTTTGGCGCGCACCACCCCATAGCCATCGGAGATGCCATCGAAGAAGTCAGGGATGCCCAGGCGCGTGAGCACCGTCATCGTATTGCGACTCGCGGAACCAATCGCCACCTTCAGCCCTCGCGCCTTGATTTCTTGAAGAAGTTCCCAGGCGCCGGGCAGAAAATCTGCCGGCGTGATCGAATCCAGCATGGCGACGTAATAAGCATTCTTGCGCGCCATCAGCTCCTGGATTTGCTCTTCGCTGTAGCGGGCGATCGCCTCACCCATCAGCAGCTCCAGCGAAGCCCGCCGCGAGACCCCGCGCAGCGCATCGTTGGCTTCCCGGTCGAAGGGCACGCCCTCGTCATCCGCCAGATGCTTCCACCCCCGGTAGTGGTACTCCGCGGTATCCGTAATCACACCGTCGAGATCGAGAATAATCGCTTTGATTGTCATGAGTGTTCGTAACCTCCAGCAAAGAATGGCTTATCTCAACAGCCTCACGCCAGACGCAACCAGCGATAGCCGTAGCGTGGCAGGGTCAGGGTATAGGGCGCCGCGCCAATACCGCTCAGCGCCTCGCCGGTCAGCACATCCACGGGCGTGCGCCCCGCGAACTCCGCCAGCGGCAGCGTCACAGAGACCTCCTCCGGCGCCAGATTGTTCACCACCACAAAAGTCTGCCCCTCAAACTCCCGGCGGTACGCCAGCACCGAGTGCGGCGACGCGTCGAGCAGGGTCAACGTGCCCCGCCCAAATGCCGGGTGCGCCTTCCGGATTCTGAGCAGCATCCGCATCCGGCAGAGCAGCGAACCCGGGTCCGCCTCCTGCGCCGCCACGTTCACCCGCCGGTAGCCAAAGGTCTCATCATCAATCAGCGGGATGAAGAGCGCCTCTGCGGGCGCTTCCGCCTCTGCGGGCGCCTCGGAGAATCCCGCGTTGGGACCACCGCTCCACTGCATCGGGGTCCGCACGCCATCGCGGTCGTTGAGCCAGATATTGTCGCCCATGCCAATCTCATCGCCATAGTAGAGCACCGGCGAGCCTACAAAAGTCAGCAAGATTGAGTTTGCCACCTCAATTGCCGCGCGGTCATTATTCAGCAGCGGCGCCAGGCGGCGGCGGATGCCCAGATTCAGCCGCATGCGGGCTTCGGGCGCGTAGAAATCCCACATGAATTTCCGGTCCTCCAGCGTCACCATCTCCAGCGTCAGCTCATCGTGGCAGCGCAAGAAAGTGCCCCACTGGCACCCTTCTGGCAATTCCGGCGTCCGCGCCATAATCGCCTCGATATCGCGGCGGTCCTGCTTCGCCAGCGCCATGAAGATGCGCGGCATCAGCGGGAAATGGAAATTCATGTGGAACTCATCCCCGTCGCCGTAATACTCGATCACATCTTCGGGCCACATATTGGCTTCCGAGAGCAAGAACGTGCCCGGCGCATACGCATCCACAAAGGCGCGCAGGCGCTTGCAATAGGCGTGAGTCTCCGGCAGATTCTCGCAGCTCGTCCCTTCACGCTCGATCAGATACGGAGGCGCATCCACGCGGAAACCATCCACGCCCAGGTCAATCCAATATTGCACCGTCTTGAGGATGGCGCGCTGCACCTCAGGATTATCAAAGTTCAAATCGGGCTGGTGGCTGAAGAAACGGTGCCAGAAGTATTGCCCGCGCACCGGGTCGAAGCTCCAGTTCGAGGGCTCCGTATCGAGGAAAATGATGCGCACGCCCCGGTACTTGTCATCCGTGTCACTCCAGACATACCAATCGCGGTACTGCGCATGCTCTGGGTGATTCGGGTCGCGCGACGCCTGGAACCAGGGGTGCTGGTCTGAGGTGTGATTCACCACCAGCTCCACCAGCACGCGCAATCCGCGCGCGTGAGCAGCCTCGAGCAGCGCCTTGAAATCCT
>JAKJAC010000088.1:0-5051 GCA_022707705.1 Chloroflexota bacterium
GCACACCGTGGACGAGAACGCCCGGCGAACCCAGACGATTGATGACCTCGGCAGTCATATCGCGAACGCTGATAGAACTCCCGGCGGTGATAATCAGACCATCTGCCTCCGCCAGAGCTGCCATGGCTGTTATGTAGAGCGCTTCCGCGTTATCTGGGATAATCCCATGCCGTAAGGGAATACCGCCATGACGTGCAACCAGCGCGCCCACAGCCATGCTATTGATATCGCGCACCTGATTGGGTCCGGGAACAGTTTCCGGTGGCACCAACTCGTCACCCGTGGAAAGAATTGCGATGCGCGGTTGGCGCGCGACCGTGACTCGCAGAAAACCCAATGCTGTCAGTCCACCCAATTCCTGTGCACGCAGGCGATGCCCAGCAGACATCACCAGCTCGCCCGCCTTCACATCCTCGCCAGTGGGGATGACATTCTCACCCGGCGCAACGGCGCGGAATACCTCAATCTCCTGCGTGCCGGTTTCCTGTGTGCGCTCTACCATCACTACTGCGTCAGCGCCTTCAGGCAGGGCGCCGCCTGTATGGATGAGAGCGGTTTCTCCAGGATCAACCTGCAAATCGGGAGCGCGTCCCATGCGCAGTTCCCCCATGACTCGCAGATAGGCGGGCAAAGCTTCGCTGGCGCCGAAGGTATCCACTGCCCTTACCGCATAGCCATCTACTGTAGAACGAGCAAATTGCGGCAAGGGATGGGGTGCGGTAATATCCACTGCCAGCACCCGGTTGAGAGCTTCCAGGGTCGGAATTTCCTCAGTTCCCAGGTTGTTTCCAGGTAGCGCTGCTTGCAAACGCGCCAGCGCCTCTACTCTGGGGGTCAAAGTGAGTAATTTCTTCATTTGTGCGTCCTTTGTGGTACACTAATCCTATATCATACTCCGAAGCGCCAATTTGAAAATCCTTTCAGGGCTATTGGGTGCGTTTCAAAACGGGGGTGAAAATCTCAGGCGCCCCTACAGGGCGCAGAAAAAACTGATTTTTGGCGGTGGGGCTTTGCCCCACCGCCAAAAATCAATCAAAGAAAAGCATTTGTACGATAGTCATCTTGCTTTTACCCCAAAATCGAAACGCACCCGGGCTATTGCATTTGGAAAATGATGCCCCGGCAGGCAGATCATGGCGCGTCATCCGGTATCACATTGGCTGCCCAAGCAGGTCGTTTTTCGGACTTCAGTCCGCGTTTGCCAGAATCCACGCGGTGAAAGACGTCAAATGCGTAAGCCCTGAAAATCCTTTTTTGCTCCTTCTTCAGGCAGTGCTATAATAGGAAGTTGTATAGTCATAGAATGGCTGAATTCATATCCAGTCGTTTGATTTACCACGTTTAGGAGGTTTTATTATGGCGAAGCGTCAAATGGTGACGATTGATGGCAATTCAGGTGTGACTTTGGTAGCCCACAAAGTCAGTGAAGTAATCGCCATCTACCCCATCACCCCCTCCAGCTCCATGGGTGAAATGGCGGATGAACTCTCTGCTCAAGGCTCCAAAAATATCTGGGGTACGGTGCCATTGGTGGCTGAGATGCAATCTGAAGGCGGCGCTGCAGGTGCGGTCCACGGTGCGCTGCAGACTGGTGCGTTGACGACCACCTTCACCGCCTCTCAAGGGCTGTTGTTGATGATCCCGAATATGTACAAGATTGCGGGCGAACTTACCTCCACGGTCTTCCACGTTTCAGCCCGCAGCCTGGCCGCGCAGGCGCTTTCTATCTTTGGCGACCAGGGTGATGTGATGGCTGCCCGCGCCACGGGCTTTGCTTTCCTGTGCAGCAACTCAGTGCAGGAAGCCCAAGATTTCGCTCTCATCGCGCATGCGGCAACACTGGAAGCGCGCGTGCCCTTCTGCCACTTCTTCGATGGATTCCGCACCAGCGCTGAAGTCAACAAGATGGAACAGCTCACCGAGGAAGATATGCGCGCCATGATCAGCGATGAAATGGTTCGCATCCATCGCGCTCGCGCACTCAATCCCGATAAACCCGTGATGCGCGGCACTGCACAGAACCCGGATACGTATTTCCAGGGTCGTGAAACCGTCAATCCTTTCTATCTGCAGACTCCGGGCATCGTCCAGGCGCAGATGGACAAATTCGCCGGATTAACGGGCCGGCAGTATCACCTCTTCGACTACGTGGGCGCGCCCGATGCTGAGCGCCTCATTGTTTTGATGGGTTCCGGCGCGGAAGTGGCCGAGGAAACCGTCGAATATCTATGCGAGCAGGGCGAGAAAGTCGGCGTGCTCAAAGTACACCTGTTCCGCCCCTTCAGCGTGGCTGATTTCGCTGCCGCGATTCCCGCCACAGTGAAAATCATTGCGGCGCTGGATCGCACCAAGGAACCTGGCGCAGCAGGCGAGCCGCTGTATCAAGATGTGATTACCGCACTGGCAGAGGTAGGACGCGCGATCAAGGTGGTTGGTGGGCGCTATGGTCTCTCCAGCAAGGAATTCACCCCCGCCATGGTCAAGGGCGTCTTCGACGAGCTCAAGAAAGACGCGCCCAAGAATCACTTCACCGTGGGTATCAATGATGATGTCACCCACACCAGCATTGCCTACGACCCGACTTTCAATATTGAGAAAGCGGATGTCGTGCGCGCGATGTTCTACGGTCTGGGTTCTGATGGTACCGTCGGTGCAAACAAGAACAGCATCAAGATTATCGGTGAGGAAACGGAAAACTTCGCGCAGGGCTACTTCCAGTATGACTCGAAGAAATCTGGCGCAGTGACCGTCTCGCACTTGCGCTTCGGTCCTCGCCCCATTCGCCAGACCTGCCTGATCAGCAGAGCGAACTTCATCGGTTGTCACCAGTTCGTCTTCCTTGAACAATTCGATATGCTGGCAAATGCCGAGGCAGACGCAGTCTTCCTGCTCAATAGCCCCTTCCCACTAGAGGAAACCTGGAACCGCATCCCTGCCAAAGTGCAGCAGCAGATGCTCGATAAGAAGGTCCGGCTTTACGTGATTGACGCTTACAAAGTCGCCGATGAGGCAGGCTTGGGTGGGCGCATCAATACCATCATGCAGACCTGCTTCTTCGCGATCTCCGGTGTGCTGCCGCGCGATGAGGCGATTGAAGCCATCAAGCACGCCATCAAGAAGAGCTACGGCGCCAAGGGTGACAAGATCGTACAGATGAACTACGCCGCTGTGGATCACACGCTGGCGCATCTGCACCAGATTCCCCTGGAAGGCAAGACTGTCAATGGTCCAGCCTTGAAACCCGTCGTGCCCGATGCCGCGCCTGACTTCGTCAAGGAAGTCACCGCCATGATGATCGCCCGCAAGGGTGACGATATCCCCGTCTCCAAGATGCCCGTGGATGGCACCTATCCCACCGCAACCACGCAGTGGGAGAAGCGCAATATTGCACTGGAAATCCCGGTCTGGGAACCGGAAGTTTGTATCCAGTGCGCCAAGTGCGCGATGGCTTGTCCACACGCGGTCATTCGCCTCAAGGTCTACGATCCTGAGTACCTGGAGAATGCTCCGGAGGGCTTCCGTCATACTGACGCCAAGGGTAAGGAATTCGCCGGTAAGCTCTTCACGATTCAGGTATCACCGGAAGACTGCACCGGCTGCGGCTTGTGCGTCGAGACCTGCCCCGCTAAGGACAAGACCGATCCCAGCCGCAAGGCAATCAATATGACCCCGCAGCCGCCCATCCGTGAGCGGGAGAGTGGCTACTGGGAGTATTTCCTCAACGTGCTGCCTGACTTCAACCGCACTGAGGTCAATCTGAAGACGGTAAAAGGCTCGCAATTGCTGCGCCCGCTCTTTGAGTTCTCCGGCGCGTGCGCGGGCTGCGGCGAGACTCCCTATGTCCGCCTGTTGAGCCAGCTCTTTGGCGACCGCGCGGTGGTCGCGAATGCCACCGGTTGCTCCTCGATTTACGGCGGCAACATGCCGACCACTCCCTGGGCGCAGAACCAGGACGGGCGCGGTCCGGCATGGTCTAATAGCCTCTTCGAGGATAACGCCGAGTTTGGTTTCGGATTCCGCCTGACGTTGGATAAGCAGATGGAATACGCGCGCGAGTTGGTGCAGCGTTTCCGTGGCAAGCTGGGCGATGAACTGGCTGATGGATTGCTCAATGCAGCGCAGCTTGAAGAGGCTGATTATGCTGCACAACGCGAGCGAGTGGCGCAACTGCGCATTCGCCTGGCGGATGATCATAGCCCGGCGGCTCTCGACCTGCTGAGCCTTGCAGATGTTCTCGTCCGCCGCTCCGTCTGGATCGTCGGCGGCGATGGGTGGGCCTATGACATTGACTACGGTGGGTTGGATCACGTGCTGGCGCAAGGGCGTAACGTGAACGTCCTGGTGCTCGATACGCAGGTCTACTCCAACACTGGTGGTCAGGCGTCGAAGGCGACGCCACGCGCTGCAGTAGCGAAATTCGCCGCTGGCGGGCGCCAGCTGCCCAAGAAAGACCTCGGCTTGATTGCCATGACCTATGGCAATATCTACGTGGCGCAGATTGCGATGGGCGCCAATGATACACAGGCGCTGCGCGCTTTCCGTGAAGCGGAATCCTACGAGGGCGCTAGCCTGATTATCGCCTACAGCCACTGTATCGCGCACGGTATGCCCCAGATGAACATGGGCTTCAAGCAGCAGCAACTGGCAGTAGATTCTGGCGCCTGGGTGCTCTATCGTTATGACCCACGCATGATAGTTCAGGGGAAGAATCCCCTGCAGTTGGATTCCAGGGAGCCGAAGGCTGACATTGCGGACTTCATGTACAATGAGGTGCGCTTCCGCACCCTGCGGCAATCCGATCCAGATCGTGCTGCGGAGTTGCTCTTGCTCGCCCGCGGCGATGTCCGCGCACGGTGGAATCACTTCAAGCAATTGGCGGAGTTGGATTACAGCGCCCTGGCAGAGAAGTAGCCTCACGCTGTGCTTTTGAGCCAACCGCCCGCAAGTGCTAGCGCTTGCGGGCGGTTTCTCGATTTCTGGGTGTGTTTCATCTTTGGGGAAAAAGTGAGCCGATTGTCACACAAGAGACTTTCTTTAATTGATTTTTGCGG
>JAKJAC010000088.1:5061-16283 GCA_022707705.1 Chloroflexota bacterium
AACTGTCTCCCATACCCCGTAGGGCGGTTGAGATTTTCGCTCCCGTCATGAAATGCACCCCGGTTTCTTTGGCGCTTGTCAATTTTGAAAACATTGTTTATACTTATTCTTGGATGCTTCATACTTTACGGGTCTTCTAGTGCGGGATTGTTTTCTACAGCAGACAGGTGCGAAAGGAGTTTCCCAATGGTAGCTTTGACAACGACATACATGGGTTTGAATTTGCGCAGTCCCATCGTGCCTTCAGCCTCGCCGCTCACCCGGGATTTGGAATCTATCCGCGCCATGGCGGCAGCTGGAGCGGGCGCCATCACCCTGCACTCGCTCTTTGAGGAACAAATCGAACATGAAGTACAACTACTTGGCACGGTGTTCGATGGCAGCGAGAATATCTATGCCGAATCGTTGGATTTCTTTCCCAAGTTGACTGAGTTCCGCCGCGATGAGCGCGATTATCTGAAGCTCATCGAAGCAGCAAAAGCAGCTGTGGATACCCCCATTATTGCCAGCCTCAACGGTTACAGTGCGGGTGGTTGGACGCGCTATGCGCGCCTGTTCCAGGAAGCCGGTGCGGATGCGGTGGAACTGAATATCTACTACATTCCTACCAACCCACGCGTTAGCAGTGCGGTTGTGGAGGATATGATCGTGGATATCCTGCGTGAGGTAAAGGCGCAAGTACGGATTCCTGTAGCAGTCAAACTCAGTCCGTATTTCAGCGCAATGGCGAACATGGCAAAACGCCTTGAGGAAGCGGGCGCCGATGGCCTGGTGCTCTTCAACCGCTTCTACCAGCCTGATCTGGATATCAAAGCTCTGGAAACCAAGCGCACGCTCACGCTCAGCACCTCCGCGGAGATGTTATTGCCGCTGCGTTGGATTGCTATCCTCTACGGACAGGTACAGACTTCTCTAGCGCTGACAACAGGCATCCATACCGCTGGGGATGTGATGAAGGCGCTTTTGGCGGGCGCAGATGTGGCAAATGTCTGTTCGGTATTGCTGCACGAGGGCGTAGGAAAAATTACAGAGCTGGTCAGCGAACTATCTATTCTGATGTCAGCGCGGGGCTACAACTCCATCGAGGACATGAAGGGTGTGTTGAGCCACAAGAACACTCCTTATCCTGAAGCCTTTGAGCGCGCAAATTACGTCAAGCTGGTAGGACAGTAAAGGGAACCTGCGGATTATTCGGGAAACCAGATTAAGGTCGTGCAAGCAGACAAAGGGTGGTGGGTGGTGTTTTTGGGGCGCGCTTCGCGCGCCCCAAAAACACTTTTTTACCAATCTCTTGCGGATGTGTTGGAATGCCTGAGGAGTCAGCCATGAGCAGAACAAATTTCTATACGGGCAAAGGGGATCGCGGCGACACAGCGCGTTTAGGAGGACAGGGACGGCTTGCCAAAAGTGATGCGCTGCTTGATACTATCGGCGCGATGGATGAGGCGACGTGCGCCATCGGTGTGGCGCGCGCACAGGTGCAGGATGCGCTGTTGCAGGCGATGCTGCCTGAAGCGCAACGCCGTCTCTACCGGTTGATGTCCCATCTCTCCGCGACGCCCGAGTTGCGTGAGACTTATGTGGGTGTCACAGAGGCAGATGTATCCTGGTTGGAGGCGTTGATAGCCCAGCTGGAAGATACTCTACCCCCACTTAAGGATTTTGTGGTACCGGGAGATTCACTCTCCGGGGCTGCCTGTCACCTTGCGCGGACTGTGGTGCGACGCGCCGAGAGGCGCCTGGTGGAATTTGCTGAGATTGAGCCGGGTATCCAGGCTTCAAGTCTGGCTTTCACCAACCGGCTTTCCTCGCTGATGTTTGTGGCAGCATTGCGTGAGGATCAGCTTGCCGGCAAAGAGCCGACCCTGGCGCGTGGTTGATGGCCAGGTTTTAGGGGCATTTTAGGGAAATTGCCTTGATCCTGTCACTTTAGGCTGCTAACTTGAAAGTGAGTCCCAAGTATGGGAATGGAAAAGCAGGAGGGGTAACCGACAAAACGCTCTGAAGGTACGGCAACCGTTCTGGGCTTGGGCGGAAGACCAGAACATAGTCCGTTAGCCGGGGAAATCGGATCACCCGATCCCGTTAAGAGTGCGAGAGCGGCACAAGATCGCAGCACTCACAACCGAAAGAGGGTGCCTCTGTAAGATTGCAGCCACAATCATGGGGCTTGCATTGGCGCAGACTGGCAGTTACAAACCACTGCTTGGGCAATCCGAAAATACCTGGGACTCATCGCTTCAAATAACCGCGCCGGCAGATAGACCGGCGCGGTTTGTTTTGGCCGCTGAGCCTTGCGTTTCGCGAGTTTACCTTCTATCTTTGGATTGTGAGTTGCATATGGGGGAGATCCACTCCAATAACATAAGATATCCGCTTCAAAACACGGTTCGAGGGTGCGCGTCACTTTTCCGCGTTTTTTCTCTGATTCAATGCTGCCGGGCTGCTAATGCTGCCGGGCTGCTAACGCTGCCGGGCCGCTAACGCTGCCGGGCTGCTAACGCTGCCGGGCCGCTAACGCTGCCGGGCTGCTGACGCTGCCGGGCTGCTAACGCTGCCGGGCTACAGAAGCCTGCGGGCCACAAGGCAACACACGGTAAACCGGGCTTCAGAAACTGGGTTTACCGGGCGCAAGGGCTCCCTGGGTACAGGGAGCCCCGAGTACGGGGAGCCTCGAGTACAGAAAGGTTTTGCAAACAAACGAAGAGGAACTTTTTTTAGTATTTTTTGGCGCGCGGGGTACCGCGCGCCAAAAAATACTTTCTGAGAAAAACCAGTACAAGGGCGCCGCCGATGTCAGGGCGGTTATGCAAAAAAGTGGCACGCACCCACGGTTCGAAATTGGCTTGTGTTCTCCATAACCTATGCTAAAATGGCTCAGTGTGCGCGTGAGGATAAATATTTTGCCTCTAGCACCGTATCGTCCTTAGGAATATGTTTGCGGGAGTGTGTTGGATGACGATGACTTTCGACAGTGCGACGATGAATACGGGGGAAGGTTTTGATTTGTATAAATATTGGCAGGCTTTCCTCCGTTGGTGGTGGTTGATTGTCCTTTTTACTGTGGTGGCAGCTGGTGGCGCATACTTGATCAGTTCACGCATGACACCTGTTTATAGTGCGACGACAACTTTGTTGGTCCAGCAAGCGCCGGCATCCAATGTGACAGAGTATAATGCCTTGCTAACCAGTGAGCGTTTAGCCAGCACGTATGCGCAGATGCTCACGTCGCGTCCGGTGTTGGAAGAGACGCAGAAGCGCCTGGGACTTTCCTCGTTTCCAGGTGCAGTCTCGGTTGCTGCAGTTCGTGATACGCAATTGCTACGCCTTAGCGCCGAAAGCACCAATCCTGAGATGGCTTCAGCCATTGCCAATATGGTCGCCGAAGTCTTTGTGGACCAGAACCGCCAGCTTCAGGAGAGTCGTTATGCAGCCTCCCTCAATAATATCGAACAACAGCTAGAGGATCTTCCTGCAAAGATTGAGGAAACCCAGACAGCTCTGTCTAAGCTGGGTAAAGCTACTGATCCAGAGACTGAGGCTGAACGCGCTCGTCTGGAGACAGCACTATCGAGTTATCGCAACTCGTACAGTACCCTGCTGGGCAGCTATGAGCAGATGCGCCTGGCGGCGGTACAATCCACCAATAACCTCACCGTATTTGATCCCGCGCGCACGCCGGGAGCGCCAATTCGGCCTCAAAAGCTTCAAAACACAGCCCTTGCCGCCATGGTGGGGGCGATGCTGGCTTTGGGTATCATCTTCTTGATCGAATACCTCGACGACACGCTCAAGGGACCTGAGGATGTAGCTCAAGCTCTTGGGCTAAATACGCTGGGCACGATTGGGCAATTCTCGCGTGAGGGGGGTGAGTTAATTACCGCGGCAGAACCGCTTTCCCCGATCTCGGAGGATTTCCGCGTCTTGCGCACCAATTTGCGCTTTGCCGGCGTGGATAAAGCGTTGCGCAAGATTTTGGTGACCAGCGCCGCGCCATCCGAAGGTAAAACGGTGACGACGGCAAACCTGGCGGTGGTGTTGGCGCAATCCGGGTTGCGCGTCTCGCTGATAGATGCCGACCTGCGGCGCCCACGGCAACACCATGTGTTTAATATTCCCTCTGGCACAGAGGGTTTGACCGAATCGCTCGTGGAAGGCACCATCAACGGGCGCATGACACAGCCTGTGGCGGATTTCGACTTGCGCTTGCTGCCTGCTGGCGCAATTCCACCCAATCCGGTGGAGATGGTCGCCTCTCAGCGCATGAAGCAATTGCTGGATGGCTTAGCTGCAGAGAGCGACGCGGTGTTGGTGGATAGCCCGCCGATCCTTTCGATGGCGGACGCCGCCGTGATGGCGCAGGCGGTGGATGGTGTGCTGCTGACGATTGAAGCCAACAAGACCCGGCGCGGCGCTGCGCAAGACGCGGTCACCAGCTTGCAGCAAGTGGGCGCAAACGTGCTCGGCGTGGTGCTCACACAGGTACCCTCGCGCAGCAGTCGTTATTATTACTACTACCGTGATTACTATGAAGCCAATGGTGAGAAAAAGCATTCGCGCGGGAGACGACGTCACCGCACCCCCTGGCAGCGTTTTTGGGATTCGCTGCGCAAGAGGCGCCCGCGTGCATAAGAGCCTTCCGCTTCATCTCACTACCATCTGCGACTCTATTCGAGTCGCAGTGTCTTCTAACAGCTATGATCCCTCTCGCTGACAGCGCCGCAAGGGTTAATGCAAATTATTGGAGAGAACCAGACAGCCGATAATTTGTCCTATAACCGTGCCGCTGCGGAGAGCACGAGGTCGAGGAATAATTCTTACTATACCTGGAAACGAGTAAAAGAAGGGGGCAATAATGAATCTCAAGGAGAAAATTCAACGACGTGAGGCAGTGATTGGCATTGTGGGCTTAGGCTACGTGGGCTTGCCTTTGGCGGTAGCGTTTGCAGAAGCCGGGTTCCGGGTTGTTGGCATTGATGTGGATGGGCGTAAAGTCGAAGCCCTCAACCGGCAGGAATCCTACATCGAGGATATTTCCTCTGCCACACTGGCGGGTCTGCCTGACCCCATTCGGGCGACGACTGACTTCAGCGTGCTGGCGACCTGTGACGCCGTGAGCGTCTGTGTGCCCACCCCGTTGAGCAAGACAGGTGACCCTGATGTCTCCTATATCATCAATGCAGCGGACCAGATTGCGCGCTATCTGCACCCCGGCATGTTGGTGGTATTGGAAAGCACCACCTATCCCGGTACGACGACGGAGGTCGTCTTGCCGCGACTTTCGGGAAATGGTTCAGGGCTCAAGGTTGGCGAGGATTTCTTCCTGTGCTTCTCGCCGGAACGGGTGGACCCCGGGCGCAAGGATTGGACCACGCGCACGACTCCCAAAGTCATGGGCGGCACCACACCGGCATGTCTGGAAATGGGCACAGCGCTCTACGGCGCCGCACTGGAAACGATTGTGCCGGTCTCCTCGACCGAGGCTGCTGAGATGGCGAAATTGCTCGAAAACACCTTCCGGGCGGTCAACATCGGTATGGTCAACGAAGTGCTGCTGATGTGCGAGCGCCTGGGACTGGATGCCTGGGAAGTCATCAATGCGGCGGGCACCAAACCCTTCGGTTTCATGAAATTCATGCCCGGTCCGGGCATCGGCGGTCACTGCATTCCCATCGACCCCCTCTACCTCTCCTGGAAGTTGAAATCGTTGAAGTTCACGGCGCGTTTCATCGAGCTGGCTGACGAAGTGAACTCCGCCATGCCCCGCTATTGGGTGCAGAAGGTGCAGGATGCGCTCAATGACGTACAGAAATCGATAAAGGGCAGCCGAATCCTGGTGTTGGGTGTGGCTTACAAGAAGGACATCAGCGACATGCGCGAATCACCAGCGCTGGATATCATTCACCTGCTGCAGGAAAAGGGCGCCGTGGTGTCCTATCATGACCCGCACGTCCCTGCCTTCCACCACGATGGCATGGCGATGACAGGGGAGAGTGACTTACAGGCAGCGCTCGACGCCGCCGATTGCGTGGTCGTAGCAACCGACCACTCTGCTTATGATTGGGCCGATATCGCGCGGCGGTCGCGCGTGCTGGTGGATACACGGCACGTCATCAAGTAGAACGCCAGGAGTTATGGGGCTGTCTGAGAAGGGCTGACACCTGGCGAGGCTCTGTTAACAACGGTTGTGAAGATTTGCGGCAAGTATGCAGTAGGGAACTGGGATGAAGCGTGCTTTTGCTTCATCCCTTAACCGGGAGAGACGGTGTCGTGTCACTAAGAAAAGTGCATTTACCTCTATTACAACTGCTGCGTTTGGCAGTTGTGATGGGGGTAGCGCTGGGTAGCTGCTCCTCCCTCCTTTCAGCGGGCTACCGAAATCTCGGTTTTCTGCAATTGCTGCCGCTCGCTCACGACTTCTCTGCTGCCGATGATACTACAGAAAACTCCGCAGATGCGGTAAACTGGCTCAGTCGCGCACAGAAGGCGTTTCCCGAAGATGAGCGCCTGTGGTATGGATTGGGCTTGCAGTACTGGTTCACGGGAGCGACTTCGGAAGCTTTAGTAGCGCTAAGTACTTTCTTGCGAGCTGCTCCAGAAGATGCGCTTGGGCGCTTTGTATCGGGTGAGATAGCGTATGACGCAGGAGATACGGCGACGGCTCTGGCGACCTGGCCCGATCAGGCGCTGGCGATGATCTGCATCCAGCGGGCAAGCGATGAAATCGCTCTTGGAAATCTAGATCGTGCTCAGGAGCTGCTGGAGGTCGCTGTAAATAAGGAGATTACCTCCTATGGCACTGCCTACCGGTTGGCTCAACAATACTCCCAGCTTGCCAGTGAGCTCGAACCTGTGGCTGAGCCTGACCAAATGGATTCTGTGTGTAACCATGGGTCAAGAGCCTACGAATTGGCAATCGAGTATCGACCCTCTCTAGGGTTTGTCAGGATCAACTATGGCGGATTCCTGCGCCGGTGCGAACGCTATCCAGACGCCCTGGCGCAGTATCGTTCCATAGAGGGGACCGAGAAAGCCAGCACGCGCGCCTGGGCAAGCCATGAAATCGCCCTCACATACCTGATTCTAAAAGAGGGAGAACAGGCTCTGGTTTATTTCGAGCAGGCGGTGGAGTTTGAGCCTCAGAATGGCTTGTATCGCATTTCTCTAGGGAAAGCTTATGGACGCCTTGGCAACCAAGAGGCAGCGCGGGCACAGTTTTTGGTTGTGATTCGCAACAACGATCCGCGCTGGAAGGTTGTGGCAGAGAAGGAATTAGCCAATCTCGAGTAGCAGGATTGTGCCACTTTGTTTCGCACGGTATTTACCTGATCTGAATTTGGGTGAGCCGAGTTCTGTAAGAATATCACTGTACATAGATAGGAAAACTACTGGTTATGACAGGATTCAGACGTCGTTCGAGTGATAGCCGCGCCTTCCTCTATATTGGTCTGCGGATGATGGTGTTAGCGCTATTTGTGCTGGTCTACCACGCCGTTTTCATGCCCTATGTACGGGATTATCGAATCTTCGCCCTGACGTTGATCCCAACATGTTTGAGTTTCTGGATGGGTCCCCTGATGCTGATTCGAGGAGACTCGCAGCGCACGTTTTATGATCCAGCCACGTTGTTTAACACAGGTCTCTTTTACTACAGTCTGAAAGGTGTGGGGTTATCTTGGGGCGAAACGACAAAATTCCTATCAGGCGTATCCGACAACGCTATTGCTGAACTCTACCCTATGGTTGTACTCGCTACGACTATTGGAATCATTTTGTGGAATTATGGATACTGGTTCATGCTCGCGAGAGCCAAGAAGGCTCAAACACAAGTGGTTCCTCGGAAACGGCGCGGGCTTCCAGATATGCATTTGAATCCACGTCTGGGAGTATCCTTGCTCATTCTTATCGGGTTGATCAGCTATGTGCTCCTTTTCGTTTCGATTGATGAGGACCCGTTTGTATTTCTCCGCAGTTCCTGGAAACGTGGCTACCTGGCAGATGCGACGGTTTTTGGCACAGGCTCCCGGTATGCCAATTTCTTTCTCTCGGGCATCAAAATGCTGCCGGTGGCTTCAATGGTGTGGTTGGCGATTAGTGGGTCCCGAAAGCGTGGTCCAGGTGTAGGTTGGTGGCTCTACACTTTGTCGACAACGTTGATTGTCTTCTCTATTTTCCCAAGAGCTTTTTCTCTAGGCTCTCTGATTTCTTTATTAATCATCTATCATTTGTTAGTCAAGCCAATTCGCATCATTACTCTCGGCGCGATGGGATTCGTAGGGGTTTTCTATTCGTATGCTATTGGAGTTTGGCGCTCTATAACAGGCGCCACAAAGCTTCAAAGTATCCAACAAGGACTTGCGACCTGGCTTGGGACATTAGAGCTAGATGGCATCTTTGAATTCACCATGAGCGGAGCGTTGGCTGATATCCGCATCTTTGTTTTGGTGGCGTATTATTACGGGCGCGAGCTGCCCCTTAAGTATGGGGACACATTGCTCCGCATTTTCTATCAATTGATTCCGCGTGCGCTTTGGCCCAGCAAGCCTTACGACCTGGGCGTGGAGCTGGGGCGTCTATCGAACCCGTACACTTTTTCGGGTACGCCACCCGGATTCATCGCCGAGATGTACATGAATTTCCATATTTGGGGAGTCATTATCGGCAGTTTCTTGCTCGGTGTACTGATTGCCTGGTTGTATTACAAGCTGGTCCTGTCTAGCAACAGGACGCCACAGAGCGTTGTCATCTATGCCATTTTAGCCCAGAGGCTGTTTTTGCTGCCTTCCAATACGCTTTCGCTCGCGATCCTGGCGCTTGTTATTCCAATGGGGTATGCTCTAGTCGCATTCAAATTGTGTGAATTCGACTCACTGTATCAGCTACGGCGACGGCAGAAGCGTTCCCTAAGGACCACACCGGCAAAGCCAGTGATTGCGGATTCGCGTATTGCATACGGGGGATAAAGTGAGAGGTTTTTTTCAACGAGGCGGCTTTTTCTACGGCATTGTGTATCTGGTATGGCGTAGTTGGGAGGCGCTCCCACGATTGCTCTTTACCCTGCTCTACCGGCATGCCCTGAAAGCATGCGGAACCGGATCGGTTTTTGCCCAAGGCGTGTACATCGCCAATCCGCGCAATGTTGAGATCGGCAAAAACTGCTATGTGGGCGCCGACGTTCAAATAGGTTCGGAAACACCTGATGGCGCCCTGAGATGTGGCGACCAGGTACAGATATCTGAAGGGTGTCGCATTGATCACAGTGGGGGAGTGATGATTGGCGACCGGACACTGCTCTCCGCAAATGCACGTATTTACTCTCATGATCATGGATACGACCCACGGTCTAAACCCA
Source organism: Chloroflexota bacterium (assembly GCA_022707705.1). Taxonomy (GTDB): domain Bacteria; phylum Chloroflexota; class Anaerolineae; order B4-G1; family SLSP01; genus JAAZNO01. The sequence goes on from JAKJAC010000088.1 coordinate 14,414, forward strand.
CGCCTGTAAAAATAACGATTGCGGAGGATGTATGGATTGGCGCCGGCGCCATGATCTTGCCCAGCACTGGCAGCATTGGCAAACAGGCGATTGTGGGTGCGGGGGCGGTGGTGACCAAACCGGTGCCCGAAGGCGCCATTGTCGCAGGCAACCCTGCTCGAATCGTGAAAATGAGGACGCCTACCCACATACCCGCCAGTCAAGAGGCCAGCTGATAGGCAAGGATGTCGTGCGGTGCTGTTGTACTGTTCAGCTTCAATCTATGGTTTGACACAATCGTTTGCCGCATAATCCAGAAAATTGTTTTGGTCAGCGAGATGTTGAACACGCGGGTTTTGAGCGAGCCCAGGACTGAGGTCGGGCGTTTTCGCCTGGGCCAAACACATAAAGTTCCCTCAAGGGGGCCGAGGCGTTGAGGGGGCTGGGTACAGCCCGTTGGGTACAACGAGTACAGCCTGCAACGTAGCTTCAAAAGGCATTTTTAGACAGGATTCACAGGATTATCAGGATTGACCGAATGATTCCCAATCCGTGAAATTCGTGAGATCCATGGCGTGCCTTTTCCGTTTACGCCCCACACGACGAGCATTTCGCAACTTGACAGGCGTTCAAGATCAAGCTGACCATTAAAATAATCCAGAAAAATGAGCAGGTGGTAAAGAAAGATCAGCTATGACGAGTTTTCTCTATCTGGTAACCTTCGTTGGGGGCGTGGTATCGTTGGCTTTGGAGCTGGCGGCGGGACGCCTGCTGGCGCCGGCATTCGGCACCTCAGAGCTGGTGTGGTCCTCTATCATCGGCATGATCCTGTTGTATTTCTCCATCGGCTATGTCATCGGCGGGCGGTGGGCAGACCGCTCACCCCACTCTGAAACACTCTACACGATTTTGCTCATCGCCGGTGTCACCATCGCGGTCATCCCCTTTATTGCTCAACCCGTGCTCTCACTGGCGGCGCGGGGCATGGCAGCGCTCGATGCCTTCCAGGTTGGAGGACCTCTGGTCGCGGTATTGATGCTTTTCATCGCCCCGGTGACACTGTTGGCGTGTGTCTCACCCTTCGTCATCCGTCTGGCGATAACGGACGTGCGCGCTGCCGGCATGACCTCCGGCAAAATCTATGCCATCTCCACCCTGGGCAGTTTCCTGGGCACGTTTCTCCCCAATCTCGTGCTGATCCCCACTTTTGGAACGCGGCGCACCTTCTTGCTGCTCGCACTACTCACCACGGTCTTAGGCGTCGCCGGGTTGTGGCGCACCGCGCGCCGCCGCGCGCTCCTGGGCGCCCTGCTGGCGCTAGCGATTCTGGCGCTCACCTTTACCAAGGCGGGTCCCATCAAGCCCCAGACGCGCTTGATTTACGAAGAAGAGTCCACCTACAATTACATCCAGGTACTGGAAAGTGAGCAGGGCACACGTTTTCTGCTCCTCAACGAAGGTCAGGGAATTCATTCCGTGTACAATCCGCAAACACTCCTCACGGGTGGGACCTGGGATTTCTTCCTCATCGCCCCCTACTTCAACCCGCCGCCGCACACACCAGAACAGGTGGGGAGTCTCCTGGTCATAGGCTCTGCGGCAGGCACAATTCCCAAACAATATACAGCGCTCTATGGCGCGATTCCCATCGATGGCGTGGAGATTGACCCGGCAATCGCGCGGGTAGGGCGGGATTATTTCGGCATGACGGAGCCGAATCTGCACACTGCAGAGATGGATGGGCGTGCTTTTCTCGCGCAGACCACTTCGCGCTATGACGTGGTCGCTGTAGATGCCTTCCGTCTGCCCTATATCCCCTGGCATCTAACCACGGTGGAATTTTTCCAGGAAATTCGATCTTTACTCACCGAAAGTGGCGTGGTCGCCATCA
>JAKJAC010000089.1:0-13694 GCA_022707705.1 Chloroflexota bacterium
CCACCAGGTCTACCAGTTCGTCCAGCGCCATCACGTACCGCGCATTGGTCCGCTCCAGCACCACCACGCGGGGATTCTGGCGCAAGTCCCACGCCAGCTGCCCGTAGCCCACATCCAGCGCATAAACCCGCGCGATGCCGCGCTGCAAAAGGCAATCCGTGAATCCCCCAGTCGAGGCGCCCACATCTGCCGCAATCCGTCCCGCCACCGTCACCGGGAAACGCTCCAGCGCCGCGTCGAGTTTTTCGCCGCCGCGACTCACAAAACGCGGCTTTGCCGCCAGCGCCAGCGTTGCCTGCGTCGAGACTTGTGCGCCGGGCTTATCCACCACCTGCCCGTCCACAGTGACCTCGCCCGCGCCGATCAGCCGCTGCGCCAGACTACGCGAATCCACCAGACCGCGCGCCACCAACAGAATATCCAGTCGCTCTCGTTCCATTTTTTCTGTGTGTCCCGTGGTTCCTGTGTTTCTGGCTTGTCTTGCCGCCACCGTGTTTCTGACGATCTCCGCAACGTCCTTACGTGCTCGCAACCAGCTTTGCCAGCACCGCCCGCAAATCGTCCGGGAGCGGGGCGGAAAACGTCAGCTGCTCCCCCGTCAGCGGATGAGTAAACGTCAACTCCCGCGCATGGAGAAACTGCCGCGGCGCCTCCAGGGGTTGCCGTCCCGGTCCGTAGATAGTATCCCCCACCACGGGATAGCCCAACCACGAAAAATGCACGCGAATCTGGTGCGTGCGTCCCGTCAGCAGGGTCACGTCCACCAGCGTGAAAGGGCGCCCTTGAGCATCGCGCCACACCTGCGTCCCTTCCCAGCGCGTCCGCGCGGGTTTGCCGCTGTTCACCACCGCCATCCGTTGCCGGTGTACGGGATGCCGGGCAATCGGCGCATCAATGATGCCCTCCGCTTGCGGCAACTGCCCAATCAGCAACGCCGTATACCGCTTGGTCACCGTGCGCCCCTTGAATTGCCGCTGCAGAGCGCGAATCGCCGCCTCGTTCTTGGCAACCACCAACACCCCCGAGGTGTCTTTGTCCAACCGGTGTACGATACCCGGACGTAACGCATCCGCCTCCGCAGTTTCGCCCACCTCCAGGTCGGGGCAGCGCGCCAGTAGCGCATTCACCAGCGTACCAGAAGCATTCCCCGCCCCAGGATGAACGACCATCCCGGCGGCTTTGTTCACCACCACCAGGTCCGCGTCCTCATAGAGAACGTCCAGCGGCAGCGCTTCGGCTTCCACCACCGGCAACACGGGAGCGGGCTCACCGCCACCGCATCGCCAGAACGCACTTTGGTCGCCGCGCGCGCAGAATGACCGTTCAAGGTCACCTGCCCCTCATCAATCAGACGCTGCACCAGCGCCCGCGAAAGTTCCGGAAAAGCCGCCACCACGGCGCGGTCCAACCGCTCGCCCGCAGTCGTCACCATAAACACCAACGGCGCCGTGAGTGGCTCAAGCTGCGCCATAGACGCCCCCTGCATCCACGACGATCCGCCCCGCTTTGAGCACCGTCGCCACGGGATTGGCGCCGAAACGATAACCCAGGTGCCGGTAATCTGGCACATCGAGCACGAGCACGTCCGCCGCATACCCCGGCGCCAGGCTACCCACCCTATCTCCCATCCCCAGCGCAAAAGCCGCGTTCAACGTGGCAGCGACGAGCACCTGTCCCGGTGTAAGCCGCAGAGTGCGACACGCCAACGCCATCACAAAGGGCATCGACTCATTCCAGGCGGTTCCGGGATTGCAATCGGATGCCAGCGCCAGCGCCGCGCCCTCCGCCAGCAGCGCCCGCGCCGGCGTGTACTCGTGATGTCCCAGACCAAAGGGCGTGCACGGCAACGCGACTGCCACCGTCTGGGCTTTTCCCAGCAGCGCAAGCTCCTCTGGCGGCGTCGTCACCAGATGGTCTGCCGAAAGCGCACCCAACTCCACCGCCAGCGAGGTCCCCCCCAGGGATTTGAACTCATCCACATGAATCTTGAGTGGAAAACCTAGCGCCCGCGCCGCCTCCAGGATGCGCCGCGATTGCGCCAGATCAAAGGCGCCCTCCTCGCAGAACACATCGCAAAACGGCAAGGTGGGCAGATGCAACTCCCGCGCTTTCTCCGCCACCGCCGGCAACATCTCCTGCACCACCAGGTCCACATAAGCGTCCGCGCGCCCCTGATACTCTGCCGGAATCGCGTGCGCCCCCAAAAACGTCGGAACCAGGGTCACAGGATGGCTGCGGTCCAGCGCCACAATCGCTTCCAGTTGCTGCAACTCTGCCCGAGTCTCCAGCCCGTATCCCGTCTTCACCTCCACCGTCGTCGCGCCGTGCGCCAGCATGCGGTCCAATCGCGGGCGCGCCTCAGCCACCAACGCCTCCACCGAAGCGCCGCGGGTCGCCCGCACCGTAGACATAATGCCGCCGCCCGCCGCCATGATTTCCATATACGTCGCACCCGCAATGCGCCGCTCGAACTCCACCGCGCGGTCGCCCATCCAGATGAGGTGCGTATGCGGGTCCACAAAACCGGGGCAGAGCACCTTGCCCGCACAATCCAGCTCGCGCGCAGCGCTGAAGCGCGCCCGCAAATCCGCAGTCGTCCCCGCCGCCAGCACCCGCCCATCCTTGAGCGCCAGCGCGCCATCCTCAATCAGCCCCAGATCCCCCAAAGCTTCGCCCCGCTGCGGTCCACCATGGTCAGGCGGCGCCACACACAGCTGCGTCGCCGAATGCAATAGCAAGTCAACATCTGGCATAGAAACCTCCACGGTCACCGGATTATCCCACCGGCGCGCCATCCACACTCGCCCAGACGCGGGGGTGTCCTCTCATCCATTCACTACCGGAGCACGCACCTGCACTCCATTGTACATCAAGCATCCAATATTGAAACAGCCCCGCCGCAAGCCGCGTTCTCACCGCCGCGCCCTTACCCCCACATTCTGTTTGACTTCCTTCCGTGTGTTCCGTGGTTTTAGCCTTAGATTCCTTCCGTGGTTTCAGCTGAAAACAAAAAAGCCAGGGTAGGTACCCTGGCTCAACCATCATCCTGATCCTCAGCGCGTCAGGGCACAAACCAATCGTCTTGGCGCACCATGTAGAACCACAGCCCCACGCTATAGGACTCGCCGGCTTCATTCGTGCATTGCGCCACAATCGCCGCCGGCGCAATACCCTCAGGAATCAACGGATACCCTTCAGGAACCCAATTCACATCGCCAAACAGGAAGACGTCTTCCCGGGTGGAATCCGCCACCCAAATCGGTCCGACAATCTCCGGCGTCATGACCGCGAACATCGCGCGCCATTCGCCCTGCCCCCGCAACCCATGTCGTAAGGCAACCGCATTCACATAATCGCGCAAAATCGTGGTAGCGAAGAACTTGGGCGCGCGATACATAATCTGCTCCCAACCGCCATTGTACGCCGCCAGCGCGTTGAAAACATCACCATTCCCCTGGTGAATGACCGTCGCCAGCGTGCGCGTTCCCCAGAACAGATTCGTCGCAGGATTCAACAGCTCCGCGCGAGAAGGGCGCCATGAGAACCCGGTTTCACTCGGCATAATCTGCATCAAGCCCACCGAGCCTACCGGACCGATAGCCTGCGAGTCTCCACGGGATTCCATCCACACGAGCGAGGCAAGAAAATCGGGGTCGAGACCGCGGCGTTCCGCTTCCTCCACAATCATCGATCCCCACTGGCGCACCTTGGGGCTCCAATAGGTCGAGATTTCGGTTACGGAAGCCGTGGCAACCGGAGCATCCCCGGCAAGCAAATCAAACGCTAGCGCCTCTGCCGTCTCAGGTTCCGCAGGCTCATCGATGATCGGTGCAGCAGCCACATTGAACAACAACGAACCCATGCATAACCACAACCACCAGCGGCGCGAACGCCTCATGCGTTACCTCGTTTCGACAGCAAGGATTCACTCACCCTCATAGATATCTTATAGAGGAAAGTTTGATTTTGTCAAGCTCAAACCAAATTCATCTGGTAGAATGAGTGAAAAGTGGGCGCCACGCGGCGCCCACTGCACACAAAAAGAAAATCCAATTGACTGTTGGCTATCACCGGGTATAGTATGCCCTGGAAGATGATTAGCCCACCCAATCAAGGATCATACCTGTGAGAAGCCATCCATTACTCCTAACCCTGCGTCGTCTGCGCGGCAATGCCCGCGGCTGTGTGCTCACCGAGCCCCTTTGGGGCATCCCCTTCAACCTCTACGCCCCCTACGCCTCCATCTACATGCTTGCCTTCGGCTTGAACGACCGGCAGATTGGTTTCCTCGCCAGCGTTGGCATGGCTATCCAGGTCATCTGGACCCTGTTGAGCGGCGCCATCACCGATAAACTGGGTCGCAAACGCACCACCTTTCTCTTCGACTTCCTCGCCTGGAGCGTTCCCACCCTGATTTGGGCGATTGCGCAGAACTATACCTACTTCCTTGTCGCCGCCGTCGTCAACGCCACCTGGCGCGTCACGCACAACTCGTGGAACTTGCTGCTGGTGGAAGACACCGACCCCGAATTGCTTGTAGATATCTACTCGTGGGTCTACATCGCCGGGCTGTTAGCGGCTTTCGTTGCCCCTGCGACCGGGCTCTTCGTAGGACGCTTTGGTTTGGTGCCCACGGTGCGCGCCCTGTACATCCTGGCTTTTGTGATGATGACGGCGAAATTCATCATCCTCAACGCCATGGTCACCGAGCCCCAACAGGGAATCGTGCGCATGCAGGAAACGCGCCACGAACACTTGCTCAGCGTCCTGCAAGGCTCCGGTCCCGTCCTCCGGGAGATTCTCCACACGCCCGCAACGCTCTACATTGCCGGCCTCATGATTCTGCTCAACATTGCCAGCTCTATCCGTGGAACCTTCTGGTCCATTCTGGCAGCCGAAGAACTGCACATCAGCACAAACTACATCGCTCTCTATCCCTTCGTCAAATCGATCATGATGTTGATCTTCTTCTTCCTGGTCATGCCCCGATTACAACAGGGGCACGCGCACCGACCGATGCTATTCGGACTGGCAGGCTTGATCGTCAGCCAGATTATCCTCATCCTCACGCCACCGGGAAATTACCTGATTCTATTCCTTTCCACCGCCCTCGAAGGCTTTTCGGTTCCGGCAGCCTACACCATGCTCGATGCCCTCACTGTGACCACGGTGAACGCCATCGAGCGCGCCCGCATCATGGCGCTGCTCAACCTGGCGGTCATTCTGGGGAGTTCGCCCTTCGGTTGGATTGGCGGTGAACTCTCGGCGCTCAACCGCCGCCTGCCCTTCGTTCTGGTCACGGTGATTTTCGTGCTCAGCGGTCTACTGACCCTTCTCGCCAGTCGCGCCGCAGCCCGTCGCAGCAACAGCAATGAAGCCATCTCCGAACCCGGCTCAGCGGGATGAGGTTCAGCACGCACAAAACGACGGCTCAGGTATCACTTTACCTGAGCCGTCGTGCTGAAACATCCAGCCTACGGGCGCAGAGCCTTACGGGCGCTCTCCCAACGTCAGAGAGAGCGTGACGGTTTCCCCGCCGCGCAACACCTTCACCGCAATCGTCTGCCCCGCGCTCGCCTGAAAGCTGAGGAAACTGTTGAGATCGGCGAAACTGTTGATGGGGCGCTCATCCAGCGCAATAATCAAGTCGCCGCCCCGCCCTGTACTCGGGTCCGCAGCAATCAGCCCTGCCAAAGCGCCCGGACCACCGGACGTGACGCTGACCACGTAAGCCCCCTGAATCTGGGGCAATCCATAGATATCCTGCTCTTCCAGGGTGATTTCGCCGTCGAAGGATACCCCCATATACGGGTAGGTATACCGCCCGTCGGAAATCAGGCTTGGGACCACGCGCCGTATCGCCGCGGCAGGAATCGAGAAGCCCACGCCCGAGCTCGTGCCGGTCGTGCTCGCAATCGCGGCGTTCACCCCTACCACCTCGCCGTTCAGGTTCAGCAGCGGTCCGCCCGAGTTGCCGGGATTGATCGGCGCATCCGTTTGAATAACCTCAGGTAGAGAGTAAGTGCTCCCCCCCGTCGTCGTCCCGCGTTGCGATTGCAGGCTGCGCCCCAACCCGCTGATAATCCCTAGCGACATGGACCCCTGCTCCCCAAACGGATTGCCGATGGCAACCACGAACTGCCCTACTTCAAGTGCATCGCTCTGCGCCACCGCGAGCGGTTCGATCCCCTCCGGCAGCCCCTCTACTTTGAGCACCGCCAGGTCGCTATCCGGATCGGCGCCGACCAGCGTCGCCAGCATCCGCTCCCCGTTGGAGAAGACCACCTCGTAAGACCGCCCACCGGTAACAACGTGATTGTTGGTGACGATATGACCCTCACGGGTATAGACGAAGCCGCTGCCGCTGCCGCTGGAGATGCCCCCAGTGCCAACGATGATATAAACCACCGCCGGATTCGCTCGGGCATAGAGGCTTGTGAGGGTTTCCTCCAGGTCCGTGGCAATCACGGGACCGGGCGCATACGCCACCGGGGTGCGCTCGGTCTGCGCCAGTTGCTCTGCCACAGCAGCATCCACCAACGCCTCGATTTCCTCAGCGCTCAGCTGTGCAGGCGATGCCGGTTCCGTAGCGTCAGCCGTTGCCGCAGGAATCTCCTGAGGCTGCTGCGGCGCAGTAGAAAGGCTGCATCCCAAAACCACCAGCAACAAAGGCAGCACCAACCATCGAACAAGCGCATTTTGTCGCATTTCATCACCTCGAAGAGTCTTCATCACCTGCTCAGGTTACCACATTCCCGGCTCTGAGCGCAGTTGGAGGCAGCGCTAGTGTCAGCGCTGCCTCCAACATTTTCCAGCTAGAAGCGATTGGACCCTAACATGCCTCGCATGTTGAAACTATTGTTCTGCAGAGTATCGTCATCGGTTTCAGAATCCATCTCGGGACCGAAACCGCCACAGCCTCCCATCCCACGACCGCCCCGCATGGGTCCGCCCATGCCGCGTCCCCGGGAGAGGAACTGCCGGGAGAAAACATTGTCCTTCAGCGTGTCCACCTGTTCCTGAGTGACCACGCCATCGGCAACCGCTTGCTCCAGCGCCGCCTGAACTGCCGTCTGCAGCCGTTCCTGTAAGGCGTCCCGGTCCAAGTCCAGCTCCTCCAGCCACTCAGCCAGAGTCTTTTCGTCGAGCTGCGCCACTTCGATGCCCAGCGCCTCCGCCAACAACGTCTGGCGGTCGAGATAGGGCGCCAACATCTTCCGCAGTTGCATTTGGTCGTATTGTTCCTGCGTGATCAACCCTTCTTCAAGCGCCTGATCCAATGCTCGGGTGTCCGCTGCGTCTTGAGCGGATTGCAGATCCTCTACGGTGATCCCCAGTTCCTCCGCGAGCAACGCCTCCCGGTCAATGCCGTTGCGCCCAAACCAACCGCCGCCCCCGTGCGCGCTGACCACGCCAACCGCACCCACAGCCAGCGCCGCCACTACCAGCGCTACAGCCAACCCCCGTTTCCACCACTTACCTTTGAACATGCTTACCTCCTGTTAATTGTGAACTATCCCAGGAAGGAGAACCTTATCCTTTCCTGATGCTTTGAGTGTATCAGGAACTTGTTAGGAAGTTATTAAGTCCGGCGAAAAGGCTCTGCCACACCCAACGCCCACTCACGCCGCGGCTTCAGGCTCCTCGAAAATCGTGCGCGCCTCTTCCAAATAGGGAGCAAGGTCAGCCTCAACTCGCCCTTTCGCCAACAGGTAGCTGGTCAACAGATGCTCGGGGGTGAGCGTGTCGGGGTCCAGTCCTTCGAGGCGGTCACGGGCGGTGCGCTCAATCTCACGATTGATCTGCGCAAAAAACGCCCCTTCCAGCAGCGGCATCATCACCGCATCCCGCAGCTGCGGTTCCTGGTCCGGCGTCATGGTCACCACCAACCGCACCACCGAACCCTCCAGGGAGTGCCTGCCGACCTCGCGACGGAGCGCAGCCAATGGCTCCGGTTCCGTGCGCACATCCACCCGAATCGTGCGGAAGGACCGCGCAGGCGATTCGATATAGCGCCAATCCGCGCGCCCGCGCTCCAAACTCACCCAACAGAAGCCCTTCGGCTGCTTTTCTTCCCCAAAGTCCACCCGCTCCAGGCTGCCGGGGTAAATCACAGGCGGGGAGCCTGCCGGATTCAGATTCTGGTGCTGGTGAATGTGCCCCAGCGCCACATAATCCCAGGTCGGGTCCGTCACCGCGGAGAGCGGCACCGTCACATCGCGCCCCACCATGATATTGCGTTCAGAACCCCAATGCGCCGTCTCCACCGAGAAATGCCCCAACAGCACCGCGGGAACCTCGGGCTCACATTGCGCCGCCAGCTGCTGCAGAAGGTCCACCAGCGCCCCGCTCACCGCCTGATCCAGCGCCTCGCGGTTGAGGTGCCGGTAAGCCTCGCGCGTGAGCAACCTCTGGTAAACCGGGAAAGGCAGCGTTGCCACCTGCAACAAGCCGTGGCGGGTTTCCAAGCGCAACAGGGCGGGGCGGTCTGCCACCACCACATGCGGCACCGCCAGCGTGCTGAAAATTTCCACACTGGAAGCCCGCTGCTCCATCAACGGAATATCGTGATTGCCCACCAGCAGCACGGTGGGAATTGCGGCTTCGGATAACCTGCGAACGCGCTGCGCAAATTCGCGCTGGTGTGTAGGAGTGGGTGTCCGCGTGCGGAAAGCGTCGCCGGCAAAGAGCACCGCATCGGCCTCATGCGCGATAGCATAGTCAACCACCTCGTCCATCCGCCGGAGAAAATCCACGACGCGCAGATTCAACCCCGTCTCAGGGTCCACGCGCCCGTAATTCTCCATCCCGATGTGCAAGTCGGCGAAGTGCAGAATACGGATTGGCTCAGACACCGCTACGCCCTCCATGGCTCAAACAATAGACCACGTGACCAGAGTTGCCCTGCGCCCTTACGCCTGGCTTTCCAGCTTGTCCACGCGCAAGCCGTGGCGCCCGCCCTCGAACGACGTGCTGAGAAAGGCTTCCACAATATCCAAAGCCAACCCCACCCCCACGACCCGTCCACCCATGGCGAGAATATTGGCGTTATTGTGCGCCCGCGCCATGCGCGCCATGTAGGGATCCGTGCAGAGCGCCGCCCGCGCCCCGCGCACCTTGTTCGCCGCTATCGAAATGCCGATGCCCGTGCCGCAAACCACAATCCCGAGCTCGCCATCGCCGGCAACCACCTTGCGCGCTACCAGTCTGCCGAAATCGGGATAATCCACCGAGACGCCGGGATCAGGCGTTCCAACATCCTCCACCTCGTGCCCCAAAGTTAGCAAATGCGCCTTCACCGCTTCCTTGAGCTCGAAGCCCGCATGATCTGAACCCACGCAAATCCGCATCAATCCACCTCCTCACCAGATAATCTCGCGCTCATTGCGGGCGCGGAGATAAGCATTGGCGCGCGAGAAATGCCCACATCCCAGAAAACCCCGGTACGCCGAAAGCGGCGAAGGATGCGGCGCTTCCAGTATCAGATGCCGGCTTTCGGCGATCAGACCACGCTTCGATTGCGCGTAAGCGCCCCACAGCATAAAGACCAATCCCTCACGCCTGGCGCTCAAAGCGGCAAGGATTCCATCGGTGAGGGTTTCCCATTCCAGGCGCCGGTGTGACCCCGGTTTCTTTGCCGCTACGGTGAGCACGGCATTGAGCAGCAGCACTCCCTGCTCAGCCCAGCGCGTCAAATCGGTGGAGAAGTGCGGCGCCGCGCCCGCATAGATATCGCGGGCGACCTCCTGAAAGATATTCCGCAACGAAGGCGGAACGGCGATTCCTTCCGGCACGGAAAATGCCAGCCCATCCGCTTGCCCCGGACCGTGATAGGGGTCCTGCCCCACAATCACCACCCGCACCTTGTCGAAAGGCGTGCGCTCCAGCGCATAGAAAACCCGTTCCGCCGCCGGATACACGGTTTCCTGCGCCCGCCGCGCGGCGACGGCGTCCAACAAGCGCAAGTGTGCCCCCGCCTCGAACAGCGGCGTCGCCCTCAGCCAACTCTCCGGCAACCCAAGCTCCATGCCGTCCAAGTGCTCACGTTTCACTGGGTGTGGCGACCTGCTCGCTATCATGATCGGGAATCAAGGTCTCCGCATCACGAATGACCGGGAAAAGATACCCTCCCAGCCCTACAGCCAGCGCCGCCAGGCCGAAAATGAAGAACATCAACCCGATTCCCGCGCCCGGACCGGTGCCCACGAGCTTGCCAAATAGCGGAGCCCACGCCCCACCCTCGCGCATCGCCGGCTCAAAGACCCGGTCCGCCAGCGGTCCCGCCAGCAACGCCGCCAAGGGCGTGACCAACCACGCAATCAACCGTCGCGTGCCAAAAACCCGCCCTTGAATATCAGGCTCGACCTTGGCTTGCCAGATAGCCTGATTGGAGCCGTTGATGAGCGGGCTGAACATGTTCCCCAGGAACAGCCCCACCACCCAGAAAGGCAACGACTGCCCCGTCCCGAGCAGCACCATCCCGAACAAAGCCGCGCCGGCCCAACCGAGCAACACGCCGTGAACGCGCCGCTTGAAGCCGCCCCAGGCGCTCATCACGATGCCGCCCAGCAACGCCCCCAACGCCCCCGCCGAATTCACCGTGCCAAACATCTGCGCATTGTTGCCCGTGCGTCCCAGAATCATTGCCGCAAAGACAGCATAGCCCAGATTATGGAACAGATTCGCGAAGAGGAATACCAGCTGCAAGCCCAGCAGGCTTGGGCGGCGGAAAATATACCCGAAACCCATCAACGATTCTTTGAAGAAATTGCCGCGCGCCGCAGCGCCGACCTCCGACCGCGCGGGCTGTGGAATACGGCTCAACAACAGCACCGTAATCGCCACACTCGCCGTACAGAGGTCCACAGCCAACAACCCGGAAACGCCCAGCGGTCCGATGAGCGCCCCGGCGAAAATGGGCGCGAGGATTCCGGAAGCCGCCCCTGCGGTCTCCAACATCGCGTTGGCGCGCGTGTACTGCGACTTGTGCAGCATCGTCGAGATTGCCGCCGAATAAGCGGGCCACTGAAAGCCATTCATAATCCCGCCAATCAGCGCCATCACGTAAAGGTGCCAGATTTCCAGGTTCCCGCTCAGATACAGGAGCAGAATAACGAGCGAAGTGATCGCTGCCGCCAGGTCGCTCATCATCATCATCAGCTTGCGATTGGCGCGGTCCACGATGGCGCCTATGAAGGGTCCCAGCAGCGTCATCGGCGTGACAAAGAAGAAACCCACCATCGCCAACGGCGTTGCCTGCCCCGTCTTGCCATAAGCCCAAAACGTGAGCGCAAAACCGCTCATCGCCGTGCCGAACAGCGACAGCACCTGGCTCAACCAGATGATGATGAAGGTGCGCATCCCGGTGTTCTGAGATTCAGTAGGCGCCTGATTCAAGTGCCCTCCACTACAGCCGTGGCAATACCACCCCTGTCTGTCCCTGATATTTGCCCTTTTTGTCGGCATACGAGACTTCACATGGCTCATCGCCCTCGAAGAACAACACCTGTGCAATCCCCTCATTCGCGTAGATTTTGGCGGGCAAGGGAGTAGTATTGCTGATTTCGATGGTGATATAGCCGTGCCATCCCGGTTCCAGCGGCGTGAAATTCGTCACGATGCCGCACCGAGCATAGGTCGATTTTCCCAGTACCGCGCCCAACACATTCCGCGGCATCCGTATATACTCCAGGCTACGCGCCAGAGCAAAGGAATTCGGCGGGATAATGCAGATATCCCCCACGAAATCAATCATCGCATGTGGGTCAATCCCCTTGGGGTCCACCACCGTCAGGTTGCCCACGCCCGGCGTGAAAACCTTGAACTCATTCGCCACCCGGATATCGTAACCATAAGACGAAAGGCCAAAAGAGATGATCCCATTGCGCATCTGCCCATCATAGAATGGGTCGATCATCTGCTGTTCGATTGCGACTTTGCGAATCCAATGGTCAGGTTTGAGTCCCATAACGCTAAATGCTCTCCCTCTAATTTACCCGTTTGTAGAACAAAGGCAGCGGCTCGACCGGCGCCTCCGAGAACGTCAATGCCTCCAGCACGCGCCGCTCTGCCTCAGCGCAGCGCGCCTCGTCATTCGCATGGATGGTGAACAGCGGTTCGCCCGCGGTAATCCATTCCCCCACCTTGAGGTGCAGCATGAGCCCCACCGCGTGATCCACCGGGTCGCCTTTTTGCAGGCGTCCCCCACCAAGCCCTACCGTCGCCATGCCAATCTCATCCGTCTGGACCCGCGCCAGATAACCGCTCACCGGCGCCGCGACCATCTGCACTATGCTTGCTGCCGGGAAGCGTTGTGGCTCATCCAGATAACGCACATCGCCGCCCTGCGCCACCACCATCTGCCGGAATTTCTGCCACGCCGCGCCGGATTCGATTGCTTGCGCTACCAACTCCCGCCCGTGTACCGCATTCTGCGCCTGCCCGCCCAGGGCTAACATCTCACCCCCCACGACCAGGCAGTGCTCCAGAAAATCCTGCGGACCGGCGCCGTGCAGCGTGTCAATCGCCTCGCGCACCTCCAGGCTATTGCCCACCGCCCAACCCAGGGGCTGATTCATATCCGAGAGCAATGCCACGACCTTGCGCCCGACCTCATTGCCGATGCGCACCATGCTCTCCGCCAACCGCTCCGCATCCTCCACCGTCTTCATAAAGGCGCCGCTGCCCGTCTTCACATCCAGCACAATCGCATCCGCGCCCGCGGCGATCTTCTTGCTCATCACCGAGCTGACAATCAGAGGTAAACTCGGCACGGTGCCGGTCACATCACGCAGCGCGTAGAGCTTGCCATCCGCCGGCGCCAGATTCACGCTCTGCCCGGCGAGTACAAAGCCAATCTCCCGCAGCTGCTGCTTGAATTCCGCGACAGAGAGGTCGCTGTGAAAGCCGGGAATGGATTCGAGCTTGTCCAGAGTCCCGCCGGAAAAACCCAATCCGCGCCCCGACATCTTCCCCACCGGCAACCCGCACGCTGCAACCGCCGGACCGATGACCAGGGAGACCTTATCGCCAACCCCTCCCGTCGAGTGCTTGTCCACCACAAAGGGCGCCGCATCCTTGAGGTCCAACATCTCCCCCGAGTGCGCCATTGCCAGCGTAAGATCGCGGATTTCTCGGTCGCTCATCCCTTGAAGCATGATCGCCATCAGCAAAGACGAAGCCTGGTAATCCGGAATAGTCCCATCCGCATATCCCTGCACGAAAAAGTCAATCTCCTCCGTGCTCAGATCCTTACCATCGCGCTTCTTCTCGATAACCTCAACCATTCGCATTGCAAATTCCTCCTGAGAACCTGACACTTGCGCGGGGCGTCCACCCCGCTTCCCAACCATCACCCACCACTAAAACAATACCACCCAAAGCATCACTTTTCGTACTGGCTAATAGGTCGCCGCTTCGTGAAAATCTTCCAGCGCGCAGAGCACGCGCAAAAACACTCACAGGAGTTCTTTCCCAATTGGTGCAAAAAACAGATTCATTGTACCCCAACCAAAGGAGAAAACAAGAGCGCGCAAATCGCTCGTCGACCCTAACCCCGGACGCGCCTCTTGTAGCCGCGATTTCAAATCGCGCTTCTGCGTCGCGCCTTCTGCCACACCCATCGGGAGGTCTCTATAGCCGCGGCTAAGGAAGCCGCGGCTTCCTTAGCCGCGGCGCTTCTTCACCCGCCCCGC
>JAKJAC010000089.1:13704-16106 GCA_022707705.1 Chloroflexota bacterium
CTGACCCAAACCGTGCTATGCCCCTTGCGCAACATCTGAAGCGGGAGCAAGGCATTCGGTCCGGGGTTGACGCGTCAACCCGTTGACGAAGCAGCCATATCGCGCAGTGGGCTTTATAGGGGACGCAGAAGCCCGTTGAACTGCTACGAATGCCCCCGCTGCACCCTTATTTGCATCCTCCCCCCACTGGACTATACTAAAATCATGACAAAGCCAAACCAATCCAAGCCCCGGTCACACCCAAGTGAGATACCCATGAAATCTGCATCTTCCCCCAAACCCCAGAACGCCCTGGTCGCCGGCATCCGCAAACGGCTGGACGAAGTCTGGGACGCGGTGCGCAACACCCCGCAAGCCTTCCGCCTGGTCTGGGCATCGAGCCGCCCCGCCGCACTCGTCGGCGTGGGACTCACCCTCATCGCCGCCTTCCTGCCCGCCGCGCAAGCCTGGGCGGGGAAACTGATCATTGACGCCATCCTCGACGCCACCAGACAAGGGCTGAGCGCCTCCGATGGACTGCGTCACGTGCTGCCCTTCCTCGGGCTGGAACTGGCGCTCGTCATCGTCAACTCACTCACGAGCTCCGCCCGCTCCCTCTCCGACCGGGTGCTGCAATCCCAGCTCACCAATCACATCAACGGGCTGGTCATGCGCAAAGCCATCGCCCTCGACCTGGCGTTCTTCGAAAACCCCCTATTCTACGACACCCTCCAGAACGCACGGCGGCAAGCGGATAGCAGTGCGCTCGCCATCGTCAAATCGAGCCTGCAACTGGTGCAGCAGCTCATCACCCTGTTATCGTTGATTCTGCTGTTGGTGCGCTTCAGCCCGTGGCTTGCCCTCATCGTCTTCGTCTCCGCCATCCCCTCATTCCTCGCCCAATCCCAATACGCCGAGCGCGCCTTCCGTGCTGTGAGTCGCCGCGCGCCGGAATCCCGCCTGCTCAACTACCTGGAGACCCTCCTCACCGGCAACGAGACCGTCAAAGAGATCAAACTCTTCGGCTTGGGCGAAGCGCTGCTTGCGCGCTACCAGGAGCTCTTCATCAAATTCTACCTGGAGGACCGCGCCATCGCCGAGCGGCGCACGCTCGCCGCCTTGGGCTGGGGCTTGCTCTCCGACCTGGCGTACTACGGCAGCTATGCCTGGATTGTGCTGCGCACCCTCGCCGGCGCCATTACCCTGGGCGATATGTCCATGTTCCTCTCCATCTTCCGGCAGTCGCAGCAATCCATCCGCTCGCTGCTGGATAACATCAGCCGCCTCTACGAGAGCAACCTCTTCCTCGATAACCTGATGACCTATCTGGAGCTCGAACCGGCGCTGGTCTCCCCCAAGGAGGGCTTGACCGCGCCCGCGCCCATTCGGCAGGGCATCGAATTCCGCAACGTCTCCTTCCGCTACCCCGGCGCGAACTCGCTGGTGCTCCGCAACATCAACCTCTGCATTCAACCCGGCGAACGCATCGCGCTCGTGGGTCTCAATGGCGCCGGCAAAACCACGCTGATCAAACTCCTCACCCGCCTCTACGACCCCACCGAAGGACAGATTCTCATTGATGGCGTGGACCTGCGCGACTACGACCTGACAAGCCTGCACCAGCGCTTCGGCGTCATCTTCCAGGATTACGTGCGCTACCAGTTCTCCGTGCGCGAAAACATCGGCTTTGGGCAGATAGATGCACTGGACGATTTCGACCGCATTCAGGCAGCTGCGGAACGGGGCGGCGCCAGCCCTGTCATCGCCGGGCTACCCCAGGGCTACGATACCGTACTGGGGCGCCGTTGGGAGAAGGGCGCGGAACTCTCCGGGGGGCAGTGGCAGAAGATTGCACTCGCGCGCGCCTTCATGCGCAAAGCCGAGGTGATGGTGCTCGATGAGCCTACCTCGGCGCTCGATGCGCAAGCCGAATACGAGGTCTTCCAGCGCTTCGGCGAGCTGATGGAGGGACGCATCGCCGTGCTCATCTCGCACCGCTTCTCGACCGTGCGCATGGCTGACCGCATCGTCGTGCTGGCAGACGGGCAGATTCACGAGCTGGGCACACACGCGGAGCTCATGGCAAACAACGGCGCCTACGCGCGGCTCTTCAACCTCCAGGCTGAAGGCTACCGGTAGAATGCCGGAAGAGGTTCGGTAAACTTAAGGGATGGCGGCGCCGCTTTGCTTGCGGCGCCGCCATCCAATCCCCGATAGAGCCTGGGCGGCAATCTCCGCCACGGCAGCTGGCGCCGGTTCGGCAACCGGCAGCGCAGCCTCGAGCAGCAATCCCAGAAAGGTTAGCCAAAGTCCAGCTCTCTCTGCCCCCGGCACCCGCGGCTGCTTTCGGTGTATTTCGGCGTGTTTCGGTGATTTTCGGTGTTCGGTTGGGCGGTTTTTCGAACACCGAAATCACCGATTTC
>JAKJAC010000008.1:0-11271 GCA_022707705.1 Chloroflexota bacterium
AGTGATGTCACAGGCGCTGGTTTTCTTGGAGACCCGCGTGGGAAAAGAGGCGCTTGACGCTGTGCTGACGTTATTCGCGACTACTTATCCCACCACAGCGGTCTATCGGGGCACGTTGAGCGCGGAAGCCTATCTCGCCGGCGAGACCGAAGGCAAACCCCATCGCGCGATTGTGCTCGAAGAGTTGCTCCTGCTGTGGCTGAGCAATATCAATCCAGCGCGGATGTCTTTCCTGGAACTTTTCGATGATACCCCTCTGGAAGCCCTGCCCGCTTACTCCGAGGTTCTCACCGGTCTACACGATTTCTTCGACTCACAGCCACCGTTCGGACCCGATAACGAGAATCTGGTGGATATGCTCCTCGCGCCCATCCGCAAGGCGCCGCATTCGTTGGAGGCGCAGCTGGAGTTCATTCGCACTCGCTGGGTCACGTTCCTGGGCAGCTATCTCTACCGTTTATTGAGCAGCCTCGACCTGTTGGCGGAGGAAAACAAAGCCTTCTTCGGCTTTGGACCTGGACCCGAGGCGCTCTTGCCCTTTGAGTTTGCGGGACAGGAGTTGGAAATCGAGGCTTTCAGCCCAGATAGCGATTGGATGCCTCGGGTGGTCATCATCGCCAAAAACGCCTACGTCTGGCTCGACCAGCTTTCTAAGGAATACCAGCAACCCATCACCCGATTGGACCAAATTCCGGATGCGGAGCTGGATAAGCTGGCGCATTGGGGGCTAACCGGTCTGTGGCTCATTGGATTGTGGGAGCGCAGCAAAGCCTCCAAACGCATCAAGCAAATCATGGGCAATGCTGACGCCGTCGCTTCGGCATACTCGCTCTACGATTACCGCATCGCAGAGGACCTCGGCGGCGAGGGAGCCTACAACGACCTCAAAGCCCGCGCCTGGAGACGGGGCATCCGCATGGGTAGCGATATGGTTCCCAATCACATGGGTATTGATTCCTCATGGGTGGTCTATCACCCCGACTGGTTCATCCAACTGCCCTACAGCCCTTTCCCGAGCTATTCTTTCAATGGCGAAGACCTTTGCGAAGACCCACGGGTGGGAATCTATTTGGAAGATCATTATTACACGCACAGCGATGCCGCGGTGGTCTTCAAACGGGTGGATCAATGGACCGGCGACACGCGCTTCATTTACCACGGCAATGACGGTACCTCTATGCCCTGGAATGACACCGCGCAACTCAACTATCTCAATCCTGAAGTACGCGAAGCCGTCATCCAGACTATTCTGGAAGTGGCGCGCCGCTCCCCCATCATCCGCTTCGACGCCGCCATGACGCTGGCAAAGCGTCACTACCAACGGCTCTGGTATCCGGAACCCGGAACCGGCGGCGATATTGCCTCGCGGGCGGACTATGGGATGACCAAGGCGCAATTCGACGCTGCCATACCAGAGGAGTTCTGGCGCGAGGTGGTGGATCGTGTAGCTGCTGAATCCCCGGGCACTTTGCTGCTGGCAGAAGCCTTCTGGATGATGGAAGGGTATTTCGTCCGCACGTTGGGGATGCACCGCGTCTACAACAGCGCCTTCATGAATATGCTGCGCGATGAGAAGAATGCCGAGTACCGGCAGCTCATCAAGAACACCCTGGAATTCGACCCGCAGATTCTCAAACGCTATGTGAACTTTATGAACAACCCCGACGAAAAGACCGCCGTGGAGCAATTCGGGAAGGGGGATAAGTATTTCGGAATCTGCACGCTCATGGCGACGCTGCCCGGATTGCCGATGTTCGGGCATGGGCAGGTCGAAGGTTACGCGGAGAAATACGGCATGGAGTTCCGCCGCGCTTACTGGGATGAGCATGCTGACCCCTGGTTGGTCACACGCCACGAACAACAGGTCTTCCCCCTACTCCACAAGCGTTATCTTTTCGCCGAAGTGGACCATTATCTGCTCTTCGATTACTATACACCAGAAGGCTACGTGGACGAAAACGTCTTCGCCTACACCAACAAAACCGGAGAAGAACATTCGCTGGTGATGTATCACAACCGCTACGCAGAAACGCGGGGTTGGATTCACACCTCAGCCGCCTCTGTGGTCAAGGGCGCCGATGGCGAGAAAACGCTGGTTCAAAAGACGATTGCCGACGGGTTGGATATTCCCAATCGCGCCGATATGTATGTCATCTTCCGCGATGCAGCGCACAATTTGGAATACCTCCGCAACTGTGCTGAGGTCCACAAGCAGGGTCTTTACACCGAGCTGCATGCTTATCAGGTTCACGTCTTTGTCAATTTCCACCTGATCCAGGATAACGAGTGGGGGCACTACGGGCAACTGGCTGCCCATCTGCACGGACGTGGAGTTCCCAGCATCGAAGAAGCCCTGCGAGAACTTTTCCTGGAGCCGCTGCACGCACCGTTGCGCATGTTAATCAGTGCGCCGGCATTCCGCTGGTTGGCTGAGACACGCTTTGCTGCTCCAGAGGACCTGGTTCGCGTCCTGGATCAAGTTGAAGCCAAGATGTTGGATCTGCTCGAAGCCGCGAAGACGAGCAGTCAGGGCGCCGGTGACGCCGAAGCCATCGCTCAAGAGGTACGGGAGAAACTGGCTACCATTCTGGCGCTTTCATCACTGGTGGAACTGCCAGCGACGGAAGAAACAATGGAAGAAGCGCCTGAAGTGGCTGGAAGCGAAGTCACGGCGAGCGCGAAGGTCGAAAGCAGCGCCGAAGTGCGGTTGCGCCCCCTGCGGATGGTGTTGGGCGCGGAATCCGCTATCGCGGAGGGTCTGGAATCCGATGACCCCGCCGTTCTGGGGACATTGCTGGGATGGTTGTTCCTGCATCCGCTGGGCAAAATCATGGATGCAGAAAACTACGCTGCCATCACGGCTATCTGGATGGATGAATGGCTGTTGGGGAAAGTCTTCGCCAGCGCGCTGCAAGATGCCGGTCTGGAAACCGATGACTCCCAGAGAGCTGCTGCCGCCATCAAAATCCTGCTGGATTACCGCACCTGGTTGGACGCAGCGGTGACCGACAGCGGCGATAGCGCCTACGAGATGTTGCGCGCGATGCTGCAAGAACGCCCCATTCAAGCCCATCTCGGGGTGAACCGCTATGAAGGCATTGTATGGTTCAATAAAGAGGCGCTGGAACAGTTGTTGTGGTGGGTGTTGTTGCTGGCAACCGTGGAAGCACTCAGTAAACCCGATAGTGCTGTCGCTGCTACCGCGCAAGACATCGCACGGGTCTACAACCTGATTCGCCGGGTGCTGGAAGCTCAAGCAGTTTCGGAATACCAGGTAGCGAAGTTACTGGAAGCCGCGCACGCGCTCGACTAAAGGCTTGCAAGCACACCGTCGTTCGTGGGGGGGTAGCCCACCCGCGAACGACGGTGTTTGTTTTGTAGAAGGATTACAAACTGCCGACGAATTGCCGCAGCCGTTCCAGTCCTTTCTCGATGGTCGCCATAGAGGTGGCATAGGAGAAACGCACATTCCCATCCGCACCGAAGGCTGAGCCGGGGACAATCGCAACGTGGAATTCTTCCAACAATCGCTGGGAGAAATCCATCGAGCTCAAGCCGGTAGCGGATATGTTGGGGAACAGGTAAAATGCGCCCCCGGGTTTGGTGCACGCCAATCCCGGCAAGGCTGACATGCCCGCAAAGAGCACATCCCGCCGGCGCTCGAACTCGGAACGCATGGCTTCTACCTCATCCTGGGGACCCTCCAGAGCGGCTATCGCGCCATACTGGGCAAAAGTTGTCGCGCCGGAAGTGGTGTGCGATTGGATGTCAATCGCGGCTTTGATGACGTGCTCGGGTCCAGCGGCATATCCCAGGCGCCAACCTGTGGCGGCGTACGCCTTACTGAAACCGTTGCAGACCAGAGTAAGGTCAAAAATGGCTTCACCCAAACTGCCGATGCTCACGTGTTCCCTGCCATCGTAAAGCAATTTCTCGTAAATCTCATCAGAAAGTACGGCTACCTGATGTCGCACCAGCACTTCGGCTAACGCAGCGAGTTCGGCGCGCGAGTAGATTGCTCCGGTGGGGTTCGAAGGCGAATTAAGAATCAGCACCTTCGTCCGCGGGGTAATGGCAGCTTCAAGTTGTTCAGGAGTAATCTTGAAACCCGTCGCTTCGGTTGTGGGGAGCAAGACAGGCTTTGCCCGCGCCAGTTTGACGATTTCGGGATAGCTCACCCAATACGGCGTCGGAATCAGCGCCTCATCATTGCGGCTCAGAATCGTCAACAGCACATTGAGAATCGCTTGCTTGCCACCCGTAGAGACGATGATCTGATTGGTTGAGTATGGCAGCGCGTTCTCAGCCCGCAGTTTCGCCGCAATCAGCTCCTGCAGTTTGGGAACGCCACCTGCGGGGGCATACTTGGTTTTGCCCTCATCCAGCGCTCGCTTGGCGGCTTCACGAATGTGCGCCGGCGTGTTAAAATCCGGTTCACCGACGGTAAAGTCACAGACATCTACCCCAGCAGCGCGCAAAGCCTTGGCGCGCGCCGATAGCGCCAGGGTCACCGAAGGTTCAATGGTCCAAGTTCGATCTGCTAATTGAATCACCTGCTGCTCCTTATTCGCCCAAGACGATGATGATTGTCTCTCACTCTACCGGGGAAAATCGCCGCTGTGAAGTATCACGCATCACCCATTTAGGGTTACGCACTTCCAAAACTAAAGTTCGTTCGAAAAATCGCGGCTTTAGCCACCCCGCGTTGTGGTAAACGGGAGGCCGCTGAGTGGTTGCCACAGTACCCAACTTTGACTTTGTTGCGAGCAATGCTAGGATGGGTTGAATTCAACCGGAGACCACCACCAAAGTGCAAGGGAGAGCTGTTCGTTATGGGAAATCTGGATCAAATCACTCACGAGATGTTGCTCCTGGTCGTGCAGTTCATACCCAAACTGATTGTTGCTGTGCTAACATTTGGCGCGGCGTTATTACTGGCAAATCCGGCAGCCAAAGCCGTATACCGGGGATTGAGCCAGCGCGTAGAAACAGAAGGGCTTCCGCGCTTAATGGCAAGAATCACCCGGTGGACCATCATCGTTGGCGGCTGTATTGTCGCGCTCGAGCAGGTAGATTTCAATGTAACCGGTTTCCTCGCGGGGTTGGGGGTAGCAGGACTGACGATTGGTTTTGCGTTGCAGGATATCAGCCGCAACTTCACCGCCGGGGTGCTATTGATGTTCCGCCAGCCCTTTGTCGTGAATGACTATGTCAACGCTGGAGGCTTTTCCGGCACAGTGCTAGATATCAATACACGCGATACCGTCGTCAAAGCCGATAACGGCGAACTCGTCATCATCCCCAACATCAAAATCTACGAAAATCCAATCACCAACTATACCCGCAGCCCCAACCGGCAAAGGACCATCACGTTGAATTTGCGAAGCGACCCTGATATCGAGGCAAAGATGGCGCTGTTGCGCGCTGAAATCCAAAAGGTACCGGGAGTGTTGGCGGAGCCTCAACCTACCGTGTGGGCAGAGCAGTCTGGACATTCGACAATCACTGTGACAGCGCGTTTTTGGGTGAATGCGCAGGCGGCGAACCTGCTGGAGGTGCATTCCGCCGCAGTTTTGGCGCTCAACATGGCTGCGCAAACAGCACTCGCTGCACCCGCTGCGCCAGGATGACCCTTGGTAACAGACCACGGTTCTCCGGCTTCCCGCGACCAGGCGGTTAGCGCCGCTATTTTGGGGAGTGTTGGTGCTGCTTCGCGCAACGGAGACCGTGCACTGAGCCATTACCGAAAATGGCTTTCTGAGGTAAAATGAGAGCAGGACGCACGAAACCAGACTCACCAGGAAGATAAAGAGGTCAGAGCTACCCTATTCCTCGGAGCGCCATGAGGCGCCAGAGTAATGGTCACCACGCAACTTGCTCTGTGGGTTCTTGGACCCAAGGCACGGCGACCACATACCCTTTGAGCATTCTTGCATCCTCAGCAATCACAGCAGCTTTTGGGTTGCATAAGCCAGATACTCTTCACAGCAAAGGAGCACAACTATGAAACGAGCGGTGAGTATTAGTTTGGGAAGCTCTACACGTGACAAACGTGTCGAGGTGGAATTATTAGGGGAGAAAGTCATTATTGAGCGTATCGGCACTGATGGGGATGAAGCCAAGGCGATGGCGCTCTACCGAGAACTTGATGGCAAGGTAGATGCGTTCGGGATGGGCGGCATTGATATGGTGATGGGCACCGTAGAGCACTCATACCCCATCCGGGCGGCGTACCGGTTAATCAAGGATGTACACAAAACCCCGGTCGTGGACGGGCGTGGAGTCAAACATACCGTCGAACGCCGTTGTATGGCTTACGTCGAAGCCCAATTGGGTGCAGAGTTGCAGCCCAAACGCGCCTTGCTCAATGTTGCTCTCGATCGCTACGGGATGGCAGAAAGTGTTGTGGAGGCGGGCTATGAAACCGTTTTCGGTGATCTCCAATTCGCCCTGGGTATTCCCATCCCTCTCCACAGTCTGCGCGCGGTTAACAGGCTGGCGTCTGTCTTGGCGCCGCTCGTGGGGCGTTTTGCGCCCATCTCGATGATCGTCCCGATCGGCGAGGCACAACATGCCTCCACACCCAGATTCACCCGCTGGTATCAATGGGCTACCGTCATCGCTGGTGATTGCCACTACACGCGCCGGTACATGCCGCCGGAACTTCCAGGAAAGACTATCCTCACCAACACTACGACCGAAGCCGATGTAGAGATCTTCCGCAAAGCCGGCGTGCGCTATCTCATCACAACCACCCCGCGGTATGAAGGTCGCTCCTTCGGCACGAACATGCTCGAAGCCGCATTGACCGCCATCGCCGGCAAGGGACGCCGCCTGACGCATGCCGAGCTGCTGGAAATGTCCGAGACGCTGACGCTTCACCCTCAGATTCAGGAACTCAACCCGTGAGCGGGTTGGATACCCTGGTTCTGGCGGGCGGGTTCCCGACGCCAGAAGAGCCTCTCTACGCCTTCACCCAGGGTGGAGCTAAGGTTCTCCTGCCGCTAGCCGGGAAACCGATGTTGCAATGGGTACTCGATGCGCTCACAGACGCCCCTGGCGTTGGGCGAATCGTCGTCGTGGGGCTAGAGGAGCAAGTGGCAACCGCCACTTCACACAAAGTCGTTGCCTATGCACCCAATGCCGGTTCGCTCTTTCGGAACGGGGTGGCGGGTCTGGCAAAACTGCGTGAGTTGGGTAAACTCACACCCCAGGTCATCATGTGCAGCGGTGATATCCCTCTCATCAACGCTGAGATGGTGGAATGGGGCATTGCGCAGTGCCCAGACCCGGGCGTGGATTTGTACCATTTCGATGTGCCGAGTGCGATTATGGAGACACGCTTTCCAGGCTCCCGCCGCACATTCATCCACTTCGCCAATGAAGACCTGGCAGGTGGGGACTTCCATATCATCGCACCGGATGTGGTAGACCGGCATGCCGACCTGTGGAATGACCTGCTCAACAACCGCAAGAACGCCCTGAAACAAGCCTTGAGATTGGGACCTATGTTCTTCATCAAACTGGCGCTGCATCGCCTGCGCGTTGAGGAACTAGAGCGCCGAGCGCTGCGTGGTTTCGGCATCCATGTGCGAGTGATACGGTCAAAGTACGCGGAGCTCGGCATGGATGTGGATAAGCCGGTGCAATTGGAGCTCTGCCGTCGGGAACTGGAGGCGCGCGCAGCGTGACGGAGACGCTCTGGCAGCGCCTGGTTGCGCTAGATGCGGCGCTTTCTCGTCGCGCCCTGCGCCTGGTGCGCGAGCAACCCTGGCGCGGAATGGCGATATTCATCGCGCATACCGGCGACAGCCTGGTATGGCTAGCGGCAGGGCTACTGCTGTGGCAATTCGGGGGCAAACTCGCGGCAACTGGACCGCGCATCGTGATTACGGTATTGCTCACCGGCACGCTCAGCGGCACGCTGAAATTGCTCTTCCGGCGCCGACGCCCACAGGAAGAACCGCGCGGATTCTTTCTGCGCTACGACCGGCATGGTTTCCCATCGGGACACGCGACGCGCGCCGGTGGACTGATGGTGGCGCTAGGAGCGTTGTTGCCGCCATGGGGGGCGGCGCTGCTAGCCGCCTGGGGTATTGCCGTATGCGCCAGTCGTGTCGCGTTGGGATTGCACTTCGCGGGTGACATCGGCGGCGGATTGGTCATTGGTTGGTTGTTAGGTCTGGCGCTGCTAGGTTGGTACCACTAAGATGCGGCTAAAGTCGCACTTCAAGAGAGTGCTTTTCGGTCTTTGGAGGTTGCCATGAACCTTTCGCGTTGCCCGGCATGCGGCGCATCCGTGCCGCCAGAAACGGCGCAATGTCCCTATTGCCGCAGTTATTTCGCCCGGGAAGGGGTCGCCTACCCAACCCAAAATAGCACCACCGAGTTCCAGGGCTTCACCTTTGAGCGTCGCGCTGAACCCAACGAACAAGCCTTCACCCTCGCCGTGCCCAAAGGTTGGCTCATGGAGGGCGGCGTTATGCGCGCCAATCACATGCAGCAAATCGTCAACGCGCAGACTATCGCCGCGAAAGTGGACTTCGCGGTCAAACGTGATGCCGACGGTTCCGTGATGATTCGCTGGGTGCCCGAAGTGAAATACTGTGATATGCGCTTTATGCCGGCAGCGATGTTCTTCCCGCAGGGCAGCAATTACAACGGCATGGTGGTCTGGTCGCTCATGTCGGGGGCGGAATTTCTGGTGCGGATGGTCTTCCCCTGGGCGCATCCGCAGGCACAAGGGGTGCAGTTGCTGCGGCAGCAGGCGCAACCATCCATGGTTGAGCACTTCAGACGAGAGGTCGCCAAGCTCGGCGGGACAACACCCTTCCAATATGACGGCGGCGAGGCAGTATTCCACTATACCGAAAACGGGCTGCGTTTCGAGGAACATGCCTTTACCTGCATCGAGTTCATGGGACCGATGGCGGGCGGCATGTGGAGCAACAAGAACACGGTGCTACTGCGCGCCCCGGCAGGTGAGTTCGAGCGCTGGGAACCGGTGCTCAAGCACATCTGGACCTCCGGTGAGTTGAATCTGCAATGGATGGCGTACGAGCAAGCCAGTCAGGAGATGCTCACGCACGCCTTTATGAACGCGCAGCAGGCGGAACAGGCTCGCGCCCGCAGGGCTTTGGAAATCCAACGTGATTTGCAGCGCATCAGTCAGGAGATAGTAGAGCACCGGCAGATGACCAACGCCGAAATCCGCAACGATGGTTATCTGCTACTCACCGGGCAAGAAGAGTATGTCAACCCTATCACCAACCGCGTGGATACCGGATCAAATGAGTGGAAGCACCGGTGGGTGACAGCCAACAATGAGGAATTCTACACAGATGACGAGTCCTTCAACCCCAATAATGATGACCGTCTGAATCAGGTGAAGTGGGAATACACGCCGGTACGCCCGCGATTCCCGCAATAGCTGGACGCTCGCAGCAACACGACACGATAATACTTGTCAGGAACAGAACAACCGCCCCAGGTGATAAGCAATCATCACCTGGGGCAGTTTCCTAAACCCGTTGGGGCGCCTTCAGGAAGCAGTTCAGCCCTGAAGCGCCAGTTCAAGACTCCGTGTCAATACCTGCAGATGGCGGTCAATGATGGCAGCGTTATCAGCCTCAGGTGATTCCAGCACATCAGTCCAGATATCATGGAGCGTGTTCGCCAGACGGTCCTCAATCATGCCCCACAAGGGAACGCTGTGGAATGAGCGGCTATCCACCAAACCACGCACCAGAGAATTGAGCGACGCATTGAAAGGCACGGAGGTCTCGGAGAGCGCCGAGAGACGCGCCGGCAATTTGCCCGCCTGCGGCGAATACCGTTGCATCACGCGCGCCTCGGTCAGGAAACGAATGAGCTTGAGGGCATCACGCACGTTGCGACTATGCTCCCAAAGCACCAGGTGTGAACCGCCGACATAGGGAACACCCGGCGGCAGGGTTACACCGATATTGGCACGTAGTTCGGGTGTCAGGTGCGGGTTATCCCACAACCAGGCGCCTGAAAGTGTCACCGCAGCTTGTCCATGGCTGAAACAATCGTCTGCCTCGATAATCGTGAAATCGCGCACCTGAGGCGGCATAAAACGTCCCAAACCAAAATACTCCTGGAATCCAGCACGCGCCTCCGGAGTGTTGAAAAGCAAGCGTTTCCCATCGATGCTGACAAAGTCACCGCCATGCCCCCAGACCCACACGGCGAGATTGTGCAACGTAATCCAGCTGCGCCGCGTGGGTATAATCCAGGGAATCTCCACATCAGCCTGCTGCAAACGGTGCAATGTCTTTTCAAGAGCCGTGAAACTGGTGAAGGCTTCTGCCTCATCAATCCCCGCCTGCGCAAGCAAATCCCGGCGGTAGAACAGCAATCGCGTGTCCACCATCCAGGGAATGCCCCAGATGTCACCAGAACCCGCGAGACCTGCGCTCTGCCACAGCGAAGGGATATAATCCTGAACCGGACCCAGGGCGCGCAAATCCAGCGCCGTGAATGGGCGGATACCGCTCATTCCCACAAGGTCCCCCATCCAGGTGCTGCCGATTTCCGAGACGTCCGGACCATTGCGGTAAATGGCGACCTTGACCATCTCATTCCAGGCAGATTCCCAGGGAATGGACTGGAGCTGCACGCGTATGCCCATCCGCGCGCGGAACTCTGCCAGCAACGCTTCGAGCACTGCATTTGAGGAATCGGACAAGACCCAAAATACCAGTTCTGCCATCTACCCGCCCTCCATTCTAGCGTAGCGCAGTCGTATTAACCCTTATCCCAATTCCACTTCAACGCGATGAGTCCCCGCATCAGCAAAGATGGGCGCCACCTTGCCCGCCACCGGCGACCCATCCACGAGCATCAGCTTGACTCCCCGGCACACATGCCGCGGATTCCGGACTTCAATCTCATACGTTGCGCCGCGGAAAACGCGACGCATCCGGAAACCTTCCCATGCGGCAGGAAGGCACGGATCAATCTCCAGCCCGGTATACGTGGGGCGTACCCCGAGGATGTACTGCACCCCCGCCTGATATGCCCACGATGCCGTGCCTGTTAGCCAGCCATTCCGCGCCAGACCAAACTGTGGATGCTCATCCCCCAGAATGTTCTGCGGGTAAACATAAGGCTCGCTCTCGTAAACCTCAATCCGATCGTTCTTTGCCGCAGGATTAATCTGCTCATAATAAGCAAAAGCCCGATCGCCGCGCCCAATTAAGGTTTCGGCAATCATCACCCAAGGGTTCGCATGCAGGAAAATACCGC
>JAKJAC010000008.1:11281-49258 GCA_022707705.1 Chloroflexota bacterium
CACCCCACCCTTATGTGAGTCATAGCCATTGAAACCCGGCGCGCTGAGTTTGATGCCGTTGGCGGTATTCAGGCGCTCGTAGACGGCATCCAACGCCATCCGCGCCCGCTCCCCCGATGCAAAGCCCGAAATCACGGGCCAACTTTGCCCGTTAGCAAAAATCTGTCCCTGAGTGTTGGTATGCGAGCCAAGGGGCGTCCCATCGGCATCGAAATAGCGCACATACCATGAGCCATCCCAAGCCACCGCATTGACACGTTCAGCCATCTCTGAATAGTATATCATAAAAAGCGCCGCAGTGTCCACATCGCCTCGGAATTTGGCGAGAGCACTCAATTCCAGCAGCGCTTTGCCATAGAGATTGGCGTTGAACAACGACTCGGCGCCGGTCCGGAGGTTCACCGTGTCATTCCAGTCAGCATAGCCCAGGAGAGGCAACCCGTGCGCCCCCACATGTGTGCGACTGAAGTGACCGGCACGCTGCATATGTTCCCACACCGTGGCGCTTTCGAGCGGCGCGCCAGATTTATCCTTTTCGTAGAAGGGGATGTTCTGATCAAGGAATGCCAGGTCGCCGGTCTCTTTTAAATAAGCCGCCACTGCCAGCACAACCCACAGATGATCATCGCCGTAGAACTTGGGACGATCCTCCATCTCCGCGGCGTCACCACAACTCGCCACCATAGTCAACGGGTTGAACTGATGCATCGCCGAACCATCCCGCAACTGCACCTGCAGCAGTTTCTCCAGCAATGCTTTGGCGCGTTCGGGTGCACTGACCACCGCCCCCATCACATCCTGTGAGGTATCGCGGAAGCCAATGCCCCGAGAACCAAAGCCCAGCTGGTAGAGCGACAAATAGCGTGACCAATTCAAGGTGGTGAATACCTGACGCGGATTGTGAACGTTGAGCATGGCATTCATCGCTGCACTCGGCGTTGCCACCTGCAGGTGATTCAGATAGCCATCCCAGAAACGCGCCAGTGCGGCAAGAGCAGCTTCAGCAGCGGCGGGGTCCCGATAACGGGTGATATCCGCCTGAGCAGCGGCGAAGCTCGCGGCTTGTCCCAGCTGGGTCACAAAGACACGTGTCTCGCCCGGCGCCAGTTCTCCCAACGAGAGCAAGAGCGCGGCAATGTTATCGCCACGCAAGGCTTCGTAATCGCTCAATGTGGGCTGCTGTAACGCGTGCGGCGCAGCCCACGTCCCATAACGCCCCAGGAACCGCGCGCGATCGGATTCAAAAGAGCTCACGGGCAAGCTTGCCGTGAAATAGTTGATTTTGGTATCACGGAACATAAAGGGGTATTGAAGCAGGGTTTTGTAGCCATCGCCCTCATCCACGATACGACTGGTCATCGTCTGCGGGACCCAATCCGCATTGGTCAACTGTTTGAGGGCATCAGGATGGGTATATTCCACCACGGGAATCGCATCCAGGGTTAGCACCGTCTCGCGCAGGTTGGTCACCCGCACCAGGCGCAGCTCCTGCGTGCCTCCCTCCGGCACGAAGATGGTGACATCGGTACGAATGCCGGCTATCTCGGAAACGATGCGGTTATAGCCCAACCCCACATGGCAAGCAAAGGCAGCGTAGGCATCGAGTGTGGGCGTATAGAAGGGCGAGAAAACACGGTAGCCTGCGCCTTCCGGGATGCGCAGATAGAGCGTGGCGCCCTTGAAATCGGCATCCGGCAGTTGCGTGATGTACTTTGTGATGCGGTTGAGTGAGGGATCGCTCTGGCACAGGACCACCCCACCCGTATGGTCTACGAAGCCACCGAAAGCCAGCGTCCCGATGTAGTTGATCCACTTCACCGGTGTTTTGGGGTCGGTGATGATGTATTCACGCACAGCAGCATCAAAATAGCCGTAATTCATGTGCAAGTGCCTCCTGGATTACCCCAACACGACTTCGACGACTACCTCAGTCTGCCCCGCCGCCGGCAGGGGGATGAGCGTCCCGGCAACCGGCTTGCCGTCCACACGCAGGGAAACGGTGTTACCCGCGCCCTGACGCTTTACCGTGATATGATAGGTCACACCCCGGAACAGACGCGTCGCGGTAAATCCCTCCCATGAGGCGGGAATAACCGGCGCGAGCTCCAGTCCATCGAAAGTGGGGTGAATGCCCAAAATCCATTGGGTGATGGCGACGAAATTCCACGCCGCGGTACCGCTAAGCCAGGAGTTCTTTGCCTCGCCATGCGTTGGCGCATCTTTGCCGGCAATCATTTGGGCGTATACATAAGGTTCGCAACGATGCACGTCGCTGATGGCTTCCCGCGCCGACGGATTGATGCGGGTGTAATAATCGAAAGCCCGGTCGCCGCGACCCAATACCGCCTCAGCAATCATGATCCAGGGGTTGGTGTGGCAGAAGACACCGGCGTTTTCTTTGTAGCCCGGCGGATAGGAGGTGATTTCCCCAAGTTCAATGTGATAGCGCGTATACGCCGGTTGGTTCAGCACGATGCCGTGCGGTGTGGCAAGCTGCTCCCCTACCGAAGCGAGCGCCTGCGCCGCCAAACCGGAATCCACACCAATGCGCGCCATCACGCACATTCCCTGCGGCTCAATGAAAATCTTGCCCTCAGCACACTCTGCGGAGCCTACTTTGGCGCCAAAATGGTCGTAGGCACGCAAAAACCAGGCGCCATCCCAGCCTTGCTGCTCCACCGTCTGCGCCATCCGCAACGCCGCTTCGACAAGCCAGGCTTCATCAGCCGCTTGCCCATGGCGGCAGGCAATCGCTGCCAGTTCTTCCGCCGCCAACACGAACAACCCACCAATGAAAACCGATTCTGCCGTCTTGCCATCCTGGCTTTGGAGCACCTGGAAGGATTGACCCGGTTCATCGGAAAAAGTGTTCAGATTGAGGCAATCGTTCCAATCTGCGTGCCCGATGAGCGGCAAGCCATGGGGTCCCAAACGATCCAAGGTGTAACGCGCCGCGCGTTGCAGATGTTCATAGAGCGGCATTTCAGTGCCGGATTGGTTATCGTAAGGTGTCAGCGCATCAAGGATCGCCCAATCGCCTGTCTCTCGCAGATAAGCGCCCACGCCCAGAATCAGCCACAGGGGATCATCATTAAAGCCGCTGCCCACATCCAGGTTGCCGCGCTTGGTGAGCGGTTGGTACTGGTGATAGGCGCCCCCATCGGGCAATTGCGTCGCGGCGATATCAAGAATTCGCTCACGCGCGCGCTCGGGCGCCATGTGGACGAAACCCAACAAGTCCTGGTTGGAATCGCGGAAACCCATCCCCCGCCCCATTCCAGACTCAAAGTACGAGGCAGAACGGGACATATTGAAGGTAATCATACACTGGTAGGCATTCCAAATGTTGACCATCCGATTCGTGTGCGCATCGGGTGTGGCAACCGCCAGACGGCCCAGCAAGCCATCCCAATACAGGCGCAGCTCCTCAAAAGCCGCGTTCACATTGGCGGAGTCGAGATAGCGCGCGATGACCGGCTTGACCGTTACCTTATTGAGCACCTGCAAGCCCGGGTCAGCGAATTTCGCATCGCGGGGATTCTCGTGATATCCTAAGACGAAGAGCAGTTCCTGTGATTCGCCCGGCGCGAGTTCCAGCTTGACGTGATGGGAACCCATTGGCGCCCACCCCCGGGCGATGGAATTGTGCGCGGCGCCTTCAGCAACGGCTTGCGGCGAAGCCCAACCACGGTAGGGACCCAGGAAGGCTTCACGCTGTGTATCAAAGCCCGCCAGGGGCGCGGAGCAGGCGAAGTAAGCAAAGTGATCCCGGCGTTCACGATACTCGGTCTTGTGATAAATGACACCATCTTCCACCTCCACCTCGCCAATGCTGAAGTTGCGTTGGAAGTTGGTCGCATCGTCTTGCGCATCCCAGAGCGCGAATTCTACGGCGGAGAACAGCGAAAGCGCCGCCGTCTCTGAGCGGTAATTCGTGACTTTAACCTGCCAGACTTCGAGGGTCTGGTCCAGGGGGACAAAATAGCGCATCTCAGCTGCAATACCGGCGTGGGTAGAGCCGATGACCGTGTAGCCCATGCCATGACGACAGGTATACTGGTCCAGGGGCGTTTGAGTCGGTTGCCAGGTTGGAGACCAGAATGCTCCGGAGGCATCATCACGCAGGTAGAGATAGCGCCCACCGGAATCGAGGGGGACGTTGTTGTAGCGATAGCGCGTGAGACGCCGCAAGCGCGCATCCCGGTAGAAGGAATAACCGCCAGCCGTGTTTGAAATAAGGCCAAAATACTCCTGACTTCCCAGGTAATTAATCCAGGGCAGTGGCGTATCCGGACGGGTAATGACATACTCTCGCCGTTCATCATCGAAAAAACCGTAGCGCATGAAACACCTCCCAGGAGAAACTTGAATCCTAGATCTCAGATTGCACAGACCAGAGGCGCAACAAGAAACATCGCGGAGCGCTCAACGCAGATGCGCCCCACAGGATTCCCGCACAATCAACTGTGTCGGCAGGATAATACGCCGGGGACCGGAATCAGGGTGCTCGATCGAATGCAGTAGGGTCTCAACCGCCATCTCACCCAGAACCGCGATGGACTGTTTCATCGTGGTCAGTGGAGGTTCGGCGTGTGCCGCAGCTGGCGTGTCATCAAAGCCCACAAGAGCGATATCCTGGGGCACACGCAAGCCTGCCTCACGCAACACGCGCAACACGCCCACAGCCATCGTATCACTGGCAACAAAGACAGCATCGGGATGGAAGGGGAGAAGCTGCCGCATTGCCGCCGCGCCGCCTTCCTCAGTAAAACCGCCATCCTGGATGAGCTCTGGGAGCGCCGGTAAATCGTGTTCGCGCAAGGCAATCTCATACCCCCGAAGCCGGTCCACACCGGCAATAGTCTCCAACATACCGGTGATGGTGGCGATGCGCCGGCGCCCCAACTGGAACAGATGCTCCACCGCCGCCTGAGCACTGGAGATATTATCTACATCCACATAGCTCACCGCCGGGGCGCTGGGATGGCGCCCAACCAGAACAAAGGGCAGAGCCGAGGCATCCAGAGCCGTGATGAGGGGGTCCGCCAGGACCATAGAGGAGACAATAACGCCATCCAGTAAGCCATTGTTCAACACTTTGGCGATGAAACGCAGCTCATCTTCGGGGTCCGCAAGCCACAAGGTCACCGCATAGTTGAAACTGTTACAGGCAGTCGAGACGCCCTGCAGCAAAATAGGGAAGTAGGGGTCCGAAAAGAGTTCCATGACGCGTTTGGGGATGATGACTCCCAAAACATGCGTCCGTCCCGCAGCCAAGCTGCGCGCAATAACATTGGGTTGGTAGTTCAGTTTACGCACCACTTCCATTACCCGCGCACGCGTTTTTTCGCTGACATGCGGGTCATTGTTGACAACTCTGGAAACGGTGGAGCGGGAAGCACCACTCAGGCGAGCAATTTCCTCCAGTGTGACCATGTGCAGCTCCTCTGAGAATCGCAGACGTGTAAACCCACAATAAGAAGGCACTTTCTGTGCCGACCAGGGGAAGCCACCAGATAATGGTGATTTTCCCCGCGTTCATCCAACCACAAAACTATAAGCAGTTTTGCGTAACTGAAAATGGGCGCGCGCCGTACCGGGAGCGCTCCCAATTTCATTATATAGGCTTTTTAGGCTGTGTCAACTTTGAAAGTGCGAGCATTCGTAGCAATTTGGCAGACTGCTGCGCCCTTTTTGAGGCTCGCTGTGCGAATGAGGTGCTACGCGACCTTGCTGCTTGGTCAACGAACCCGCGAAGAAGGCAAAGAAAAACCGTCCGGCAAGCATTTGCCGGACGGTTGAGCGGGTAAAGGGATTCGAACCCTTGACATCTTGCTTGGGAAGCAAGCGTTCTACCACTGAACTATACCCGCACTCGTCTTAAGTGAAGTAAATTATAGCACAGACAAACGATTTGACAAGGGTTAAGGGTATACGGTATACGAGTATACGACAGATTATTGGGAGAAATCAGAAGAGGTTCTGCAAACCGGCGAAGAGGATCTTCTTTTGTGTTATTTGGACGCGGCGTCGAATTCGGCGCCGCGTCCAAATAACACTTTCTATCAAGGAGTTGCTGAATAGTTACTGGCAAGGTGTGGTATGATACAGGCATGGATGCCAGTCTGCAACGCAAGCTCCGCCGTCTGGGTGTCGTCAAGGGCGTGCAAAACCTCAAACCGGCGAGCATTCAACTGCCGGTTGAAATGCCCGCGACACCCTCAACGCCTTCAGATGCCCCCCTGCCAGGGGAAGCTATCAGCACGCCACGCGGCGATGCCTGGGTGTGGCGACGCCATTATCCGGCAGGGACCACTCACGGCAATTACCGCCTGGGAGAGCTGGCAAGCCTCGATCCACAAGCGCTCGATTTGCTTGGCGGCGGGGCTCTCGGCACACACATCGCATTCCTCGATACCGAGACCACCGGACTGGCAGGAGGCGCGGGCACGCTGGTATTTCTGACGGGGGTTGGCATCTGGGAAGGCGACGGAATCACGCTGCACCTGGTTTTTTTGCGCGACCCGGACGAGGAACCGGCAGCGCTCACCTATCTTGCCAATCTATTGCAGAGCAGCACCGGGTTAGTCACCTTTAATGGCGCAGGCTTCGACCTGCCATTGTTAGAGAGCCGCTTCATCCTGCAACGTATGCCACCTTGCTGGGGCGCCCTACCCCATCTGGACCTGCTTACGGTAGCGCGATTGCTCTGGCGCGAACATCTCCCCTCGCGGCGGTTGGGGATGCTGGAAACGGCAGTCCTCGGCATCACCCGAACTGACGCAGATCTGCCCTCGTGGTTGATTCCCAGCGCCTACCGCGAATACCTCCTCACGGGACGCACAGATGAGATTCAGCGCATCTTTTACCACAACGAGGTAGATGTCCTGAGCATGGTGACGTTGCTGGTGCATTGCGCACGTCGCCTGCAAGCACCCGAAGCGTTGCCGCTTGCGGCGGGAGAGTGGGTAGGCGTGGGACGGCTCTACGAGCGTGCCGGTCGAATCCCGGAAGCCGAGGCTGCCTGGGAACACGCGCTCGAAGAGGATACGCTGCCCCCGGATGTAGCAGCACGCCTGTGGGAAACGCTGGCACACCGTCGCAAACAAGCCGGCGAATGGGAAGCCGCACTCGAGATCTGGGAATGTTGGGCGAATCGCCTTCCCACTGCGATCGAGCCGCTGGTCGAGCGCGCGAAGGTCTTTGAGTGGCTCAACCACGATGCTGCCACCGCGTTACAAGAGACCGAACGTGCGCTCAAACGTGCTGCCCGCCTGCCCCGCGGTATCGCGCGCGAGGAGGCGCTCGTTGAATTGCATCACCGGGAAAACCGGCTGCAACGCAAGCTGAAGGCGTAGGAACGCAAGGACGCGGGAGTTTCCCATTTCGGCGCCTTTGAGTATAATCTGAGGACACAGGCACTAACCAGCCTATTCTGCAAGCCCAAGCAGTGAGCGCCGAATACCGTCTGCTGACCGCTGACCTGTATCGCCGCCTACTGAGTCCTGCTTTTGAAGGAGCAATGGATGGAAATCACGTGGTATGGACTTGGCTGTTTTCGTCTCATCGAGCGGGGCTATCCCGCTATCATCACCGATCCCTTCGATGAAGAAGCCAGCGGCTATGCTTTGCCGCGCACGCGTGCAGAAATCGTGACCCTGAGCCAACCCGTGGATGATCCACGCGAGGTCTCCTGGGCACGCTTTCGCGGTCCCACACGCACGCTGGCAAGTCCCGGCGAATACGAAATTGGGGGAATCTTCATTACGGCAATCCCTTCGTTCCGCGACCGGCAAAAAGGTGCAGAACGCGGTCAAAACATCATTTACACCTATGACCTGGGGGCGCTCACCGTCTGTCACCTCGGCGAATTGGGTCACGTCCCCAGTCAGTCGCGTATCGAAGGGTTGGGAACCGTCCATGTGCTGTTGATTCCGGTGGGGATTCCAGATGGGTTGACGCCATCTATGGCATCGGAAGTCGTCAGTCTCATTGAGCCCAACATTGTCATCCCCATGAGCTACAAAACGCCCGGTCTGGAACTTGGGTACCAACCGGTGGACCGTTTCCTCAAAGAGATGGGGGTTACCAATCCCGATACACAAGCCAGCCTCAAGCTGACCGCCGGCGCCATGCCAGAGGAGACGCAGATCATCCTGCTGGAGCCACAAAAAGGTAACGGGGCATAATCAAGCCAGGAGAAAGAACGATGCTCAAACGATTTCCGCTGTGGGGATTAGCCATATTGATCACGCTGAACCTGCTGGCAGGCTGCGGCACACCAGAAGCCATAGCGCCATTGGACCTCGAAGCTATCAAATCGCAGATGGATGCCGGAGAGGTCGATACAGCTCTCAAAGCCCTGGAAGCGGCAGTGAAACAAGAGCCTCAAAACGCCGAAGCCTATTTCTTGTTAGGAGTGGCGTATTTCAAGACGGGTGCATACGAAAAAGCGCGAGAAGCTTTCAATGAGACTCTCGATTTGGACCCGGAACGCGCTGCCGCGGTACATCACAACCTGGGAGCACTCGCCATTCAAGTAGAGGACCTCGACACCGCCGTCACCGAGTTCAAGACCGCGCTGGAAATCGAACCAGACGATCCCGACACCCATTATCAGCTCGGAGCAGCCTACTTGCTGCAATCGTTGCCAACGGATGAAACCAGCGCGCCGTTGGAGGATAAACTCGTGCTGGCGCGCGAGGAATTTGAGCGCGCCTGGGAACTGGCGCCAGGTAAGGCCGAGGTGTTGGTCGGACTAGGGAATGTCCATCTGCTCGAGGGCAATCTGGCGCAAGCCACAGAGGTTCTCGAACAAGCCGTTACCACAGCGCCGGAAATGCCTGAAGCGCTGTTCGCGTTGGGTCGCCTCTATGCTCTAACGAACGACTTCGATGGCGCACGGGAAATGTTGCAGCGCTGTCTGGCAGCCAATCCTCCAGAGGTATGGGCACAGCAGGCTCAGGAGTTGCTGGACATGCTGGGAGAATAACTCCGGGCAAGGGAGAAATTCATGAATAAACCCGTCAAGCTGTTGATGAGCTGGAATATCCGCTCAGGTCGGGAGGAATCCTACTTGCAATTCATCACCCAGGAATTCCCCGAGTCCATGATCAAAGCTCACCTGCAGCCTTCTGAAGCGTGGTACACCATTTATGGCGATTGGCCCGAGGTCACTATGGGTTTCGTCGCCGATGACCTGGAATCTCTGAGAACATTCCTGAATTCGGATACCTGGGCAAAGTTACGGCGTAAGCTTGCTGCCTTTATCAAAGATTACCGCCATCGCGTTGTGCCGCTTCGGGGCGGTTTTCAGTTTTAGCTCTGTTCCAGCCAAGAGAACATATAAGGAAGAGGCTTCGGCGCCGCATGAGACATGCGGCGCCGAAGCCTCTTTTTCAAACAGTGTATTGGTTCAGTCTGCACCGACCAAAGCCATGACTGCAGCTTTGATCTCCTCGCTATTCGGTGCGCCCGCCCGCCCGTAGGTCGGCGTCCCATCGCCG
Source organism: Chloroflexota bacterium (assembly GCA_022707705.1). Taxonomy (GTDB): domain Bacteria; phylum Chloroflexota; class Anaerolineae; order B4-G1; family SLSP01; genus JAAZNO01. The sequence goes on from JAKJAC010000008.1 coordinate 20,788, forward strand.
GCGACAACGAAGAAAGTAGGGACACCGTAGACACGCCACGCAGCGGCTAAGGGTTGCACCACAGGGTCCTTGACGTCGAGGCGCAAAACGGCTGCAGTGTCCTGCAGTTCGGTTTCCAGACGGTCCACCTTGGGCTTGGAAACCAGGCAGATGCTGCAGGAATTCGAGTAGAACTCCACTACCGTCGGTTGCCCGGTTTGAAGTTGCGCTTGCAGCGCCTCCGTCGAGGCAAACGTTTGTCGCGGGGTGTGCAGAATCAAGTATGCAATTGCCAGCCCCAAAACCACCAGGATGATGAGCCAATTCTCTTTCCAGAAAACACGCCACGCGCCTGGTTTTTGCTCATTCTCAGCGTTCATGATATGCTCCAAAATAATCTTTCCAACGTAGTACCTGTCAGCGCTCTCCCGCTGGTCGCAGAGAAGCAGCTGAAACCGCGATGTTCCTTTTGGCAGACTTCGGAACTAAGTCTGGGCAGTAACCCAGAATCACTCTTTTGCCAGACACTCCTCCAGATAGGGCGTCAGTTGCTGTTCCAAAAGGCTCGCCGAGACGGCGCCGGGCCAAAAGCCGATGAGCCGTCCATCACAGTCGATGAAAAACGAGGTCGGTAAGCCGACAACGCCGTATGAGGCGGCTGTTTTGCCCTCTGGATCCAACAGCATCGAAAAAGAGATCTCCGCACCGGTCACAAAAGAAGCAATGACCTCGGCATCCTCCTGATAGTTGATGCCCAAGACCACCAAGTTCTCCACCTGATGCGCTTGGTGATACAATTCCAGAGAAGCCATCTCCGAACGGCAGGAAGGACACCAGCTAGCCCAAAAGTTGAGCAGCACAACTTTGCCTCGATGTTCCTCCAGGCTGACCAGCTCACCCTCAAGGTTGGTCAGCTGAAAATCAGCAGCAAGCGGGCGCTCAGGTTCGGGGGATGCAATCGGCCCCGGGGTATTAGCAGCGCGCTCAGTCTGCGCGGCACGGCAACCAGCAAGCAGCCAAAGCCCTATCACGCATAATCCCAGAAAACGGCGCAACATTCTCTCCTGCCTCAAAGATCAGGTGACAAAGTGCCCGTCGAAGGCGCTTCGACGGGCACTTTTGAACATGCAATGTGCTTATTCGCCCGCACTGCCGCCAGGCATGTTCGGCAGGGGCTGGTCCTCAACGACGCGATAGCTGTTGGTGATTTTCACCGCCGGACGCAGCATCGCCATCACAGAGCAGTACTTCTCCTCTGAGAGCGCAATGGCGCGCGCCACAGCATCCTCGCTCACCCCCTGCCCATAGAGCACGTATTCCAGGTGTATATGCGTATAGACCATCGGGTGCTCATCCGCCTGTTCAGCGGTCACATTGATCTGCATGCCGGTGAAGGGTTGGCGCTTCTTGCTCAGAATCGAGATGACATCCATACCACTGCAACCCGCGACGCCCATCAAAATCAGCTCCATCGGCGAAGGTCCCGAATGGGTGCCGTTAGGTGGTCTGACGCCATCCATGATAATCGCCGGACCGTTGTTTGCCTCACCCGTGAGACGGTATGCCGGACCAATCCACGTTACTTTAGCCTTTGCCATAATTCACTCCTCCAACGTTATTTAGTATGCGGGATGACGCAGATAAATTTCAGCGTCTTTTCTCCCGTATTGCGGTAACCATGCAGCTCATCTGGCGGGACAAAGATTGCCTGTCCCTGCATGAGTGGTCGCTCGCCCTCAGCGCCGAGCAACACTCCTTCGCCTTCCAACGCATAGATTTCATGCTCCCAGGGATGCGCATGCGGCGCAAAGGTAACCCCGGGTTCGATTTCAATCACACGCATGGCGAAGTTTGGCGCGCCATCCTTAGCCGCGATGAGCCAACGAATGCCAATTCCCTCCTGAGCCGGCTCAAGAGGCACTTCGGACGCAGGTTTGACTAACATGTGCCCTCCTTATCAAGTGTGACGAGAATTCAACGCAGGAAAATCCAGACCAGTCCTACGCAGTTGGCGAATCATCAGAAGATTCTGGCTCAATCTCCTCAACCGGGGAAACATCAAGCAACGTGGCTTGCGCGCCGGCAGCATCCGTCTCAGCCGGTGCCACCTCGAGGTCGTCCTGCTCCGAGGTTTGCGGCGCGGCAACCTGAGGCAACTCGCGCCCCATCAAAGCATAGATACCGCACCAACCCGTGGCTCCGGTGGCAAAGACCAATAGCCCGACGAAACCGAGCAAATTCCCAACCAACCCGGAGATGAACAGGAAGCCCAACAACATGGCATAGATGCCGAGAATCACGCGCAGAAGCCGCTCCAAATCACCAACATTCCGTCGCAACATGGTCATTCCTCCAGTTTTGCGAGATATTCACGCGCCGCAAGCGCTGCCTTGGTGCCATCGCTTACCGCAACCGTCACCTGAGCCAGGTTATTTGCCCGAACATCGCCAATTGCCATCAAGCCTTCAACCCCGGTCCACATTTGGGTATCTGTCTTGATGTAACCCCACTGATTCATCTCCACCAGGTCACCAAGGAATTTGGTATCGGGACTGTAACCGACATAGATGAAGACCCCCTCAGTAGGGAGCTCTTTCACTTCGCCAGTAGCCCGGTCCTTCATCACAACCGCGGTCACCATTTTGTCACCCTTAATCTCCAGCACCTGATGATTGAAATAGAAGGTGCTATTGGGGTGATTCATCGTTCGCTCCTGAAGAATTTTTTCCGCAATCGAATAGGGCAGGAACTCGATGAAGGTAACACTCCTGGCATAGCTAAGCAAATTGACGCCTTCCTGCAATCCGGAATTGCCAGCGCCAATCACGACGACATCCTTGCCCCGGAAGAGAGGTCCATCGCACGTAGCGCAATAGGACAGCCCGCGTCCGTAGAACTCATCCTCGCCCGGGAGATTGAGCTTCTTGGGTTTGCTGCCTGTAGCCAGCATCACCAGTTTTGCCTCGAATACCTCATCCGAGGCAGTATGCACGCGCAATAAACCTTTGCGCACCGGCTCGATGCGGGTGACTTCCTCAAACTCGAGGATTTCTGCACCAAACCGGACGGCTTGTTTTTGAAACAGGTCCATCAAATCAGAACCGGCGATTCCTTCAGGAAAGCCGGGGTAGTTCTCGATATGGTCTGTCGTTGCCGCCAAACCGCCAGCGGCTGATTTTTCAATCACCAAAGTCTTAATGCCATCGCGAGCGGCATAGATTGCAGCTGCTAGTCCAGAGGGTCCGCCGCCCACAATGATGAGGTCGTAGCGACTGCTGCCAGAACTGCCCTTTGAAACATCAGTACTGAGTTTGAAATCGAACATCTTTGTCCTCCCAGTATGAACTCTGTAGAAAAGCCAGCTTTACCTGCAAAAGTCTGGCTTCAAAGTCTATTTTGCCCCCAACCCTGATAAACGCAAGCATGGAGTTGGATGTGCAACCGGCGCCCGCTTTTACACTCCACGAGAAAATTCTATAGAGAGAGGCCCGGCTGTAAGAACCGGACCTCTCAAGACAACGCTTTGCAAAGCTTTTTCGACTAGGCGAGCACTGACTTAATCGTCTCGACAATCATTTGCTGCGGCGCGCGCCCCTCGACCCGACCGGTCTCATTGATGACATTGAGAGGCACTCCCATTACGCTATAGCGATCGGCAATCTCAGGGAATTCAGAAGCCTCGACCACTTCGGCGCGCACCCAATCGCTTGCAACCGCCATATCATATGCCAGCACCGCTGCCCCCGGGCAATACGGGCACGTGGGCGTAACAAAGACCTGGTAATGAACAGGCGCGTTTAGCGATGCCAGATAGCTTAATGTGGATTCCTCCAGCTGACCCGGAGCGCCGTGCCCCGCCGCCTGAATGCCGTGAATCAATGTAGAGAACTCATAATTGGCAGGCAAGCCAAAGAAGCGCAAGCCGTAATCTTTCGCGCCCACAATGGCGAGCGCCGGCGCCCTATCAATGCCGTAAGACTCAGCCACATCCTTATCTGCATCTAGCTGGTGAGTTTCCACCACAACCCTGGCTGAGGTCTCAGCGAGTTCCGTAATGAGCTCCTCAATGACGCCACAGTATTCACATTGATCCTCAGGTAACTTAAAGAAAACCAAACGCACCACATCAGGCATGGCATCCAACAATTCACGCACCTGCCCACGAATCTCATCATTTAACAAAGCCATTGTAACCTACCTCCTCAGAGTTTAGCCGTGATTTTGGTTCTAATCCGGCAAGTAGCCGCATTGTAACATATTCCATAAAAATGTCAATTTAATAGATTAAAAAGAGAATAAATCTCCTTGCAACTGTCGTTTGCCAGACAAAGGTTAAGATTCGCACCACCGAGTACACATTCCAGACTCAAAGCCCATCAACCAGAGTGTTATGCCCAAAAATCTTGACTTTTCACGCGGTAGAGGTATGCTTAGGCTCAGTACGGGATTATCCAACGCGCACCTTTGCTTGCAGCCGACACATCATCACTTGTCATCCCACACAGGAGTTGTGAAGTGAATACTGCCAGCCATCATTCTTCCATCGTCTTTGAGGGGGTAATCGGTGTAGGAAAGACCACACTGGCACGGCTGTTACAGCCACGATTTCGAGCCGCCCTCATTCTTGAAGCTTTTGAGGAGAATCCTTTTCTATCCGATTTCTATAGCGACCGCGCCCGATATGCATTCCAGACGCAGATATTTTTCCTGCTGAGTCGTTACCGCCAACAGCAGCTGTTGGCCTCGCAACAGCAACAGGGAGCGGTGTTGGCAGATTATCTCTTCGCGAAAGACCGGTTGTTCGCCCATCTCAATATCACCGGCGAGGAACTGGCGATGTACGACCGTCTGTACGAAGCTCTGGCTGAGAATACGCCCAAGCCTGACCTGGTGGTCTATTTGCGCGCCAGTCTCGATACGCTGATGGAACGTATCGCCATGCGAGACCGGCCCTATGAGCGGCGCATGGATCGCAGCTATATTGAGGCGCTGCGCCAAGGCTATGAGGGGCTGTTCAATAACTACACCGAAGCGCCACTACTCATCATTGATACGGACAGCCTGAACTTTGTGCGCGCACCGGAAGATTTGGAATTCATCGAAAGGCGCATTTTCGCGGCACTGGCGGGGATGCACCAGCCCAGTCTCCTGACCGCAGAAGTAGAGACAGTTCCACACTTCAACTGGAGCCTGCCAATCAAGACCGCTGAAGCACAGTGCGAAACCAATTGGCAAGCTCTGGGAGATTTCCTCGCCCTAACACAGGCAGTGGGTGAGGTTGGCGGTGCGCTGACGCAGCGCCCTCCAATTGGTCCAGAAGGGACATCTGCGGAATTGGAGCAGGCTCTGATGACTACACTGGCTGCATTAACAACGCTGGCACGTCGCGCCGGCATTTCAATGAAAGGATAATTCCAGGCACCCTCGATGAAAAAATACTATATCGCTATCGCTGGAAACATCGGTGCAGGAAAGACCACGCTCACCACGCTCTTAAGCCGAAGGCTAGGATGGGAGCCTTTCCTGGAAGGCGTTGCGGATAACCCTTACCTGGCTGATTTCTATGATAGCATGGAGAAATGGAGTTTCCATTCCCAGGTCTTCTTCCTGGCGCGCCGGTTGCGACATCATCGCGAATTGCTCGATCGCCCCAACTCGGTCATCCAAGACCGTACGGTCTACGAGGATGCCGAGATTTTCGCGCAGAATCTGTTCCTGCGCGGCGCGATGCAGCCCCGCGATTTCAACACCTACCGCGACCTGTATGAGGCAGTGACTGCCATCCTGCCGCCGCCGGATCTGGTCATTTACTTACGCGCTTCGCTTCCAACGTTGATTGAACGCATTCAACACCGTGATCGCAGCTACGAGCGCCAGATCGGCGCCGATTATGTCGCCCAGCTCAACACGCTTTATGAAGCCTGGTTTCAGTCCTTTACGCTGTGCCCGGTCCTGACTGTGCCCGCGGACCGTCTGGATTTTGTTGCCAATGGGGATCATCTGAGCATGATTAGCGAGCGCATTATGGAGCGGCTACAGGGTAAAGAAGTTGTCACTTTCGATTAAGCCATAACAGATTCGATTTATGTCAATCGCGCCGAGGTGAGACTGAGCAACCATTCTTATCTCTGGTCCATAGGATCAATGATATACCGGCATTCTGGAACGGACAGCTCACGCTCTGTAAGAGAAGTCGAACATGAAATTACAAACCAGTGCCCCTCAGGAACCAGCAGGATTGCAACCACACCGGGAAAATGATGATTCCGGCGTGAATAACCGGCTCAAAGATCTCTGGATGCGATTGCGAAACGGTTTCAAAACCCAACCGGGTGAGGTTCAGCCGATCGAAAATGGAGCTGTAAAAGACAGCACCATCCAACAGGTGTTGACCACCCTCGCCCACGCCAGTCATCGATTCGCCGGCGCCGCTGACCTGACTGAAGTGCTCAACCTGATTCTGCGCCAGATGCAAAAGGTTGTCACCTTCGATGGCGCGGTGGTTTTCTTGACCGAAAAAGAAGTCCTGCGCGCAAGAACCTGGTTCGGAACCTCCGGCGAGTCGCCAGTCAATCCGGTTATCAATCTGCAAGAGGATAGTCCAGCAGCGCAAGCCTTCCACGCGCAACAACCGACCTATATCGGCGACTTAAGCGCATTGCCAGAGGCGCAATCTCAGGCAACCGGGTTCGCGTGGCGCAGTTGGTTTGGAATTCCCCTCACCTCTGGAGGGGAGAAATTGGGGCTACTGCTCATCGTCGGCAAACAGCCCCAGCAATTCTCCGATACCGACCGGCGCTGGGCGCGGTCCATCGCGGAGTACATTATCGCTGCGTTGCGGAATGCCCATTTCGCCGAATGGGCGCAACGCGGCGCCGCACGCCAAGCCTTTCTGCTGGAAGCTGCCAGGACTCTAAGCGCCACACTGAATAGCGATGAGGTGCTCCAACAACTTCTGAATCTTACCCTCAAATACTTCCAGCCTGCGGCTGTCTCGATTGCGCTGGTCAACGCCGATGGAAGCACTACCTTTCAAGCCGCCTCAGGTCAGGTGGCAGACCAGATGGTCGGATTACATCTGCCGCCCGGCAAAGGCATTGTCGGTTGGGTCGCCGAACATGGCGAAGCCGTATGGGTTCCGGATACGTATGCCGACCAGCGCTTCCATGTCCAGACGGATCAACAGACTGGATTCCGCACCGAAGCCATCTATGCTGCCCCGGTCATCCAGAAAGACCACGCGGTTGCGGTTATCGAAATGATCAACCCGGCACAGGATATGGAAGTGCAGGAAACGCGCGAGATCATGTCTGCTCTGGCTGACCTGGCCGCACCTGCCATCCAGAACGCAATCCTCTTCGAGCAAGTCTATAATGCCGAAGCACGCTATCAACAGCTCTTCGACCTCAACCTGGACCCCATCATCATTCTGGATGAAGCCGGAACAGTTCTGGACCTGAACCAGGAAGCACAATCGTTGCTGGACGTTGCGGCAGCATCCCCACAGAATGCTCTGACGGCGATGGGGCTTGCCGGCGAGAGGTTCGCTGAAGCTAAGAGCACATTACAGGCGCAGAAAACAGACATCTGGGAATATGCCCTCCCCATCGCGGAAGAACAGGATCGCACTTTCAAGGCGCATCTCACGGCACTGCCCCGATACCGTCCCGAACCCAGTTTTCAGTGGCTGGCACACGATATCACCGATCGCGTGGCGCTGGAGACCATGCGCGAGCAACTCTCAAACATGATCATTCATGATCTGCGCGGTCCTTTGAACAGCATTATCAACAGCATCGAATTAATCCGCGCCGCATGGCAGCAAAAAGACCTTACCATGCCCATCGAACAGCTGCTGCAAATCAGCCTGCGCAGCGCCCAACGCATGGACCGGCTAATCAATACCATCCTGGATACGGCACGGCTGCGTCAGGGTGAGCGCCCCCTTTCGATTACTTCCTTCGATGTCACCATGCTGCTACGGGAAGCCGAGGAAATCAGCCAGCCCATGCTGACACACCGGCGACAAACGCTCAACATGAACCTGCCCGCTGCGCCCCCCATGATTCAGGGAGACCTGGACCTGCTGCGCCGGGTGTTCACCAATCTGCTCAGCAATGCCATCAAGTTCACGCCCAACGGCGGAGTCATTGACCTGGATATGGTCGTTGAGGATACCATGTTCAAATTCTCCGTCCGCGATAACGGTCCCGGCATTCCGCTCAATGAACAGGAACACATCTTCGACATGTACACGCGCGGCGCTGCCACTGGTCAAATCCAGGGGTCTGGCGTGGGTCTGGCTTTCTGCAGACTCGCCATCGAAGCCCATGGGGGTCATATCTGGCTTAACAGCACGCCCGGCGAAGGCGCCACCTTCAGTTTCACGATTCCGCGCACCCTCCCTCCCGAACTAACTGAGGCGTTACCTGGATGACCGAAAAGATCTACTATACCGACGTCACCTGCAAGGATTTCACTGCGCGCGTGGAATCGCGACAACAAAGCCCACAGGGACCAGCAATCTGTCTGGATCGCACTGCCTTCTACCCCACTTCGGGCGGACAAAGCCATGATGTAGGCACCATCAATGGCATTGCAGTACGGGATGTGTGGAACGATGCCGAGGGCAATATCTGGCACCTTTTGGAACGACCACTGGATGCCATCGAGGTCCAGGGCAGCATCAATTGGGATGTGCGCTTCGATCATATGCAACAGCACACGGGGCAGCACCTGCTCTCCGCAGCGTTTTTGCGCTTGCTGCAGGCAAACACGCTCTCAGTCCACATGGGAGCAGCCATCAATACCGTTGATTTCGACCTGTCACAATTGAGCTGGGAGGAAGCCTTCCGCGTCGAAGAGGAAGTCAATCGCATCATCCAGGAAAACCGCCGTGTAACAATTGCCCTGGTGGGGGAAGAGACGCTGGCGGATTTCAACCTGCGCCGCGAACCACAGGTGCGGGGGGTCATCCGTATTGTGCAGGTCGAGGGCTATGATGTCAGCCCGTGTGGCGGGACGCATACGCCTTACACGGGGCAGATTGGCCTGGTAAAGCTCACCGCCATCGAGCGTTACAAGGGGGGCGTCAGGGTCACCTTCCTTTGTGGGGCGCGGGCGCTGCGTGATTATCGCCATGCATTGCAAGTCCTCCAAAAGTTAGGCGCGCAGCTCAGCGTCGGAAGCGATGATTGCCCCGATGCCGTAGCCAGGTTGCTAGAGGATAACCGGTTATTGCGGCGTAGCCAACAGCAGACGCAGCAAACGTTCGCCGAGATGGAGGCGCAGCTTCTGTGGCAAGCGACTTCAGTCAGCAAGGGAGCGAGGCGTATCGTCAAACATTGGGAAGCGCGCAGTTTCGGCGAAATCCAAGCCCTGGCGCGGCAGCTGCAAAACTTGCCCAATACTGCTGCTTTCTTGATGGTCACAGAGGGGGATAGCTTGCGGCTCATCTGCACCCGCAGTCATGACCTGGAGAAGATGGATGCTAACGCTTACCTGCGCGCAGCCCTCGGGGAGCTCGGCGGTCGCGGCGGCGGTACACCCACCCTTGCACAAGGGGGAGCACCTCTCACACCACCTGAAGCAGCCCTTGTGGTTCTCAACAAAGTTCTTGCTGATGGTGAATTCTGAATTTAAATGCTGGCTGAGGAAAAAATGCAGGAAATTGCCCCCAACATCATCATAGAAAAGCGCTTTGCACCCTACAACCTCGGCGTTGTCGTCACCGAGCACGGCGTGATTGCCATTGATGTGCCCCCCCAACCGAGCCAGGCGCAGCTCTGGCTGGAAGAGATTCGCAACTCGTGGGGGCAACCGCGGTTCCTGATGCTTAGCGATGGACAACCCGAGCGGCTCATCGGCGCCGCGCTGGCATCCATTCCAACGATTATGACACGGGCAGCAGCACAGAGCCTTGCCGCCTTTGATGAAAAAACCTGGCTCGAAATGCTGCACACCATCGGGCAAAACTATCCCGAAGAACTTGAGGTGCTCACCAACCTGCGACCTCCTCGCCCCACCCTGATCATCTCCCAGACCTTGCACCTGCACTACACCACACCACCCCTCACTTTTGAACCCCTCAGTGGTAATTCGCCTGGCAGCTTGATGTTGACCGTTCCGGAGCACAAAGTGCTGTTTGCTGGGGATACGGTGGTCGCGGACCAACCGCCTGACCTGCGATACACACCAGACTTCAACGATTGGCTCAAGACGTTGGCAGCGCTCGCCAAGCGTAAAGATATCAGGTGGATTGTGCCTGGACGAGGGTCAGGTCCTCTCCCACGAGGGGACCTGGAAAGTCAACAGGAACTCATGCACGAACTGGAACACGCTGCCAGGCGCTTAGCGCGCAAAGCCGATGATAGTGAGGGCATCACTCAAGCCACAACCGATTTACAACAGGTCTTCTATCCCCACGCGGCGCGAGGGTCAGCCATCCACAAGACCTTGCGCCAGGCGTTGGAGATTCTGGCAAGCCAGAAACGCGCGGAACGCCTGGAAGCAGCAGAGCAGAAAGCAGCTCAGAGGGCAGCGGCTGTTTCAGCAGAAAACGCTGTCACGGGCGAACCGGAAAGATAAGCAACCACATAGTGCAGAGCTGCTTGCGCCGAAGCCAGTTTGTTGGGCGAACGAGCGCCAAGCCAGACTTGCCGCCAGACGCGTCGCTCACCGGGCGCCGCCAACGCAATGTAGGTCAAGCCGGTAGGCTTGACCGCCGTGCTTCCACCCGGACCCGCGATACCGGTTATGCTCACCCCAAGCTCTGCGCCGGATACCCTGCGCACACCCTCCGCCATCTCCAGCGCGACCTGTGCACTGACCGCGCCCCACCGTTGCAGGCTCTCGGCGCGCACTCCCAACAATGCCTGCTTCATAGCATCGGCATAGGCTAACACGCCGCCGAGAAAATACGCCGAACTACCGGGAATCTCGGTGATGAGATGACCTAACAAGCCCCCGGTGCACGATTCCGCTACTGCTAACCACCAGGCTCGCCTTTGTAGCAGCTCTCCGATGCGGATAGCCTCGTCCTGCATGTGTCCTCCCATTCACCCAGAGATGAAAAACCGATGCTTACTTGCGAAGCTCACTCTGTACCGTTTGCAGCAATGTATCAGCCTGTAGCGATGCAAGATTGTAGCACTCGCCGCCAAGATGCTCCGCCAGGCTCTGCGCCAACCCTTGATCGAAGCGTTCATCTTCCATGTTGATCACCACAGAGCGCACTTCCGCATCGCGGAGCTGTTCGGCTAGCAGATACGCCTCCTCTTGAGGCGGCATATCCCCCATAGAGACATTGCCCGCGCCATCCGTGAGAATCACCATCAAAGGCTCCAAATCTGGATGGCGCAGCAGCTCCTGTTTGATGGTGTGCGCCGCCAACCACAAACCCGCGGAAAGTGGGGTTTTGCCGCCCACAGGGAGATCTTCCAACCGTTTTTGTGCCAGGTCCACGCTGTTTGTCGGCGGAAGCACGACCAAGGCGCGGTCCTTCTGAAAAACAATCATTCCCACGCGGTCCCGGCGTTGGTAGGCATCCGTCAACAGCGAAACCACCGCGCCCTTCGTCGCTTGCATCCGCTCTTCCACCGCCATGGACCACGAGGCATCCACCACGAACAGCACCAGGTTGGCAGCCCGTCGCACACGCACCTTACGTTGATAATCGTGTGAACGTAGTTGCAGCGCAGGACCGTGAGGGTGGTTGATATGGCGCTGCCCTTGGAAAGGGGCAGCTGCGCGCAACGTCGCATCAAGCGCCAGGTCGGAAGGGTCGCGAGGAGAAGGGCGCGCCCGCACATAGCGTCCGCGCTTGAGCGTGGTTACCGTGCGGCTACGACGACCACCAGAACGTCGCTCCTGACGGTCCATGGGCGTTTCGAGCCGTCTGGGGTCAAAGAGTGCGCCTATTTCTGTGGGCCTACCACCATCCCACCAGGCGCCCTCGCTGGTCCATTTGGGGATTGCCTGCATCGCCTGTTGCTCCTGAGGACTCGAAGTCTCTGGTGCGACTTCGGGTTCTCCCTCAGGAGGCGTCAGACTTTTTTTGGCGTCGGGTCTCCGTCACCCACGGGCAGCGCCTCCGATGGGCGGGGCAGCTGCTCCTCTGTCTGTTTGCGAGCTTGACCCAAACGCCGGTCCAATGTCTCCAGGGAGGTCTGCACCTCATCGAAGGGTTTTCGCTTGAGGCGATGCGGCAGCGCCAGTTGCGCCGCCAGAACGATATCCATATCCGTCAAGCGGGTGCGCCCTTCCCAAGCGGCATGCGCCGTCGCCGTCTTGAGGATGACCAAATCCGCGCGGTGTCCATCCACACCCAGGTCAGCCATCATCATAGCAATGGATGCCAGATCAGCGCGGGTGTAATGAACATGGGGGAGAATCGCCCGCGCCTCTTCAATCTGTCGCGCCAGCTTTTTCTCTTGCGGTAGCCATTCCTGGTAAAAGCCCTCGGGATCCTGCTCATATGCCAGATTGCGTTCCATGATCGCCATCCGCGATTGAGCATCGCGGACCCCCACCACATCCACGCACAAAGCAAAACGATCGAGCAGCTGTGGGCGAAGGTCGCCTTCTTCAGGGTTCATCGTGCCGACCAGGATGAAGCGTGCAGGATGCTGAAAAGAGATTCCCTCTCGCTCCACCGTGTTCACGCCCATCGCCGCAGCATCGAGCAACACGTCCACAATATGGTCATCCAACAGGTTGACCTCGTCAACGTAAAGGATGCCGCGATTTGCCGCTGCTAGGACACCTGGCTCAAAACGGCGCTCGCCCTTCTGAATCGCTCGCTCAATATCGAGAGTGCCCACAACACGATCTTCGGTAGCCCCCACAGGCAATTCCACGAAAGGCACCTTCCGCGTAGCGTGCAGCAATTCCTCTCCGGCATCAGCCCGCTCCCGGCACAGGGTGCACCAGGTTGCCGGTTGGTCGGGGTCGCAACCAAAGGCGCCATCCAGGAGCACCTCGATTTCTGGCAACAACGCTGCCAACGCGCGCGCAGCGGTAGATTTCGCCGTGCCGCGTTCGCCGCGAATCAACACGCCGCCGATGCGGAAATTGATCGCATTCAGAATCAGCGCGCGCTTCATGCGCTCTTGATCTACGATAGCAGTGAATGGAAACACCAATCGCTCACCCTGCACTCTGTACCTCCCTGCTGCCCAAAGGGGCACGCTGTCCGTTCAATAACGCTATTATACTCCAATTCGCGGCTCATTACCGCGCGGCAAAGGGTAAGGGTACGTTTACAATGGAGGCGACAATCTCAGAGAGATCTCTGCGGCACAACAAAGACCGGCGTCATGATGACGCCGGTCGGTTAAATTCGGTATGGCCTTGCGCTAACAGATTAGCGATCAGAATAGCGCTGCGGACGCCGCCCCTCTTCACGAGCCGGACGTTCACGCTGTTGGGCCTCATTCACCCGCAACGTGCGCCCACCGAACTGCGTGCCGTCTAATGCCGACATTGCTGCAGTTGCACCAGAGGCTTCCATCTCAACGAAGCTGAATCCACGATAGCGGCCAGTCTCCCGGTCGTTAATCATGCGCACAACCTGGACTTCACCATGCTGTGAAAACAGTTCCTGGATTTGTTCCTCGGTCACATCAAACGGCAAATTACCAACATACAGCGTCTTGTTCATCTCCACCCAAACTCCTTGCGAAACAGTGAAATAATGCTCTCTAGCTTTAGGCTCAACCTCTCAGTGTCAAGCCAAAGGGAATTATACCACAATCTGTCAAAAGGCAAGAACGCAGAGCTTTGTTGTGCAATGCAAGGGGTCAGTGCATGTTGCCTTGATGCGGTTTTGCCGCAACAAGCAAGGCAAGGCGATGTTTCGCCCAATTTCAAGGCTGCCAGGAAGCGCACTGTAGCTAAGTACAATGCGTTGCGCGAAACGCGAGAACAGCGGACGGCTGCCCTATCGCTTCTTGTAGTGCTGGACAAGCTTCCCCTTCGTGCTATACTTCTAGAAATGAGCGAGTTCAATATTGACGCAATTCAAGCAGACTCCAGGAGCATGGATCCCCGCATCTCGAACCCAGGCAATCTAGCGGGACCTCAGAACTCCAGGGCGATATGATGAAGGCACACCCGTTGACTTCTAGTCCGGCACTGAGAGACAAATAATGGAATCTTTGGAAACCCCAGCAGAGCAATCAGCGGCACCAGAAATGCCACTGGAAACACCAGCACAACTCCCAGGTGATTTTGAGAGCCTGATGCAGCGCCACGCGCAGATGGAGCGCCAACAACGCCAAAATCCAGAGAGCCTGAATACGGAGACGTTGCGGGCATTCGTCGCTGAACTACAAGCGCTGTCCCAATCCGTCACCGGCGAACAACGCGAGACGCTCGAGGCGGCGCAGCGACGGTGGATCGCGTTTCTGGAATTACGCAAAGCCATGGCTTCCAATCGCCGCGGCGGGATTCCGGTGTGGGCGCTGATGCTCATTACCGTTGCCGGTATGCTTGCCATCTCACTTGGCATCACCTGGATGCTGCGTCGCGACGCCACGCCCACAGTTTCCCCCACGCAAATCAGCCTGGCGGACCTGACCCCCACAGGAACCCTGCCTGGAGGAGGGATAACGCAGCTGGCAACACCAACTCTGGAAATCCTCCCCACTCCCACACCCGTTTTCCAGGTACTGCCCACTGTTACGCCCATTCCGACGCCAGAAACGACCCCGGAACCCACAACGGAAGTCACAGTCACGGTGGCGCCCACGGTAGCGCCGTATACGGATCCCAGCGGCGATATTGCTTCGCTCGCCGGAGGGCAGGCTGTCAGCGATCCGCCTGTAGGATTGGACAGTATCAGCTGCAATGTCGGTGGGGATACGCTGGTGTTGCGCGATGCGCTGCCACCCTTTACCGTTGAAGGCGCGGGAGACGCGACGCGCCTGACCGTTTGGCTTAAACTTGCTGAGCCGCCTCCGGCGCAGCGCGCACTCACCTATCACTGGATTCTGGCGCTGGATGTGGATGGCAATGCCGGCACGGGTCGCCCGCGAGGCGCGGGTTACATCAATCCCGACCTGGGAACCGAAGTGGGTGCGGGGGTGCTCTTCTACCCGGATGGACGCGCGGAACCCTATTTCTATATCTGGGACAGCGCCCAAGGGGACTGGGCATCCGGAACGCGCGTACCCGATTTGTTGCAGGTGACGTTCACGGAGAATCGTGACGCCATTGCGCTGAGCTTCCCCATCGCAGAATTGAGCGCCGCGATTCAGGATATCTCCGGTGTCACCCTCGATGCCGCACAACTGCGGGGGCGTATCGGCACAATTGCCAGCTCAGACACGGTGGCTTCGATTGTAGATTTCTGCCCCGACCTGCCTTGACCTGAAAACCAGGCACAACGGGCGGGAACAATTCAGGCTGAGGATCACGATGATTGCCCGATGGTGGAATCGTTTGTTGCCCACAACGAGTCATCCGGCGTTGCGAGCACGGGCAAGCGCGATACTCGCCGCCTGCATCAGCATCAGCCTGGCGTTTGTGGTATTGCTCCTCACCTGGTTGCTCAGCGGAGACCTTGAAGGCGCCACCGTGGTTGCTGCCGGTGTCTTTGTCGCTGTTCTTTTCAGCATCGGGGTATTAGTGCGGCGCGGGCGGGTGTTGCTTGCGGGTTGGTTGCTTACCGGCATACTGCTCCTGCTCATCACAGCAGATGTGTGGAGTTACGGTCTGGGATCGCCAGCTGCGGCAGGTTATATTATCCCCATTCTGTTAGCAGTGTGTGCTCTGGGCGGGGGTACAGGCATGGGCGTAGCTGTGGCATGTAGCCTCAGCGTGTGGTTGCTGGCGTGGGGCGAAGTTGCCGGGTGGCACATCCCCTACAGCCCGGTAGAGGTCTCGCATCTGACTTTCAATGCACCCGCGCTCAGCGTCATTTTTCTGATAGCTGCCGCCATTCCCGGCGCAATGGCACACTCGCTCACACCAAAGGAGGGCACATAGCCTATGACTCCCCAAGCGGTTTACGAAATCATCGGATATATTGCCTCCATCCTGATTGCAATCTCGTTGATGATGAGTTCACTGCTCAAATTGCGCCTCACCAATCTCATCGGGGCGCTCTTCTTCACGGCTTATGGATTGCTGATCAAAGCCTATCCCATCGCTGCTGTCAACGGTTTTATCGTCATCGTGGATATCTACTACCTCTATCAAATGCTGCGGGCGAAAGAATACTTCTCACTGCTAGAGGTGATGAAGGGGTCACGCTTCCTGCATACTTTCCTCAACTTCCACCGCGCAGAAATCCACCGGTTCTTTCCCAACTTCGTCTATGAAGCCTCCGATGAGTATTTGGCGTTCTTTGTCCTGCGGGATATGGTCCCCGCAGGTTTGTTCATCGCCAAACCCACAGGACCGCAATCTGCCGCCATTCTGCTGGATTTCGTCGCCCCGGGCTATCGCGACCTGCGGGTGGCGCAGTTTGTCTTCGTCGAGAATGCCCACATCTTCCGCGAGAAGGGTATCCACCAGTTCACGGCGGAAGCAACAACACCCAAACATGCCAGGTACCTGGAGCGCATTGGATTTCATCCGGAAACCACAGCGGAGGCAGGGGTTGCCCGCTATGTGCTGACGATTGCCTGACCCGAGGCTAGTTTGGAGAAAAACCACACGATAGCATCCGATATCAGAGAAAAGCCAGCTGCACTCACCTCAAAAGGGGGGCGGAAATCCGCCCCCCTTTTTTCAACGCCGGTAGGAGGCATAAGCTATGCTTTATTACCGTCAAAGTATAGCTAAATCTCAGTATAACGGCGCAAAGCACAGGATTATAATGGGAATGATGCGTATTTCGTCCTGCACATTCGTCATGCGGTAACGGGCTGACCCATTACCCCCTCGCGCAGTACGAATTGCGCAGCAAATCACCTATGACGCATCAGGTTTTAGGAGAGTCTATGGCTGAATATCGCATCACCCAACATCCGATTCTGACCGCTGTGACGGGCGAAGAGATACCATTCACGTGGCAAGGGCAACCGCTGACGGCAAAGCCGGGCGAGATGATCTCGTCGGCGTTGTTTGCACATGGCGTGCGCACCTTCGGACATCATCCCAAAGATGGGGCGCCGCAGGGCATTTTCTGCGCCAACGGGCAGTGCGCCCAATGTCTGGTGGTGGCGGATGGCAAGCCCGTCAAAGCCTGTATGACGCTGGTGACGCCAGGAATGGCAGTTATGCCGATGGACGGGTTACCCGATCCTCCGGCTATCGCAGGGACTCCCATCCTGCACGAGGCGGAAAGCGTTGAAGTCCCCGTGCTCATCCTCGGCGGTGGACCCGCAGGGATGTCAGCAGCGATTCAACTAGGGCAACGCGGTGTGCGCTGCCTGCTGGTGGATGATAAGCACCGGCTTGGCGGGAAACTCGTGCTGCAAACGCACCGCTTCTTCGGTTCGATCAACGCCGTCTATGCCGGCACACGTGGCATAGATATCGCCACACGGCTGGAAAATGAGGTTCGCCAGCACGAAGGCGTCGAAATCTGGCTCAACAGTACCGCGCTCGCCGTGTTCAGCGACGGGAGAGTGGGGATTCTGCGGGGAGGTGAAGATGCGCACTATGCGCTGGTGAAACCTCAAATTCTGCTAGTCGCGACAGGGGCGCGGGAGAAGTCACTGGTGTTCAAAGGGAACACGCTGCCGGGTGTGTATGGGGCGGGAGCGTTCCAAACACTCGTGAACCGCGATTTGGTAAAAGCAGCAAGCCGGCTTTTCATCATCGGGGGCGGCAACGTGGGCTTGATCGCAGGTTATCATGCGCTACAAGCCGGCATTGAGGTTGTGGGACTGGTGGAAGCGCTACCCGAATGTGGCGGCTACAAAGTTCACAAGGATAAGCTCGCGCGCTTTGGGGTGCCGATTTACACGCGCCACACTGTAGTCAGTGCGAATGGCAAGGATCAGGTAGAATCAGTTACCATCGCGCAGCTCGATGACGCCTGGCAGGTCATTCCCGGCACGGAAAAGTCATTTGCATGCGATACAGTGCTGATTGCTGTGGGCCTCGACCCGGTCAATGAGTTCACCGCAAAGGCGCGCGAGTACCATATCACGGTTTTTGATGCAGGTGACGCGGAGGAAATCGCGGAGGCTTCGGCAGCGATGTTCTCCGGAAAGATCAAGGGGCTGGAAATCGCCCGCGCATTGGGGGTCGCAGAAGAAGATGTGCCGCGCGACTGGTATCGCACCGCGGAGATTCTGAAATCACACCCCGGCAAGACCATTGCCGAACGCATCCCGGAGAAGCAGAGTGGTATCTTCCCGGTCTTTCACTGTTCGCAGGAAATCCCCTGCAACCCCTGTACGTCGGTCTGCCCGCAACAGCTCATCGCCATTCCCGAAGATGATATTCGCCATGTTCCGGAGTACCTGGGTATACAAATGGAGAAGGAATGCCTGGGCTGCGAGAAATGTGTCACCATCTGTCCGGGCCTGGCAATCACGCTGGTGGATTACCGCAAGGATGCAGAGCAACCGCTGGTGACTATCGCCTACGAATTCCTGCCGGATAGCGTACACGAGGACGACGTTATGACGGCGCTCGACGCGATGGGCGAGGTATTGGGCGATGTGACAGTTGCCAGCGTGCGCACCATCAAGCGCAATGACCGGACGGTGATGGTGAAGGTACGCGCGCCACAAGCCATCGCCAAACGCATCGCGGGCTTACGGGTGCAGGAGCCGTGGGTCGGCGCAGCGCTGGAAGAAGAAATCACACGCATTGACGAT
Organism: Chloroflexota bacterium; assembly: GCA_022707705.1. Taxonomy (GTDB): domain Bacteria; phylum Chloroflexota; class Anaerolineae; order B4-G1; family SLSP01; genus JAAZNO01. Next base: position 39,546 of record JAKJAC010000008.1, read on the forward strand.
GATGAGATTGTCTGCCGCTGCGAGCGCGTAACCGCAGGCGAAATCCGCGACCTGATTCGCAAAGGGTACCGCGACCTGAACGAGATCAAGGCGGTCACACGCGCGGGAATGGGCGCGTGTGGCGGGAAAACCTGCACCAATCTGATTCTACGCCTATTCCGTGAAGAGGGCGTGCCGCTCAATGAGGTCACCCGAAACGTCCCGCGCCCCCTGTTCGTAGAGGTGCCACTGGGGGTGTTCGCCGGAGTCAAGAGTCAGGAGTCATAAGTCGAGTAGTCAATAGCCGAGCAATTGGAAGAAGACTACAGGACTAAAGGGAGAAATTCATGGAGACAACAACAAATCGCACTTACGATGTCATCATCATCGGCGCAGGGAGCGTGGGCGCACCGGCGGCGCTGGCGATAGCAAAAGCCGGGATGAAAGTGCTGGTACTCGACCAATTCCCAAGCCAGGGACAAGGCTCGAACAAGGCAGCTATCGGCGGTATCCGCGCCACGCATTCCGATCCGGCGAAAATCCGGCTATGCCTGCGCACGCTGGAAATCGTAAAGAGCTGGCAGGAGACCTACGGACATAATCTCGAATGGACGACCGGCGGCTATTCCTTCGTCGCCTACCGCGAGCAGGAAGAACAGACGCTCAGAACCTTGCTCAAAGTCCAGAAAGCCTATGGGCTCAATATCGAATGGTACGACAAAGAGACTTTGTTGGACATCATCCCCGACCTCAACCGCGACGGGTTGATCGGGGGGACGTTCTCGCCTGAGGATGGGCATTGCTCGACGCTGCTGGCAGGGCACGCCTACTACGACACGGCAAGGCAGGCCGGCGCCGAGTTCCGCTTCAACGAGCGGGTGGTCGAAATCCTCACCCGCGAAGTCGCGCACGGTTCACACCGCGAAATCACGGGGGTGCGCACGAACAAGGAAACCTACCATGCGCCAATCGTGATCAACGCAGCAGGACCCTGGGCAGCGCAAGTGGGCGAGTTGCTGGGCTTCGACCATCCCGTGCGACCCGATTCCCATGAGGGCGGCATCACCGAACCGGTGGCACATTTTCTCGGACCGATGGTGGTGGATATTCGACCCGCACCCGGTTCGAAGAACTACTACTTCTTCCAGCTGCACAGCGGGCAGATTGTTTTCTGCATCACGCCGGATCCGAGCATCTGGGGCTTTGATTGTCGGGAGACGAGCGTGTTCCTGCCGCAGGTAGCGCAACGGATGGTGGACCTGATGCCCCGGTTGGCGAATATCCGCGTGCGGCGCACCTGGCGCGGACTGTATCCTATGACGCCGGATGGTTCGCCGCTGGTGGGTTGGACGCGCGAGGTCGGCGGCTATCTGATGGCGATAGGCATGTGCGGGCAGGGCTTCATGCTGGGACCGGGGTTAGGTGAGCTGCTGGCGCGCATGGTGACGCAACAGACGACGGTAGATGATCGGGAGACGCTGGAAATCCTCTCGCCATACCGGGCGTTCAAGGGGATGGAGGCGTTGAAGTAAGAATCGCACCGGCAAATGCAAAGCGTGAGCATCGTCAAGACGATGCTCACGCTTCTAGGACCACCAAGTCGCGCGGAATGCTTAGACTACCCGCGGTTCGCGTTCCATAATATGTTCAGCAAGTAGATATACCCGTGTTCCCAAATCCTGCGGCCAACGATCCTCGGAATGGATGTCCAGTGCACGAGCGCGTTCGATAGCAACGCCAACATGCGGAAGAAAAGCCTCAGTTTTTGGCGCGGCCTTGTTGTACTCTCCCAATAAAGCCAATAACTCTCGCTCCAATCGCGTTCTATCGCCCGTCTTACGATTTATGCGAAAATCGTCCAGCGTTTCAACAGAATATCCATCTAGAGATCGAAGGTGTAGAAGTAGCCACAATTCAAAGCAAGGATTACTTGCAGCCATTAAGTAACCCTTTTGATAACACAAAGTCGCAATGCCTGCGAGTTTGGCAGTACCCCAGCGATCTGTGTCCAAAACCAGCCATAGCTCATCTTGTTCCTTGAGTTGGTATTGACGGTAGAATTCATCTAGGGATTGCAACACTGCCTCAGGGGCAGAGTGCGTCGCATCTCTCTCCAATACCTCAACATGAATGCGCGGATTATAAAAATAACCCGGTGAGGCCATATCTTCAAAATACGTACGCTCTGTGCGGGCCCCTTCAGCCGCAATGATGATGAGCTTAGGATCGCGCACCCCACTAACGCGCTTTCGGGTTTTGAAGTGTCGCTTCTCCGGCATATCAGACTCTCCGGGAAAACGATGTGCGCCTAAAAACCGGTATTGCGCCGAAACGTCCCATCAGATAACCCCGCTCGATGTCTTTGTCATAGCGTGGCGCAAATTCCTCCAGCGAATAAAGTCGCGAAGCTCCGGTCAGATCTTTTTCAATAAACCAGATTTCATCGCGCCGCAGTAATTCCAAATCGAGGAGGTGTTCCTCATGCGTCGTAGCGATAAGCTGACTATGGCTTTCCACATCTGCCAGGAAAAGTTTGATCAATTCATAGCTGAGGCGCGGATGGAGGCTACGATCCAATTCATCAATAACAATCACCTGATCCCGGCCCGTCAAGCTGGCAAATTGAGGCAACAGATCAAGCATGCGACGTGTTCCATCAGATTCTTCCTTTATGTCAAATAAGACATCCTCATTGCAGTCTCCCATTTTGTGCTTGAACATGAGTTTTTGGGCTTGAATTTGCCCTTCTGTCACATCAACAATAAAACGCTCACCGCCTGGGCCGACCACAAACACGGATTTTCCTTCTAGTTCTGGTAGTTCACGCATCTCTGTTAGGATATCAAGCGGAAACTCTACTTCAGGGTTCATATCCAATAAGTCAAAACCACGAATACCTGTTCCAAGCTGCTCTAGATACTGAGCAATACTCGCTGCGAAATCACCTTCTGCTATTTTGCTGGCTAACGGCAAGTATTGTGAATCTGGATAGATAATCACCAGAGTTTCATCGAACCATTGGTATACATTCGCGAAATGGGGAATATTGCGTTCCATACTTTCTGTCAAAAACAGCTGATTTGAGCGAGTGCCCTTTGCCACCCCTGCAACAAACTGCTGGTCTTCTTTATCTTGGAATCCGACCTTACCAAACTGGACAGAGACTTTACCCTCTTCGGTCGTCGCACGTTCAAAAAGCAAAGTCTCGGCAGTCTTCTTGATCTCATATAACCATTCAGTGTGAATCCGTTGATGATCAACTTCAAAACCATAGATGTAGCAATTTGCCCCATGCCGGAATTCAAATTCAAATCTAGAAGGACGTACCCCACTTTCCTGGCACAATTTGAAAGGGATCCGCGGAATGGATTGTTTGATACGTGTGCCCTCCAGAATGAGTCGCTGGGCAAAACGCATCGCGCGAACCATATTAGACTTGCCAGACGCATTAGCGCCATAAATCACTGCGGCACGTAAGATATCTATATCACATCCAGCAGTATTTCGAACAATATGCTCCGAGTGTTGTCGCACCCGGCTTGGGATGAGTGAGAGTTCAACCTCTTCGCTAAACGATAGAAAATTACTGACATGGAAACGGAGTAACATAAGTCACCTCAATTACGAGAAAAAATCCCCCAAAAACGCCAATATATGTATTCTAACATGGTTATTGTCAAAAGTAAAGAGATTTTTTCTCTCAGTATGCGTGTTCGCCAGATATCCATCGTGATACTAACTTGTCTATTCCCATTTCCGATGTATCCTCTCCCTATAAACTCATAAAGGATCGCTATATGGAATCTATCCTCACCCGTTGCGGGTATCGTTGCGATTTGTGCCTGGCGTACAAGCCGAATATCGAGGCGCAACCGGAGAACCGGCAAGTGCTCAGCGATGGTTGGCATACTTATTTCGGCTTCCGAATTCCACCGGAGGCGCTCTGCTGCGATGGCTGTATGGCGGAGAATCCACATCTCATTGACAGCGCCTGTCCGGTGCGCCCGTGCGCTATTGCGCGAGGGTTGGAGCATTGTGCGCAATGCTCGGACTACGAGGGCTGCGAGAAGCTTGCCGAGCGGTTGGTGGTGTTCGAGGAATTGCAGGCGCGACGGGGCATTGCGATTCCAGAAGAAGACCGCACGCGCTTCATTCTGCCATACGAGAACAAGCGACGTCTCGAAGTTCTGAGGTAAACCTATGGCACGTTTCGAAATCATCGCCTTTGATGCTGACGATACGCTCTGGCACAATGAGCGCCTATATGCCGACGCACAGGAGCATTTCCGGCAGCTGTTATCGCAGTATCACAGCCTCGAATGGATTGATGAGCAGCTCTTTCAGACCGAGATGCGCAATATGCAGCACTTTGGCTATGGAATCAAAGCCTTTGCGCTCTCGATGATCGAGACGGCTGTGGATTTGACCGAGGGGCGCATCTCCGGGCGTGAGATCAAAACGATTGTGGATAAAGCCAAAGCCATGCTCACCGCTAAGGTAGAGTTGCTGGAGCATGTGGCTGAGGCTGTTGCAGAGGTAGCCAAGACCTACACGCTGATGGTCATCACCAAGGGGGATTTGCTCGATCAGGAATCGAAGGTTGCACGCTCGGGATTGGCGCAATACTTCCGGCACGTCGAAATTGTGAGCGATAAGAACAGCACCACGTACGCCGCGCTGTTGCAGCGGCACGCACTGGTACCGGAACGTTTCCTGATGGTCGGCAACTCTCTGCGCTCCGATATCCTGCCGGTATTGGAATTGGGTGCAGTTGCGGTCTACGTGCCGCACGCCCTCACCTGGGCGCACGAAATAGCCGAAGCTCCGCAAACCGGACAGCCAGGTTATTATGAGATCGAACACCTGGGTCTGCTACCCGGTTTGTTGGAGACGCTGGAGCGCGGCGCCTCACAATAGGCGAGTGGATCAAGCCCCCAGGGCTTCGACCAACGCGCGAGCGACGGCGACCGCACGACTGGCATCGGGTGCATAGCCATCCGCGCCAATCTGTTGCGCAAAGCGCTCCGTCACCGGCGCGCCACCGACCATCACCTTGACCTTGCCGCGCAAGCCCGCCGCATCCAGCGCCGCGAGCGTCGCCTTCATGTTCCCCATCGTCGTGGTGAGCAGCGCCGACATCGCCACGAGGTTGACGCCATCCCCCTGCGCCGCTTCCACAAAGCGCTCCGGCGACACATCCGTACCCAGGTCTACAACCTCGAAACCCGCACCCTCGAGCATCATGCAGACGAGGTTTTTGCCGATGTCGTGCAGGTCGCCTTGAATGGTGCCGGCAACCACCTTCCCCAACGCAGGGACATCCGCTTCGACCAGGCGGGGTTTGAGCACCGCCAAACCGGTCTTCATGGCGCGCGCCGCGATGAGCATCTCCGGCACGAAGTATTCGCCCTCCTCGAAGCCCCGTCCAATCTCCGCCATAGCGGCAATCATGGCTTCGGTGAGAATCTGTGCCGGAGGCAGATTTGCCTCTAGCGCCATGGTGACTTGCGCCGCAATGCTGCTGGCGTCACCCTCGATGATACTGTCGAAAATCGCTTGCAGTGTAGGTTCCATGTTACCTCTGATCAAAGTAATTGAAGGATTTGGTTATGTTAGCCATCCAAAAACTCAGGCATCCGCCGTCAGCACCACGGTCAATGAAAGAGGCGGCAGGAGCAACTGAGCGGCGCCGTCCACAATCGAGGGCGCAGTAATTGCTGTCGGTGCGACCCCTGTGGGGCGCTCAAAAGTGTTCGCAGCCTTTGGGTCGGCGCCCGCCAGGCGTACTGCCTCCGTGATCCGTTGCGGCGCCTGGCGCTGCCAGAGCAATTCCACCGGCAAGGGTTGCTCCTGGCTACGGTTGACAAGGAAGACTGCTCCCGTCCCCGTGCCCGGGTCGTAGCTGGCGGAAACATCGAGCAGGGGCACAGCGCCAAATCTCTGAGTGGCATAGTGTGGCGCCTCGACGTGAGCATCCAACGCCAGGCCGCGCGCGGCGCGCCGGAAGAGCTGGAAGGGATAGAACGTGCTCTGCCTGAGCAAGCTCTCACGGGTGGTGAGGATGGGAGCAATGACATTGACAATCTGCGCCAGGCAGGCGATGTGGAGCACATCACAGCGGCGGAGAAAGAGATTGAGCCACTGAGCTACCACCAGCGCGTCTTCCAGGTTGTAGACTTCTTCGATAAGATGAGGCGCTTCGGTCCAGCCCCCCTGCATGGTCATGTCCTTGTACCAGACATTCCACTCATCCCAAGAAAGGTGAACCTCGTGACGCGAGCGCAACCGCGCTTTGACATAACGCAGCGTCGCCGCGAGAGTATCCACCTGCTCTTCAAGGCGGTGAGGGAGAGCAAGGTAGCTGCCGGTGTCGTCATCGCGGTTGCCCACATAGGTATGCAGCGAGAGATAATCCACCTGTTCCCAACAGTGCTCCAACGCGACCCGATCCCACTCCGGGAAGGTGGGCATATCCATGCCCGATGAGCCGCAAAGGGTGAGCTTGATCGAGGAATCCTGCCATTTCATCATCTTAGCAGCTTCGCGCGCTTTGAGGGCGTAGGCTTCTGCGTCTAGCCCACCGATTTGCCAGGGACCATCCATCTCATTGCCCAGGCACCAATGGCGTACCCCATGCGGCTCACGGTAGCCATGAGCCGCCCGCAGGTCAGCCATTGCCGTGCCCACCGGAGCGTTGCAGTACTCCACCAACGCTGCCGCCTCCTCGATAGTGCCGGTTCCCAGATTGACGCCCAACATCGGCGCCGTTCCCATACGCCGGCAGAAATCCATAAATTCGTTGACGCCAAATTGGTTGGTCTCGATGGATTGCCACGCCAGTTCCCGCCGCCGGGGGCGCTGCTCGCGGGGACCGACGCCATCACGCCAGTGATAACCGCTGAGGAAATTACCTCCGGGGTAACGGATGATCGAAAAATCCAATTCCGCCAATGCCGCGAGGACATCGCGCCGGAAACCCTGCTCATCAGCGTGAGGAGAAGCGGGATCGAAGATGCCCTCGTAAATGCAACGTCCCATGTGCTCGGCAAAGCCGCCGAAAAGGTATGGCGAAATCTCGCCAATCACCCGCTGTGAATCGAGATAGACCTGTGCTGTTGGTGTTGGCTCAACCATGCTCAGAACTCCTTGGGAAACTGCAACGTAAAGGTGGCGCTCACCGGTTCCGGCGCACCCAGGGCAATGCCGCGCGCTCCAGGCGAGCAACCGCCGATGGTCAACCTGAAGTCGCCTGCTTCAAGACGCGAGGCGCCCGCCTCATCCACCAATGCCAGCATATCTGGGGTAATCTCGAACGTCAACTCGCGCGACTCGCCCGGCGCAAGTTCCACCCGGCGGAAGGCGATTAACCGGTGATACGGCACCACTACCGAAGCCTCCACATCGCTCAGGTAGACCTGCACCACCTCTTCACCCACCGTAGCGCCGGTATTGGTCAGAAGTACGCGAGCGGTTAGGGTCCCGTATGCAAGATTGCCCTCCAGGCGCAGATTGCTGTAGGCAAAGCTTGTATAGCTCAAGCCGAAACCAAAAGGATAGAGCGGTTCCCAGGTGGCGTAACGGTAAGTACGCTCCTGCATGGCATAATCCGTGAAGGGCGGGAGTTGCTCGATGGATTTGGGGAAGGTCACCGGCAGTTTTCCAGAGGGCGTGGCTTTGCCGAAGAGCACATCCGCCACAGCGCGCCCGCCCTCTTGACCCGGATACCAGATGAAGACCACCGCCTGCACCAGGTCCTCCAACTCACCCAGGGCAATGGGACTGCCACCGGTGAGCACCAGCACGATTTTCGCGCCATGCGCCGCCAGGCGTTTGATGTACTCCACCTGCACAGCGGGCAAACCAATGCCAGAGCGGTCACCGTTCTCCAGCGTGAGAATGGCGTCCCCTTCCTCGCCCTCCAGGAGCGGCGAAAGTCCCATACAGGCAATGGTCACGTCGCATTTGCCCGCTTCGACCACCGACCAATCATGACCGTTCTGGTTCACATGAGTCAAGCCGCAACCGGGACGGTATTCCAGGCGGGTACCTTCAGGCACCGCGCCAACGATGCCCTCCAGCAACGTCGTCAGCGTATCGCTCAGCCCATGATAATTGCCCAATAGCACATCCAACCCGGCAGCATTGGGACCCACCACCAGAATCTTGCGCATCTGCCCCTGCAAGGGCAGCAGGTTATCCGCATTCTTAAGCAATACCACCGATTTGACCGCCGCCTCATAAGCCAGTTCGCGGTGCGCCGCGCTCCCCACCACTTCCATAGGGATGCCGGCGTAGGGCACCAGCTCCAGAGGATCGAACATGCCCAGTTTGAAGCGGGTAGTCAATGTGCGCGCCAGTGCGCAGTCCACGTCTGCTTCGGTAATCAATCCCCGCTCAATCGCTTCTGGAATGTGCTCGTAGACACAATCGCAGCCCAAATCACAACCGCGCTTGAGTGCCAGGGCGGCGCTCTCAACCGCATCCTGGGCCAAGTGATGATTCGCGTGAATATCGGTAAGCGCCCCACAATCAGAGACCACGTGCCCCTCGAAGCCCCACTCGTCGCGGAGAATATCCCCCAACAACAGTTGACTGGCGCAGCAGGCTTCGCCATTGGTGCGGTTGTAAGCGCCCATCACCGCTTCGACTTTGGCTTCGGTGACGAGTTTGCGGAAAGCAGGCAGATACGTATCGTAGAGGTCGCGCCGCGAGACAACTGCGTTGAAGTTGTGGCGTTCCTTTTCGGGTCCGCTATGGACGGCGTAATGCTTCGCGCAGGCGGCGGTTTTGAGGTATCGGGGGTCATCGCCCTGCATACCACGGACGAATGCCGCGCCGAGCTCGCCGGTAAGAATGGGGTCCTCACCCCAGGTCTCCTGCCCACGCCCCCACCGAGGATCACGGAAGATGTTGACATTGGGAGACCAGAATGTGAGACCCTGGTACCAATCGGTGTGACCTTTGCGACGCAGCGCCTCGTGATATTTGGCACGCGCCTCATCGCTGATCGCGACGGCGCTTCGTTGCACCAGGTCCGCATCCCAGGTCGCAGCCATGCCAATCGCCTGCGGAAAAACCGTGGCACGCCCATTGCGCGCCACCCCATGCAGGGCTTCATTCCAGTAATTGTAGGCTGGAATGCCCAAGCGAGGAATAGCTTGCGCCGGATGGCTCATTTGGGTAACCTTCTCGGAAAGGGTGAGGCGGGATATCAAATCCTGAACGCGCTCCGCAAGCGGGTGCGTGGGGTCGAGGTAGATGGGTACGACAGGCTGGTTCATGGGCGACATCTCCTATGGTCATGCAAGCAAGTTGCGTCAAGACGCTAGCCGTAAAGCTTAACCTGATTGGCGAGAACGTCAAATGCTCGTCGCATAGGGGGTGCGTTTCAAAACGGAGGTGAAAATCTTCTGCGCCCCTACAGGGCGCAGAAGGAAATTGATTCTTTGCGACGGGACTTCGTCCCGCCGCAAAAAATCAATAAAAAAGGTATCTCTTGTATGACAATCGGCTTCCTTTTTCCCAAAAGCTGAAATGCACCCTCGCATGGGGATTTCGTCGCAGGTCGCTGACCGAAGTCACGCTATGCACCTCACGCCACAGCGTGCCCCACGGGGGACGCAGAAGCCCTTTCATCTACTACGAATGCCCCATAGGGGATTTCGTAGCAGGTCGCTGACCGAAATCGCACTATGTTCCGCATAACACCTCTGAAGCGCAAGCAAGGCATTCGC
>JAKJAC010000090.1:0-1828 GCA_022707705.1 Chloroflexota bacterium
TGCTCGTTGTAGTACTTCACGCCAGCTTCGAAGCCGACCATGAAGATGGTGACGGGCGGGATGTTGATGCCGCCGAAGGTGGCGACCTTACCGGTCTTGGTGGCGGCAGCCGCCGCGTAACCGGCGAGGAAACCCGCCTGGTCGGTGGAGAAGGTCAGACCGCGCACATTGGGACCAAGGGAATTGTTGTCCACGATGGCGAAGTTGATGTCGGGATTCTCAGCCGCGAACTTGGCGGTATCATCAGCCAGCAGGAAGCCCACGGTCACGATGAGTTTGGCTTCTTGCTTGACGAACTGCGTGATGTTCGTGGCGTAATCCGTCTGCTGCTGTGACTCAAGGTATGAACCTTGAACATTCAACTCTTTATTGGCGCGCTCGATGCCCTTCCACGCGGTGGCGTTGAAGGACTTATCGTCAATACCGCCCATATCGGTAACCATGCCGATGATGGGTCCAGGGGCCGCCTCTTGCGTGGGCGCCTCAGTCGCTTCTTGCGTCGGTTCGGCGGTGGGGGTAGCCGTGGGACCACAAGCCGTCAGCAGCATGCTGACCACCAACGCCAGGCTCAACAAAGCCCAAAACTTTTTCAACATAGGACTCCTCCTTCAGATTCTAACTATTAGAATAGATACGGTAAAGCTGAATATCGAAACACCTCGCATTTTCTACATGCCAATACGACCGAATCACCTCCTTGGAATGCACCTCTCCGGATATGGTAAGTGTTATTGCACTCGCAGACCCCTGATAGGCGCCTGCCTTAGTTATACATCATACTACATAATTGGCAACATGACCAGAAGCGAAAGACTTTTTGCAGGTGCTAAATATCACTTCTCTCCATCCAGAATTAAGAGCCTGTAGTGACCGCAACCGGAGCGCCGCTCAATGGCGCCGCTCCATCCTGGGATGCGACATCCTGGGATGCGACATCCTGGGATGCGGCATCCTGGGATGCGGCATCTGCGGATGGAGCGGCGTGGGAGTGGAAAACCAGCTCTTCCCCTTCAAGGTCAATATCAATCAACGTTTCCAGACTGAAATCACCGCTCAGAATCCGAATACTCAGGGGGCTTTCGATATAACGCTGAATCGCGCGTCGCAAGGGACGCGCGCCGTATTGTGGGTCATAACCCTGCTGCGCCAACCAGCGCAAGGCGGCGGGCAACAGGTTGACGCGCAAGCCGTATTCCTGCAGGCGCGCATCGACCTCGTGCATCTGCAAACGCACAATCTGCTCCATATCCTCGACCGTGAGCTGCCCAAAGACGATGATCTCATCCACGCGGTTGATGAACTCCGGGCGGAAGGTCTGGCGCAAAGCGGCGAGCACCCGTTGCCGGGCATCGTCCTCTTCAGCCGCACCGCTGTGGGCAAATCCCAAGGCTCCGCCGCGCCGCAACATCTCGGTGCCCACGTTGGAGGTCATAATCACCACCGTGTGGCGGAAATCCACGATGTGCCCCTGCCCATCGGTCAGGCGTCCCTCATCGAGAATCTGCAGCAGCGCGTTCCACACATCGGAATGCGCCTTCTCGATTTCGTCGAAGAGCACCACCTGATAGGGGCGCCGCCGGACCGCTTCGGTGAGTTGCCCACCCTGGTCATAACCCACATAGCCGGGCGGGGCGCCAAACAGGCGGGAGACGGTATGCGCCTCACGGTATTCGCTCATGTCCACCCGCAACAGCGCCTCTTCGTCATCAAAGAGGAATGCTGCCAGCGCTTTTGCCGTCTCGGTCTTGCCGACACCGGAAGCGCCGAGGAAGAGGAACGTGCCAATCGGGCGGCGCGGGTCTTTCAACCCGGCGCGAGCGCGGCGGAT
>JAKJAC010000090.1:1838-6684 GCA_022707705.1 Chloroflexota bacterium
GCGTGCAGCGCTTCCTGCTGCCCAATGATGCGCTCCTGCAGCGCCTCTTCCATGCGCAACAGCTTCTGGGCTTCACTCTCGAGGACCTGTGATACCGGGATGCCCGTCCACGCAGAGACCACTGCCGCGATATCAGCCGCTTCGACCGTTTCATCGAGGTGTTGGGTATCGAGCCATTCGTTGCGTTTCTTCTCGAAATCCTGCTCCTGGCGCAGGCGTTGGACTTTCAATTCCGCGGCCCGTTCATAATCCCGCGCCGTGCCCGCCGCTTCTTCGTCGGCGCGAATCTGGCGCAATTCGTCCTCCAAGCGCTTCAGGTCGGGCGGCAAGGTGTAGAGGCGCACCCGCAAGCGCGCGGCAGCTTCGTCCATCACATCAATCGCCTTATCGGGCAGGTGCCGGTCGGTGACGTAACGGTGAGAGAGTTGCGCCGCTGCCACCAGGGCGCCATCGCTAATCGTGACCCGGTGATGGGTCTCGTAGCGCTTGTAAAGGCCCCGCAGCATCTCGATGGTGTCTTCCACCGATGGCTCTTCCACAAAGACCGGGGCAAAGCGTCGTTCTAGCGCGCCGTCGCGTTCGATGTACTGACGATATTCATCGAGCGTGGTAGCTCCAACGCACTGCAATTCACCGCGCGCCAGCGCCGGTTTGATCATGTTGGAGGCATCCAGCGCCCCCGCAGCGTTGCCGGCGCCCACCACGGTGTGCAATTCATCAATGAAAAGAATCACTTCGCCCTGGGAGCGTTGCACTTCCTCTAATATCCCCTTGAGCCGCTCCTCGAACTCACCCCGGAAACGCGTACCCGCGACCAGTGCGCCCAAATCCAGCTGGACCATCCGCTTGCCCTTGAGAATCTCGGGCACATCATCGCGGGCGATTTTCTGCGCCAGCCCTTCGATGATGGCAGTCTTGCCCACACCCGGTTCGCCGATGAGCACGGGGTTGTTCTTGGTGCGGCGCACCAGAATCTGGGTCACGCGGCTAATCTCATTATCGCGCCCGATAACCGGGTCAAGCCGTTGTTCGCGCGCCATCACGGTCAAATCACGACTGTATTTATCCAAAATCCGGTACTGGGATTCTGCTTGAGGATGCGTCACACGCTGCCCACCCCGCAGACGCTGCACAGATTCCAGGGCGCGCTCGCGGGTGAGGTTGAATTCCTGCAGCAGGCGCGTCACGGGGGTGCTGTGCTCCTGCAAAATCGCCAGGAAAAGGTGCTCGGTAGAAATGTACTCGTCTTTGAGGCGATTGGCTTCGGTGCCGGCAAGTTCAATCGCGCGGTTGACGCGGGGGGTGCTGAAAACCTGTTGCCGCCCGCCAGCGCCGTAAATACCCGGGCGTGAGGTCGCGCGCAACATTCCATCCAACTGCTCCGCCAGCAAGGAGGGTTCCACGCCCATATCGGTGAGAATCTCCGGCACCATGCCCTCGGGCTGATTCACCAAAGCGAGCAGCAGATGTTCCACATCTACCTGGCTGTGCCCGTAGTGGGTCATCAATTCCACGGCGCGGCGCGCGGCTTCCTGCGCCCTTTCGGTAAAGCGGTCAAAACGCATCATAGAACACCCCTCAAATTGCCTTGCTTGTGAATTGGCGATAACACCAATCTGTCGTCATCCATGCCGGAGCTGCGGGATCAATCCTCCGCCGCAATCCGCAATGCCGCCAAAGCCGCCTGCGCCGCCGCCTGTTCGGCTGCGCGCTTGCTCGATCCGGCGCCCTCTCCCACCACACGGTCCTCCAGCAACACCTGCGCCGTGAAAATCTTGGCATGGTCGGGACCACTATCCCCGGAAATGCGGTAGCTGGGCGTAATCCCTGTCACGGCTTGAATCCATTCCTGGAAACGCGATTTCGCGTCCAGGTAAGATTCGGCTCCCAGGATTCTCTCTACCTCGCCGGCAAACCAGGGCGCCAGGCGCTCCCAAACACACGTGAGACCGCCATCGAGATAGAGCGCGCCCACCACGGCTTCCAGCGCATCGCAGAGATTGGCGGAACGCTCACGCCCGCCGCTTTCTTCTTCACCGTGCCCAAGGCGCAAGGCTTTATCCAATCCCAGGTCGAGCGCCAAATGCGCCAGGGAAGACGTGCACACCAGAGTGGCGCGCAAGCGCGTCAGGGGACCTTCGGGGAAGTCGGGATGCTGCTCAAACAGCCAGGCTGCCACGAGGAAATCGAGCACAGCATCGCCGAGGAATTCCAGCCGTTGGTTGTGCTGTTCCTCATCCCCATGTTCGGGGTGCTCGTGGGCATACGAAGGATGCGTCAACGCCAGGGTGAGCAGCTGCGGGCGTTGGAAGCTGTAGCCGAGGCGTAGCTGCACTGCGGTCAAAACATCGCTATTTTCTGACATACCACCATCATTTGCCATGTGACTTCATTAGCCATTATAGCACAAATATGGGGGGTTTGGGGACGCGACAGGACCTCGGGGGAAAGCAGAAGAGGTTCTGCATACAGACGAAGAGGGTCTTCTCTCTATATTTTGTGAATGCGGCACCGGGTACGGCGCCGCATTCACAAAATACTATTTTGGAAGGCGAGTGAGCGGGTGCGCGCAACAGCTACTGCGTAGAGGTGATGACTTGCAAATCACGCTGCGCCGCTGCGGTCATCTCGAGGGCGCCGGCGACCTGGCGGTTACCGGGTTGAGCCGATGCCACCGACTGCAACGCCGTGAGCTGCCGGTTGACCACGCCCGCGGCAGCTGACTCCCCACCCCAGGCTTCAGGTTCCGCAGCGATTTTGTTCGCTGCCAGCGCAATCTCAGCGACCAGCTCTTGAGGGACGCCCACCCGGCGCTGGGCGAGGCGTTGCGCCTCGGCAGCGCGCCGGTCGAGCAGCTGCAATTCCAGCGCGGGACGTTGCGCGGCAGGCAACAGCGCCAGCCCGCGCGTTTCAAGCGCGCGCGCGACCGGGTAAAGCCCATCCCCGGGCACGCTGCGCCACAGCAACCAGGAAGTTCCCACAAAGACAATCGCCAGCAGCGCCGTAACGCGCAGCAGACCACGGAAGAAAGGGGCAGCATACCACGGAACGCGCGCCGGCGCCGCCTGCGCCAATGCGACCTGCGCCTGGGCATTTTGCCAGATGCGCGCCCGCGTTTCCTCAGCGACACGCGGATTTCCCAAACTCCGCAATGTGGATGCCAGCTGCACCAACTCGTCGGTATTTTTCACGCTCAACCTACCCCTCATGACCCCGATTATGAAACTGCTCCTGCCGGGTGAGAATCTCGCGCAGTTTGCGCAGCGCCCGGTACAGCATACTTTTCACCGCGTTGGGATTGCTGTGAACCACCAACGCCAGCTCCTGGTTGCTCAAATTGGAGGCGAAACGCAACAGAATCAACTCGCGTTCCGCCTGCGTGAGATAGCCCAGGGCTTGCAGCAATTCCTGGGTTTCAACGCGCGTTGCCGCGTGCTCACCTTCCGCAGATTCGGCGCCAACCAGGAAGTCCTCGAGCTCTTCTGAAAGTGCTACCGTCTGAGCCTCACGGCGCTTGTTCCGCCGCCAGTGGTCTACCAATCGTGCGCGGGCGATGCGGAACAACCACGCGCCAAAAGGCAATCCCATGTCCTCATAGCGTTCGATGGCGGTGAGCATCTGGGCGAAAACCTCGGCGCTCAAATCCTCAGCCGTCTCATGGTTACCGGTGCGGTAGAGCATGTAACGATAGATGGCGTCTACGTAGCGCTCGTAGAGCTGCGCAAGAGCCGCCCGGTCGCCGCGGCGAGCTTGCTGAATCACCTGCGCCTCGTTATACGCTTCACTTTGAGGACCCATGCGCACACCAACTTTGCTGCTTGTTTGGTCCTCTACATTATAAAACGAATAAACCTCCCGTCCAGTGACGGGCAATTTGAGACAGGTTTTTTTCGTGGACGTAAAGCCCACAAGTGGGCTTTACGTCCACGAAAAAAAAACCACTAGAAGAACTCTCAAAACTGACGTTACTATTTTGCGAAAATGGCGATATAATAGATAGATAGAAAATGGTTAAGGTCTCTGTGGGTAACCACAGGGGCAAGGGCGGGGAGAGAAAAGTATGACCATGGAGAAACACAGCAGCCGGCGCAGCAAAGGACAGGGCCTGGTGGAATTTGCGTTGATTCTGCCATTGCTCCTGTTGATTCTGTTGGGAATATTCGAATTCGGACGAGTGCTCTTCATCTATAGCAATCTGTTCAACGCCGCCCGGGAAGGCGCGCGCTTTGGTGTAACCAGCCCGCGTAACTACGGCGGTATCAGCGCACGCGCGGAGGAATTTATCAGCTTGGTGCCGGTGGAAGATGTCAATATCTGGGTTTGGTATGATACCGGACCCGGCACAGCCACCACCACCGACCCCGGCCAGGTGGCGGCGGGCAGCTCGCGGGTAAATGTGCAAGTGCAATACGATGTCGAGGCGCTGACGCCGTTATTCGACCCCTTTATCGGCCCGGTGGTTCTAGAGAACACCGCCTCACGCACCATTCAAAACGTGGGGCTGGTAATTGACCCGCCCCCAACCGTGCCGCCGCCGGGGGGCGGCGGAGGAGGCGGTGGCGGCGGCGGCACCCCCACCACGACCATTACGCTCAGCCCGCTTTGCGGAGCGGTTGGAAATCAATCCATCGTGATCACCGGCTCTAACTGGGACGATGATAGTCGCGTAGATGTCTATTTCGATGCGGACAAAATTCTGAATAACCAATCGATTAGCGCTAACTTCACACTGACCATCAACGTCAGCAATGTCCCGGCAGGCAATCACAGCGTCTCGGTTGAGGGGCGGTCGAGTGGGACCATCATCACAGCGCCGTTTGCGGTGCCCTGCGAAGTCCCGACCGCC
>JAKJAC010000090.1:6715-15864 GCA_022707705.1 Chloroflexota bacterium
ACACTTACACCCACCCCCGGACCCACGCCGACGCTGGTTCCGCCAACGGCTACGCCCATTCCCATCGCCGATATCATCATTCAAGAACCGGTGACGATGGGCGACACGGCGGTCACAGGCACAGCTCAGCCGGGAGAGACGGTGACCTTGCGTATCGTGCAGACGGGCTTGCAACGCTCGACCGTGGTAGAAGCGGATGGCACCTTCCGCTTCGAGGGGCTGCCGGCGCTGGAAGGCGGCATGACGCTCATCGTCCAGGGTTACGGAAGGCAGGATTCAACGGTGGTCGCGGGAGGCACAGCTACGCCTACGCCCACCCCCACACCATTGCCGACCGGCTTCTACATCACCATTGACCCCGTCTGCGGTCCCGCAGGCGCGCAAACCATCACGGTGCGCGGCTTCAACTGGCCCACGGGCAACTATCTAGGCATTTTCTTCGATGGGGTTCGTCTCGTCAACAGCGCCTCCAAAATCAGCACCTCAAGCTTTGTCTATACCGTCAACGTTCCCAACGCGACCGCCTACGTCCAGCACGAATTCAAAGCCGAAGCCTGGACGAAGAAAGACCAAACCGGGACCCGGGTAGCGCTCGCTACCACTCCATTCACCTGCCCATGCCCGGTGCCGGACCTGGTGGTGAGCAGCCTGGAGCTGGCAAGCACGCCGCCTCTGGGTACCTTCAACAAGATAGATTTCGCCGTGAACGTGACCAATCAGGGCGGCGCGGATATTCCCTCGCTGTTCTGGGTGGACCTCTACGAAAAAGTTTCCCCCAATCCGCTGACGGATACCAGCCGGGACTATATCGCCATCAACGGTTTGCCGGCAGGCGCGAGCATTGACTTCACCATGTGGGTGGAGACCGGCTTTGCCACAACGGGGACACATACCATCACCGTGCTAGCGGATACCTGGAGCCAGATTCGCGAGTATAGCGAGTCGAATAACCTGAGCGCCCCACTTGTCATCACCGTGACGCAGCAGAACCCGGTGCCCAGCCCAACGCCCACACCCGCCATCACGCCGGGACCGAAGGGCAAAATCATCGGGCTGACGTATCTGGATATGAGCCCCACGAATCTGGTCAATGTCTACGTGTATGACACTGTTGGACGGTTGATCTGGTCCGGTTTCTCACGCGCTCAGACCCTGCCTAGTGGGAATGTCATCAACGGGTATTATGAAGCCGAGCTACCCCCTGGAGACTACACCGTTGTCGGGCAGGTGCGTATGGCGACCGCCATCTACCGGGGACAGACCGTAGTGACCAATTTGCAGTCGAATGAAATCCGGCAGCAAGTTGATCTTAACCTGACGCGTATCAATTAAGATGAAACACAAAACTCGATTTCTCATGTTTGGCCTCAGCCTCGCCCTGGCGTTGGTCTTTACGACGCCGGTGATGGCTACGGATAGCCCTTGGGGCAACGATGGCGCCATTAATCCCATAAATCTTTCGTCCAACGGCGACATTCGGCAGCCCTCGCTCGCGCTGAACAGCAATAACCAGGCTATGGTTGCCTGGTCCAATCTGGGCGACCAACCCGGCAGCACACGCGGGATTTATATGTCACAGGCGCAAGCTGGCGCCACCCCGGTGACGCTGGCGGCAACGGGGACCCAAGAGGCGTGGGCGCCCAATCTGGTCTATCGCGGCACTCAGCTCTATGCCTCCTGGGTACAGGGCAACATCAGCCAATCCGGTGCCGTCATGCAGCAGGATGTGGGGCTGGGGACACCGAAAACCGTGATGGCTCCCACTTACGGAGACACCTCACCCAAATTACTCGTGGGCGAGGACCGGTTGCACATTTTCTTCACTTCGGCGCTCCCGACTGAATTTACAAAGGCGAACCTCTACTACTCGAACCGCCTTTTCTCCGCCGAACAATGGCCCGCGCCGACCATCATCATCACACACGCCCAAGCCAGCCCCACTCCCCGTTACGGGGGCATCTGGCACCCGCAAGCCGCCCTGAGCAGCGACAAACGCACGGTGCACCTGGTCTGGGAGCAAGCTGGAGGGACTCTGGATGTCATCAGCGTTTGGTATGTGCAAGGGCAATGGCAAACGGCTTCAAACAGCTTTAGCTGGGGCACGCTGACCCGGATATCGCCCGCCAACCAGATGGGCGTGCGCCCCAAGATTGCCGTAGATGGCGCCAACCGGGTTCACATCACGTGGGTTGAGCAACAGTTTATCCCTAATCCGGGCGATCCAAACAAACCCTTTACGATGCAATATATCAATTACCGGCGCCTGGAAGGCGGGCAGTGGAGCCCGGCGCTGGGACAGGTGGGGATGCGGCTAGATAACCAGGCGGTGCAGGTGAACACCTATCGCCCCACCTGGTCCACCATCAGCATGGACGCGCTGGGGAATACGGTATGCGTCGCCTGGCACGGCTACCGCGGCGACCCAGGGGATAGCGGCGTAGAGGAAATCCTGATGCGCTGCAGCAAGGATGGGGGCAAGAAGTGGGATGATTGGGTCACCAATGCCTCACAGACCACTGGACTTTCGTTCTTCCCCAGCATGAAGTTGGGCACTAACGGGCAGGTCTATCTGGCATGGGAAGAGCACCAGGGCGGCGCGGTGTATACCACCAATTACGATGCCTTTTTCCGCCAGGGACCCGTGCCGCGCGAAAAGGTGTACTTACCGCTCACATTGAGGGGTTTCAGGCCATGAAGAATGAGCGCTGGATTTTCTACGCAGTAGGGTTGTTGCTCCTGCTGCTGGTGGGGTTCGTGCTGATATGGGGGGCGCTCAGCGGGCGCCTGCCCCAGGTAGCGGGACCGGGCGCGCAAAATGCCGAGGCACAGAGCGTGCTGTGGACGGGACTGGCGCCGCCCATTGACTATGCGGCGGCGGAGCAAACAGCGCATGTCAAAGCACAAGCCTGGGCTGCTGATGCCACCCTGATTCGCGCCGAAGCGACCTGGCGTCCCACAGGAGAATGGATCACCACCGAATCGCCGCCGGTGAGCTGGACGTACATTTACTATGCCGCCAGCGAAAGTGCGGTGAAGTCAGTTTCGATGCGCGGTGAGCAGCTTTTCGACACGCCGGCAACAGAGGTTCCCAATGCACCGCGCGGGCTTAACGAGTTTCCGCCGGCAACACCGGTGGAATCCGCCTGGTTGACCTTTCGCGCAGCCGGTGGAGAGGAGTTTCTCAAAACCAACGAGAACGCCGCCGTGCAGTTGCAGTTGCAGGCGACGCCTGAAGGCGACCGCTGGGTTATCAGCGCCTTCAATCCAACCGCTAAACACCAGGTCACGATTGATGCAACCACAGGGCTGCTGCTGAACCCATAGGGCAGTTCTCCGGTTGGTCAGGAGGTTTGCGATGCGCAAAAAGGAAAAGGGTCAAAGTATCGTCGAAATTGCTCTGCTATTGCCGGTGCTGCTGCTGATGCTGCTAGGGCTGGTGGATTTCGGGCGCGTCTACTATGTGATGGTCGCCTTGAACGATGCGGCGCAGGAAGGCGCAGCTTATGCCGCCGCGCGCCCTAATGATGGCACGGGCATCGCCGAGCGCGCAGCAGCTGCCTCCACCGGTCTGATCACCATCAACGCCGACGACGTAGCCGTTGCGATAGAGGGCGGCACGCCAGTGGCAGGAGCTGCCATCACAGTCTCGGTGAGCTATGAATTCACTTTCTATACGCCAATCGCCAGGTCATTTTTCCCGGATAGCATCGTGGACTTGGAAGCAGAAGCCACCAATGCGATTATCGCCGTACGCTGAGCTGGCTTAAGCAATCAACGGCAGACAAATACACCATGAGGTTGGTACAGTAGGCAGTTTGAGGTTCAGAGTCTGGGAGAAGTAGCATTGTGGTTGAGGGTTGCGCGCGATTCAGCGCAGCAAACGGAATCTCGTCATTGTGGGCGGAGCCACTACGACATTGCAGATTGAGTCAGGATTATCTACCTATTAGAATTATTGGAGGATGGAGAGCATGAAAAACGAACGTGGACAGGCTATGGTCTTGGTGGTTTTTGCCATCATCGCTTTGGCAGCGGTAATCGGCCTGGCGCTGGATGGTGGGCGGCTCTATCAGACGCGCCGCGAGGTACAGAATGCCGCCGATGCGATGGCGATGGCGGGCACGCGGGTGCTCGCGAGCGAGGGCTGTACTGCGGGCGCCAACCTGGAGAACCGGGTATGCGCAGCGATTGTGGATTTTGGCGCGCAGAACGGCGTTACTCATGATCTGACGGCAGGGCGCATCGAAGCCTGGTATGTCAACAAGGATGCAGCCCGGTTGCGGAATGCCTGCGTAGGTCTGGGAGTTCCCAACGGGACCACCGGTGTGGAAGTGACCGCGCAACTCACGCAAACCACCACCTTTATGCGCATCGTCGGGCAGGATGACATGGCGCCGGCGGGCAATGCCATGGCGATGTTCGGTCCCGTGGTGCAAATGGGTGGAGGTATTCTGCCCATCGGCTTCCCGGTGCAGCGCGTGGATGACATTATCGGCAGCGGCAACATGGAGTTCACCCTTTTCGAGGGCAGTGGCGGCATCTGCCGGCGAGATGGCGTGGATTGCCCCAGCGATCCGCCTTCGAACTCACAACGCGGTTGGCTCAACTTCAACTACATGTACAACACCGATTACCTCGGGCAAGGGGCGCCGCTGGAACGCACAATCAGCAAGAACTTCAGCAACGCGGATCTGAAAGAGTGGGCTGAATTCGGCTGCCCTCATCCCATCTTTGCCGGCACCCGCGGCGCATTGCCCCCCTATTATTCCGATGGCGACTACATTGTCGGCGACCCCGGTACCCGTGATGTCACCCGGCGCACCATCTGCACCACTTACATGAATCAGACGGTCTACTTGCCGGTGTTTGACTATATCTACGAGCGGGGTGATATGCAAAGCACCTTCGGCGGGCAGGAGCCTTCCATTGGCTGGGTGAACAGCTTCTACTACCACATCGTCGGCTTCCTGGCAGCCACGATTGATTCCTGCAGTGGCGGCGGCAGCAACGGCACCATTGACGGCACCTTCCTGTATGCCGTGGTCGGTGAAGGGCAGATCGACCCAGGCGACGGCATCGGCAGCGGGACTTCTTGTTTGCCGACGCTGAAAGGTGTAACGCTCTGGGAGTAGGTTTTTAAGAAAACCTATCAGTAGTGCCACCTAAGGTAAAGGGATTGGTACAGGCAGATGTTGCCTGCGCCAATCCCTTTTTTGTACGGTGGGTCGTAACCGTTCAGATTTCCATTACCAGCCTGTCTGTTTTCCTAAACTTCATCAACCGGTCCTTGTGATTGAAAAATAAAAATTATAGTCGTATAATTGTTGCAATAGTTTTTACAAACGGTCAGACATGCGACCGCGTCAATCCGCTGTTGGACCGTAACGCTTCAGCTTTTCAGCGCCGGGTGCCCGTTTCGGGCTCCAGACTTTTCGGCGAAATCGGTGATTTCGGTGTTCGAAAAACCGCCAAACCGAACACCGAAATTCACCGAAATCCACCGAAACACACCGATTGTACTCAACGCCATTGTCTCATCAACTTGACCGCGGTTGTACTCAACCGCGGTTGTACTCAACCGCGGTTGTACTCAACCGCTTGAACTTCCCAATAACTGGTCCTATACCCTGGCTCTGAGTATACGACAGAATATTGGAAGAAATAAAAACTGCCATCTTGTAAATGGCTTTTATCAGCAATCAACTCTCTGCGTCTTCTTTCTGCAGGTGTGATTTTCGTGAACGGGGCGCAACCCCGTTCACGAAAATCACAAAAAACACCCTCTGCGTCTCTTTGGCGCGTCAAAGTGTCTAAACGCATTGTACTCAACCGCTTGAACTTCCCAATAATCTGTCCTATCCCCCTGGCTCTTGTACCTTTTTGGCGGCATGGTATAATAGAGCTGTGTCCGTTCAAGGAGGTGGAAGATATGGATCCCGAGGCGCCCCAGATCCACAAAGAGCTCACTGAGCCACGCGTTGCGCCTGCCGCTGCCACGCCCTCGCCGGAGCAGCAAAAGCGCACACAGATTGCCATCATCGCCGGCGTGATTCTCATGCTAGGCTTGTTAATCACCGCGATTGTGCTCATGGCAAAATTCCCTGCCGCGACCACCGTCATCCGCGATATCGCCATCGTCTTCGTCGCCGTCGAGACCTTCCTCATCGGATTGGCGGCGCTGGTACTGATTGTCGAGATTCAAACCTTGACGAAGGTACTGCGAGAAGAAATCCAGCCACTGCTCCGCTCCGTGAACGATACGGTGTCCACCGTTCGCGGCACAACTGAGTTTATGAGCGAGAATTTCGTTTCACCCGTTATCAAGGTTGCCAGCTTCACCGCTGGCGTCCGCCAGGTGATTGGAGACCTGGTCGGCGTTGTTACGGCAAGCCGGCCCAAATCCAAAACTGTAACGAATCAACCAACCAACAATCAACAAGAATCCGGTAATTGTCAAGACCCTCGATGAGGGGGTAATCTAGGCCCAAAACAGGCAGGGGGCAATAACCCGCGCCCTGATGAACTTTAAAAATTGAGTGCAGGTTAGCAGCATCCTGATCGGGTGCTGAGCTAGACGGCCCGTACAGGGCCGCATGGCGGGGCCGCGCGGTAGCGGCTCAGGTCAACAGCCCCTCCTCCAGGCAGGCCAACCGACCTTTGTGTAGCAGGGCAAAGATCAGGCGGGTCGCCTTGCGCGCGGTGAGCATGAGCGCGCGCCGGTGGGGATGGTCATGCGCTTCGCGGAACTTTTTCTGGTAAAAGCGTTGGTACTCAGGCTGGTAACGCGGCAAGATATAGGCGGACTGGACCAGCCAGAAACGCAGGTAGGGATTGCGCTCGCGGGCGAGGTGGGGCTGCAAGCCCTGGACGCGTCCAGAGTCTTGCTTGGGCCACCACAGCCCGGCGAGCTTGGCGACCGCCGCTTGCCCATCGCGGTAGGTGCGCGGCCGATCGCGCTGGGTGCGGCGGTCAAACTTGGTGCCGGTGGTGAAGCGCGTGGTGTCCTGGATTTCGGCCAGACAACCGGCGACCAAGACCGGCCCCAAGCCTTTGAAGGTCAGGGCGCGCTGCGCTTCGGGGAGGGTGGCGAGTTCTGCGCCCAGGAGACGCCGATACGTTTGTTGGTTGTCCGTCAACAAGCGAATGTGCGTCAAGCTGAGTTGGAGGACCTGATAGAGCGCCTCGCGGAGCGCGTCCGGCAGGGGATAGGAATCTTGGGCGACTTGGTGCAACTTGCGCGCGTTGTCTTGCGGCTCGCTGAGCGTATTGCGCGAGCGTTGCGCCAGCAAGGCCGTCAGTTCCTCGAGCGGAATATCGCTGAGCGTTTGTACGTCCGCGTATTCATCCAGGACGAACTGACTGGTGGCGCCAAAGAGATTGCTGAAGGGTTGCACCTCGCGGCGTTGATACTCGCTGCCCCACAGATAAAGTACGGAGAGGAAATAGGCTTTCTCGGCGGCGAGGGTATGGATCACGCGGGCGTAGGCGCGGCTGAAGGTGCGCAGGCGCAAGTAGCGATCGGCGAACTGATAGGGCTGTTTGACCCCCACGGCGCGGTAGTAATGGTCAATCAGGCGCGCATCATCGGGATCGGTCTTGTCCTGTTCGGACAAGGCCTTGCGATAGCCCTTGACGTGCGCTGGATTGAGCAAGGCCAACTGCGGCTCAAAGGGCTCGAGTTCTGCATCATGACTCAACTGGTAGAAGGCGTGCCACCAGTAGGGGCCGGTGGATTCGCCCACGGCGGTGAGGTGCACCGGGCTGGCGCGTTGCAGCTCTTCCAGCAAGTCCTGCTTGAGTTGCTGGTAGCCCGCCCAGTTGTTGGCGTAAGCGCGATGCCCCCAAATCCACTCCGGCGCGGGGCCGCGCAAGGCCACATCCAATCGATCCAGGCTGAAGTCAAAGGCCAACACCATTTCTGGCAGGGAAATGCTCATCAACTTACCTCCTTCACACGTATGGAATGACGAATGTGTCGGCCGCATAGGGGTACACCCCAACACTGCCCGCCCGCAACAGCCTCGTGCTAATGAGAGCCTGGCTGCTCAGACGGGGACAACCCCTGGCTTCGGATGATCCGAACTGCTACAGCCAGCGCCGTCCAGGCAGCTACTCACGATCCGTGTTAGAAGGACACGGCGGGGCGCGGGGTGACTCACTTGTTGAGAAGACACCGGTTTGCACCGGGCTACCAGGAGAAAAAGAACACCCTCGCCGCCGACAACTGATCGTCATCAATTGTATCCGAGGTTGGGGTGTACGCCTATGCCGCCCACCTGTCACTCAAGGCTTAACTGTACTATCTTATGGATTATTTTATACGAGGGAGAAAAAAAACTATCCTGAGACAGACACCAGCGGCCAGTTCTGGCGTTCGACGCTGATCGACATGGACAGTCGGTTGCGCGTAGCGCGTGGGATTGCCAAGGACGAGACCTTGGCAAGTATTGAGGTCTTCAAGATCCTCCAGCGGCGCGGACATCCAGAAGGGCCACCACCGACGATCTCTGATGGCTGGGGGGGGATCGATGAGGCCATGATCGAAGTCTATGGTGCCGTGCCGGAATACAGTGGTCGAGGACGACCGCCGACCAAGAAGCGCGCCGGTGCCGGGTGGCTCTATCTGCAAATGGTCAAGCAGCGTGATGAGCGAGGGCGGCTGAAGGGGATCAAGCTCCGAGTGCAGTTTGGCAAGAAGTCTGAAGTGCTCGCGCTTTTCGGCAAAAGCACGGCCTACATCGAACGCAGCAACTTGACCAGTCGGCTGTTCAACGGGCGGCAAGTGCGCAAGACACTGGCCTTTTCCAAAGACGTAGCTGCCTATAGAGCGGCCGCGGCTTGGGAAGACGGCTACTACAACCTGGTCCGACCACACAAGAGCCTGCGCTTGTCAGTTGCAGACGGTTCGCCACGAAAGTGGTTGCCGCGAACGCCAGCCATGGTGGCCAAGCTGACCGATCGTATTTGGACTGTTAAAGAACTATTGACAATGCTACCTGTACCAAACGTCAACAACGCTTAACAGGGAGACTATCGACTTTTGCACCTTAACAAAAGAATACGGGTGCGTTCCAACTCGAGTTTAGACAAGTGTCATCGCCCTGGCGATAAGTCAGGGTATGAATCCGTACCTTACCAATCGCATTTCA
>JAKJAC010000091.1 GCA_022707705.1 Chloroflexota bacterium
AGCAAATCCATCTTGGCGACCCCCACCGCCTCCACATCCTCATGGTCGAATTGGGTGACCAGGAAGCCCTTGGGCGACCATTGCAAGGGCAGATAATCAGTCAAAGGTCCAGGAGTAATGACAATGCCACCTGCGTGCACACTGAGATGATCGGGGAAACCAGCAATGCTGTAGGCATCCCGGGCAATCTCACGCAGATGCGGGTCCTCGATGGCGGCAACGATTTCCTCCGGCGAGCGTTGATCCCGCATCCAGCGGCGGTGTGAATGACGTGGCAACGCCGCTAACAAGCGCTTGAGCGCGCCCGCGTCCAGCTTGTTCGCTTTGGCAACCTCACGCACCGCTGAGGGCAACTGCAGGGTATTCAGCGCGCCGACAAGCGCCACATGCTCCGCGCCATAAGTGCGACGAACGTAGTCGAGTACCTCGTCGCGGCGGCGACTACAAAAATCCAGGTCAATGTCGGGTGGGTCACGCCGCGCCGGGCTGAGAAAGCGCTCGAAGAGCAGGTCGTGGGCAATAGGATCAACAGTAGTAATACCCAGACAAAAAGCCACGAGCGAATTGGCAACACTGCCCCGCGTGCTCACGGGGATCTCCTGCTCGCGGGCATAACGCACGATATCGGCAACGACCAGAAAGAGCGGCGCGTAACCGTGACGACAGATGACCTCGATCTCACGTTTCAAACGCGTGGTTGCAGGTTCGGGAATGGGCAACCCAAAACGGGTTGTCAAACCGGCGCGCGCGGCCTCACCAAGTGCCAGTTCTGGGGTAATCTTTGGCGGCAAATTGCAGGCGGGCCAGATTCGTTCGCCAGTTGGCAATGCCGGAGCACAGGCTTCCGCAAGCAACCCCGCACGCTCTAGAGCCTCAGGAAAAGCGGCAAAGCGCTGCGCCATCTGATGGGGAGAGAGCCAGTGGACCCCGACAGAGAGATCACCGCCATCAGGCAGAGCGTCGGAGGAGACAGCATCGAACGGGCAATTGCACCGAATTGCGGCGAGAAGACGCAAGCGCTGCTTATCCGCCGGCTCGAGGCTAAAAACCGGCTGGACAGCAACCGTGGAGACACCCAAGCGCGCTGCCAACCGCGTCACCTGCCGAGCGACGATGTCATCAGCGGGTCCGTGGAGTTCCAGGCTTAGATGGAAGTTATCCTCAAAGAGTCCCGCCAACCGCGCCGCGATGCGATGCGCCGCCGGTTCAGCATCCGCGCGGATGCAACGTTCGACCCAACCGCGCCGTCCTCCGGAGAGCGCAATCAGCCCGGCAGTGGCGCCGCGCAAGTCTGCCAGCGGTACCCCATGCTGGAGGAACGCCTCTCGGTTGGCATTGCCCTGTGCCAGTGAGGAAATCCGGCACAAGGAGCGGTAGCCCTCTGGTCCAGTAGCAAGCAGCACCAACATGCCGGGTGTCTCGCTGCCAGGGAGTGCCATCAGGTCAGAGGGCCAGACGAGCGGGACGACCATCCCGGTAATGGGCTGCACTTGAGCAGCACGGCATGCGCGCGAAAAGGCGACCGCTCCGTAGAGGGAAAGTGTATCGGTGAGCGCCAGGCGCGCTAAGCCCTCAGTAGCCGCGCGCGCTGCAAGGTCTTCGACCGCCGGCGTGGCGCCCAACAAAGTATAACGAGAATGGACATGCAGATGTGTAAACAGTGTCATAGCACAGGTTATACCGCAGCTCAGAAGGCTGGCAAATGGGGAAAGCATGGTAAGTTTTCCGCGCCACAGCACAGCCGTGGCGCGGAAAACTCAATCAAAGCCAACAACTTCGGGTATGTTTCTAAAGCTTGAACGGCTGCGCAAAACGTTGCTCGTAGACGCCATTCGCTTTGAGTTGATTGTTCCAATAAGTTGCCAGAAACGGCGTCTTCACCAACACTTTGAACAGCGGGATGAGGTAATTGGGGTAGCGCTCGCGCCCGGCGAGCGCGCGCACAGCATCCGGGTCGAACTGGCCGGTGAGGCGCACACTTCGTCCCAGCAGTTTCAACTGGTCGAAAAGTTTACGGTTCATGGCATCCGGCATCAAACGGATTCCTTCGCCGCTGCCTTTAATCAGGGAGCCAAGATATGGGCTACCGAGGCGCGCTGTGAATTTCGCCAGATAACGCTCAATATGGCGCATGTGTGTAGATTCCGGAAAGCCCGATTGCATCACAAATCCCAGCGCCGGGTTATTCGCGCACCCGCGCAGCGGCTCCAACGCCTCGAAAAAGGTCTTGACGATGCCCGGCATCGCGTCGGTGTAGAGTGGGAAACCCACCAGCACTGCCTCAGCAGCTGCAAACGCATCGCGGAACGAGGTGAGCTCGTTCTGCCGCACCAGATGGAATGTATCGGTGATGGTTCCTCCGGCGGTCACAAAACCCTCGGCAAGCTGCTTGAGCATAACCGGAGTGTTGCCCTTAGCACCGCGCGGGGAGCCATTGAAAAGTGTGAGCCGCATTGGAGGGGTGATGCGCACGCCGGGGAGCGGCGGGAGGTTGCGCGCAAAGGGCACACCCTCCGCAGATTCGGTCGCAATGGCATGCGCAACCGTATTCACAGGTTGTTCGGTAGTGAACGCAAATTCCAGACGGCTCTTCATATTCAGTGCAGTGCGGCTGAAAATGTCACCCACAATGCGCAAATCTTCAGCATCCGTATCAGCCTCAGTTTGCAGCAATAACCCCAGGCGTGGATAGTGTTCATAACGCGGGCGGTGATGCGCTTCCCCCTGCTCTACCACGAAGTAAGGATGAATGAGAGGGATGGATTTGTCCATCATCCGCTTCAATGTCGCATCAGGGAAACCCATACGCAATGGCGCAGCCCACAGCAAGAAATCGCTGTTGATGACTGCCCGGCACACATCATGCGAGGCGTCCTTAAAGACACATTCGCCCGGCGTCTTGACCCAACAGCCAAAACAGCCGGTGCAGAACTTGATATCCAGGTCACGCAGAGTGAATGTGGTGACCGCGTGCTGCTTTGCGGTCAGAGCCTCAGCCAGACGAGACAGATAACCGTCGAAACCCTCGTCCTGAGGATTGCCATTGCCATTCATAATGGTGATTTTCATATCGCCCTCCCCATCTAATCAAGAGTTTTCGGGGGTGTCACGCCGCAACTCCTCCGAGAACCGGTCAAGGCAAAGTGTCTACCGCTATCGGTCGGGCACCACCCCATTACTAAAGAGCGGACAGGTATTTCTCGAAATCCTTGGCGTTCACATAATGGTAAGCCAACAGTCTGCCATCAAGGACGATGCCAAAGACCCCATAGGGCGTGGGCGAGTGTTCCTGAACTTCCCGCGCTGATTGGAATTCTACCACTTTGGCGGGAATGCCGTGCTCCTGCGCTGCTTGCACCGCTCCCAGCACCGCGTCTTCGATGTACGGACACTGAGAGCTTCGGATAATCGTCAAACCTGCGCCAAAACGGGACTGGCGCGCCTGCCAATCTGTGGGAAAGGTCGGCAATGGCGTGGAATCATCAAAACGGGCTACAAGCAGGTGAAACGAGGGCGGCGCCTGAGCCACCTCCACGAAACCATGCTTGAGAAAGATATCCTTTTTCGCCATCCATACCCGATCGGTGGCAACGGTTGCAACGCCGTGCATGCCCTGGGCGCGAGCATCATCGAGGCACATCTGGATGAGATGCGCACCATAGCCCTTCCCCTTCCCTTTGCCCACGACCCAGAGGCAGTGAATGACCATGTAACCTGGAGCGTGGATCGCACGCCAGGCGTATTCGCCAGGAATATACTCGATGAAAGCCGTGGTCCGCCCGCCGACCTCGTGAATCATGTGAAGCTTCAAACCCTCAGCCAGGCGCGCCGCCATCCAATCGTGCTTCTGGCGATAACCGGGCGCCTTGGGCTTGCTCATGTAACAGAAAAAGCCCTCCCGGTCCAGGTTCTCAGCGTTGACAGTGATCACCTCGAAAGTTTCATCCATAGTTTGGACTCCTTCTAGCCCCTATCCCAACGGGGTTGTATGTATTTCAGGGTTGGATTTGCCGCACCCACGCTGCCGCGCGCTCTAGTTCTCCGTCCTTCAGGGGACCTTCCTTACCGTTGACGAAGAATCCAGCAGGAGGCAACGCCTGAGTGCCACCTTTTTTGACCAGACGAGCAGCGATCGGCTCAGCAGCATAGCCAAAGAGTTTGGCAAACAGGGTGAGGATGCGCGAGTTGACTTCCTGCACGTCCGCGCGCGTATCGAAGGCGGCAACCCTGACACCCTTGAGCACCCCCGAAGGCAAGGTCTTGAGAAATGCCTTAATCGGCTTCAGAGGTTGAAATGCCTGGGTCGGCGAACCGACAATGAGCACAGTCAAGCCGTTCAGATGCTCCGGCTTCACATCACCCACACGGAGCACCTGTGCGCCCAGCGCTGTCCCCATTGCCTGCGCGATCTTTTCGGTATTCCCATACATCGAATCGTAAATCACAAGCGCTTTCATTGAGTATCTCTCCTCTAACTATGGGTACAAATCTAAGGTGCCGCGAATCAACAGCGAGGCAGACCGCAGCCTGCGCAACGACTGTCTATGATACGCAGTAACAACGCCGATGTTGCATCTTGATTCTACGCCAGAGATCTACTCCAGGTACAACCCTGGAAAGAGGCTTGTCGCGACCAGCGCCCAAAGTGGCTCTACTACGGCGCGAAAAGCCCACAAGGCTGGGGTTTCTGAAGGAACCGCTATCACCAGAGGCAGATAGACCGAATCCGTAGGTACAAAAGGCAACTCGGGTTGCAATTCGAATGCGCCGATATCATAACCGGCGCCGGCGGGTCGAGGTGCGCCATTGATATCAACCGCGACACCGGCAGTTGTGCTCCCCGCGTTCACCGCGGGGCTATCCACACGTAAGTGAAAGTCGCCCGCCGCCGGATCCACAAACAGCGCCGATGATGACGCCACAAAAGAGTGCCCATCGTAGCCCAACGATTGCCACTGCGCCAGTGTCAGAATAGAATCTCCATCGTCAGCGGTAAAACGATCTACGACGATGTTGTAATCACTGACCAGGTTGGCTAAACCAGAGGGGATGTTGATGCTCCCCCGGTAGACATGGTCAGTTAAGAAAATGTTATTGAGTAACACGTTGCCCGTACAAGAGGCATCCGCGATGAGCAAAGCCCAGCGACCATCATCAGCCACAAGAACCGTATTGTGGACAATGCGGTTATCAGAAGAGCACACCGCGCCGTTTTCCTGGAAAAGCGCGATGCCGGTAGCGTGATTGGTATAGATGACGTTGTTCGCCACAAGCGTCTGGCTCACGCCATCCATATTGATAGCAGAACCGCCGCCTACCCCGTTCTCGTAAATCGTGTTCCCTATCACCTGACCATCCGTCATCACCCCATCGCCGCCCATCTCAGCGTCGCCATTGAGGTGAATACCGCAATTGGCATTGTGATGGCTAAGGTTGTTCCTTATGGTGAAACGGTCGCTGCTATTATTGACGTAGATGCCATGCTCGCCGTTGTGATGTGTCTCATTATTCTCAATCAGCAAATCATCCACAAACGCAGCAAAAATGCCCGTGCGCTCGTTGCTGACCCCGTTATCATGAACATGGTTACCACGCACGATGATATGATGCGCGTGTTGCTCCTCGGATCCACGGATATCAATGCCCCAACCAGGCGCGCCGGTCACTTCCAGATTCTCGATAATCCAATAGGCAACCGGCATGTCCCAGTTTTCGATTTCCAGAACACTCTGGTGCATATTCTGCGGACCGGGACCGTTGAGGGTCACTGTAGCGCCAGGCGCTGCTTTTAGTGTGAGAGGCGCCGTTGCCGTGCCAGAGTTTTCCAACCGCGCACCGGCGTACGCACCACTCTTGACCAGAACCGTATCACCGGGCAAAAGCTGTTCCACCGCATGTTGAAGTGTGCGCCAGGGGTACGCCTCACTGCCATCGTGGGCGTCATCGCCATCCAGGGCTACGTAGTAGCTCGCTCCTGTAAAGCCCACTGACATCGGCGTCAGATTAGGGCTCACCGTGGGGTCCATCAGCACAGGCAAATCCGCAACATCGAGGGATGGCGCTGCACTACAACTGAGCAAAATGGCGCATACAGATAATAACCACAGAAACCGATGGTTTTGCATTATGCGACCCTCCAGCATCGAGAACGCCCAAGAAGAGAGACTTCAACATGACCAATCGCGCCGAAGCAGAACTTCGGCGCGATTGACCATGATTGTGGAGGTTACTACGGAAACAACAGAAAATGCAAAGCTGCTCACGCGCCGTGCGCTATGGTCTTGATGGCGTTGATCAGCCCATTAGTCGAGGCATCGTGAGTGCTTACCTCGCCCTCGCTTGTGAGCTCCGGCAGGATTTTCTTCGCCAGTTGCTTACCCAGCTCCACGCCCATCTGGTCGAAGGAATTGACGTCCCAGATGACCCCTTGTGTAAAAATCTTGTGCTCATAGAAGGCAATCAAAGAGCCAAGAACCTCTGGCGTAAGTTTGGAGTAGAGGAAAGAATTGGTCGGGCGATTGCCAGGGAAGGTCTTGGCGGCGACTAAAAGCTCGAGTTGTTCCCCAGAACGCCCTTCCGCCAATAGTTCGGCGCGCGCCTCTTCGGGTGTCTTGCCCCTCATCAGCGCCTCGGTCTGCGCCAGGTAATTGGAGAGCAGAATCGGATGATGCTCACCCAAGGGATTCTGGCTTTGTGCTGCCGCGAGAAAATCGCAGGGGATGAGCTTGGTGCCCTGGTGAATCAGTTGGTAAAAGGCATGTTGCCCATTGGTGCCGGGCTGTCCCCAGATAATGGGACCGGTAGAGACTGCCACCGGAGTACCCTGCCGGGTGACCCCCTTGCCATTGCTCTCCATATCCCCTTGCTGGAAATAGGAGGGGAAATGCAGCAGATATTGGTCGTAGGGCAGAATGGCATGCGATTCGGCGCCGAAGAAGTTGTTATACCAGATGCCTAACAGGCCCATGATAACGGGGATATTGTGCTCAAAAGGTGCGGTAGCAAAGTGCTGATCCACCTTGTGCGCCCCGGAAAGCAATTCCTCAAAGGCATCCATGCCCAGGTAAATGGCAATCGAGAGTCCAATCGCCGACCAGAGCGAGTAGCGCCCGCCAACCCAATCCCAGAACTCGAACATATTTGCGGGGTCAATGCCAAACCGGGTCACGGCGGCGGTATTGGTAGACATTGCCGCAAAGTGTTTGGCGATGTGCATCTCATCCTTCGCTGTAGCCAGGAACCACTGGCGCGCGGAATGCGCGTTCGCCATGGTTTCCTGAGTGGTGAAAGTTTTAGATGCCACGAGGAAGAGCGCAGTTTCGGGATTGAGCGCTTTGAGCGTCTCGACCAGGTCCGTGCTATCCACGTTGGAGACAAAGTGCACCTGCAGCCCAGGTTGTGCATAGGGCTTGAGCGCCTCGCAGACCATCTTCGGTCCCAGGTCTGAGCCACCGATACCGATATTCACGACGTCAGTGATGGGCTTACCGGTGTAACCCCGCCAGGCTCCAGAGCGAATGGCGGCGCTGAAGTCGCGTATCTTTGCCAGCACCCGGTTGACCTCCGGCATCACGTCTTTCCCATCCACATAGATGGGTGTGTTGGAGCGATTCCGCAGAGCAATGTGCAAGACTGCCCGGTTCTCAGTGTTATTTATCTTCTCACCGCCGAACATGGCATCAATCCGGCGTGAAAGATTGGCATGCTTTGCCAGCTCAAGCAACAAGGGTACCGTTTCGACAGTGATGCGGTTCTTCGAGTAATCGAACAGAATCTCCCCCAACCGCAGCGAGAAGCGACCAAAGCGCTGCGGGTCGGCAGCGAACAAATCGCGCATGTGCAATCCGGCGATTTGCCGCTGGTGCTGCACCAACGCCTGCCATGCAGCTGTCTTTTCGAGTTCCCCCATACCTGTCCTCCTGACTAGAGTTTAGCCTGCCACTTATCCGCCCAGACCAAGTCATTGGGCGTTCCCTTGAACTCCGACTCGCCCATGATCTTATCAACTACCTGCCGGATAATCTCCATATTGCTATTATACGCGTTGATATAGCATTTGACCATCGTGGCATCGTGCAGGTGTGTAGTGAAATTCAGAGAGACCATGACTGTTGGAACCTCGTGGACGTACCAGGGACATTCGTTGCTCATGGCGGTCTTCCATCGGATGCGGTAGTTGTTCTCTGCGCCGTAACCCACGATATCAGCCAAGATGAGCGCAGCATCCACCTCCTCGCGATATTGCAGTGTGCGTCCCTTGATGCGGCTGTTGCCGTCATTCACGGTGACCTCAAAGCCGCGCCGGGTGAGCTCGGCAACGAAATTATCGAGCACTTTCGAACCGGCAGCCACAATGCCACCGACCTCGCCCTGCAGGTAGTAAAGACGCAAGCGCCTGTGCGTTTCGGGTCGGATGGGCAGCTGGTTGAAGGAGTTCTTGACCAGGGTGATACCTTTATCGGCGGCATCTGCGCGCATTTGCAGGTGCTCTTTGCAGCCGATGACGGCAAGGTCAGCCTCGGTCTTCAACAAAGTCCCCGCCGCCTGCTTCGTGTGCAAGTTCAGTTTGGCTTTGAGACCCAGAACGCGCCGCACGGCATCGTTCAGACGTTCCGGGGTGATGACACCTCTTCGAACTCCGTTGAGCATGAAAGTGAAATCCTCCTCCATATCATTGAAGAAGAGGAACATATCACAACCAGCGGCGATGGCGCCAGGGACATAATCCTCACGGCGCATGGCAGAAGACATACCTAGCATATGACTGGCGTCGGTGATGATCATACCGTTGAAGCCGAGCTGTTCCTTTAGCAACCCCTGAAGCAACTCCTCAGCGAGGGTTGCGGGCAAGATATCCTGGTCTTGCAGAGTCGGGTTGAGGCGCTTCTGGTAGTAGGGGAGTGCGATATGCCCCGCCATGATCATCTCAACGCCATTCTCAATGTGATGGCGGTACACCCGTCCAAAGGACGCATCCCACTCCTCAGGAGAGAGCTCATTGACCCCCAACACAAGGTGCTGGTCGCGCTCCTCAGTCCCATCGCCGGGGAAATGCTTGATACAGGTAATCATATCAGGCACGGACCGGTAACCCTCGATATATGCAGAGGAATATTTGATGACATCATCGGCATTAGTGCCATAAGCGCGGGTGTTGACAATGGTGTTGCGCCAGTTGAAAAGAATATCTACACAGGGGTCGAAGTTGACGTTGACGCCGAGGGCGCTGGCTTCGCGCGCGGAGACGAGTCCGGCATGGTAAGCCACCTGCGGATCACGGGAGGCTTCGCATTGCGCCGCAGAAGCAATGTAGGTACCATCGGAGCAGGCGCCGTTCCCACCGGAATCGCAGTTGGCGGCAATCAATAGAGGAATCCTGGAATGCCGTTGCAGGTCGTTGAGCAACGCCTGAACCTGCGGCGATTGTCCGCCATGATAGCGCGCGCCGCCAATGTGATACTTCGCAAGAATTTGCTCGCTGGTCAATTCCCCGCCGCTAAACGTATCCTTTCCGAAGAAGAATAGATTCGTGAACAGCTGCCCGACTTTTTCTTCGTCGATCATGTCAGCGAGGGTGTTCTCAACCCATTGAATTTGTTCCGCAGATAGGTAATACGGTTTCGCAGATAGATCAACTAATCGTCCCATTGGAGTTCTCTCCCTTTGATATCAAGTAGAACAAGCACAGACTCTATTTCTTCCACGACGGAGTTTCGGGCAACAGTTTCTCGAAGTCAGCGATGAGCGTAGCTTCATAGGCGCCCGCGTAGGTGCCGTTCAGGAATCTATCCAGCGCCTCATTGTGGAAACGCTGCCAGGATTCATCTTCGTGTCCTGGATTGATAGGGTAGTACAGCACACCTACCCCTTTGGCAGAGTCGCGATCGCCGGGAGCATCGCCGATAAGCAGGATATGGTCATCGGGATATTTGCCCTTGGCTGCATACTGGAGGTGCTGTTTCTTGGTTCCCATCTCCTGGCCCGCAATCACCGTCATATATTGGGCAAGACCGTGCTCCGACCACTCACGCATGAGCGCATCTACAGGCGTCGCCGAAACGACCATGAGATCTACCTGACCCTGCATTTTCTGCAAGCTCTCGCGTACATAGAGAAAGGGCGGTACGCCGTGCACCATGTCTTCAATCGCGGCATCCACTGTGCGCGACCAGACCAGGGCTTGCTCCAGCTCAGGATCGGGATGCGCTGCGGCATACGCCTCCATGCCTTTGTGACTGAGCGGGGTTCCAGAGACAATGAACTCCCTGATCTTGTCGCCCTTTGGCACCTGCGCGTTGCGCGCGAGGACCTCCGGACGCTCCCGCAACAGATCAAAGACCCGCACTAGCGCAATCCAGCGATTGAGACCACGCGTCGTCGAATAGAGGTTCACAAATTCAGCCGTCTCGCGCGCGTATTTGGAGACAGATTGCAGATTCCAGACTTTGATGGTGCTGGGGGTAAAACACTCTTTGTGCTTGATCTCCATAGCATCGAAGGCGCAGCCATCCGAGTCAATACCCACAAAGAAGTCATGCTGTGGTTGGAAATCGAGCAACACTTTCGCTGCTTCTGGGATAGTTGTCGTCGTCATCTCGCTATGCTTGAGCTTTCTTGCTAATCGTGCCGCCGCTTGGCACTTCCAACGTCTCATAGTCCTCCGGCAACGTCGAAGGATCAATGCGACAATTGCGCCCGATCACGGCGCCCGCCGGAATGTAGGCGCGTTTGCCAACAATGGTGATACCGGTATTGATGTTGGCAGGCTCAAGGACATTGGGGGTGTTATCATCACCTGCACCGAGCTGCGCGCCGGCGCCCACCTCAATCTCCTTGTCCAAGATGCACTTGTCCACCACAGCACCCGCCCTGATAACGGTATCATTCATGATCACGGAGTCGCGGACTGCTGCACCCTTCTCCACCCGTACGCCAGGAGAGAGCACGCTGTTGATCACTGTGCCTTGAATCACACAACCATTCGATGCGATACTGTTGACCAGCTCTCCTGGGGGAATACATTTTACGGGCGGGCGTTCCTCAGAGCGGGTATGGATCACCCAATTCATATCGTAGAGATCCAGGCCCGGTTTTTCGTCAAGCAATTCCATGCTGGTCTCCCAATAAGATTGAATCGTGCCCACATCCACCCAATAGCCCATAAAGGGGTAGGCATAAGCTTTGCCCATCTGCACAATCTGCGGAATGATGTTCTTGCCAAAATCGTGCGCCGATTCCTTATCCAGTGCGTCTTTCTCGAGCAAATCGAGCAAGAACCGGGTATTGAAGACGTAGATACCCATCGAAGCCAGCGTACTATCCGATTGCTTCGGTTTTTCGGCAAAGCGGGTGATTTTCTGCCCTGCATCCACAGTCATGATACCGAAGCGATGCGTCTCCTCGGGGCGCACATTCATCACCGCGACGGTTAAGTCGGCGCTCTTGTTCTGATGGAAACGAAGCAAGTCGCGATAATCCTGCTTGTAGATGTGGTCACCGGAGAGAATCAGCAAGGTATCGGAGTTGGTGTCGCGGATGAAGCCCCGGTTCTGATGCAGCGCATCCGCTGTACCGCGATACCAGTCTTGATCAGTGCGCCCGCGATACGGTTGCCAGACGTGCAAGCCGTTGGGAGGACGGCGATTCAAGTCCCAGGGGTCGCCGATGCCCATATGCTCCATAAGCGAATGCGGGCGAAATTGTGTGAGCACAGCGACACGGTACAGGTCAGAGTTGACTGCATTGGACAGGGGAAAATCAATAATGCGGTATTTGCCCGCAAAGGGAACCGCAGGTTTGGCACGCTTCTCGCCCAGGATGCTCAGACGGCTACCGGCGCCACCAGCCAGAATCAATGTTAAAACAGTCATCATATCCCTCCAGATAAACGTCAAAGATCAAACAACACAGGTCAGAGCCAAGAGTCGGTCATCAAGAGAGTTACACTCATGGGTGTGGAACAGTGTCGAACCAGTCCGAAAGACGATTTCTCGAATAGGGTGGCTGATCCACGTAATGCGAGACATCGTTGAACAACATCAGGCGAGTGCGCACAGGATCCCGGAAATCCAGGATGTTGAGACTTGCCGGCGATTGGTCCAGGCGGTCGCGATATCCCCGCGCATCGAATCCTAACAAACTGCTCAGAATGAGCCGGATAGTGGCTTTGTGAGAGACCACCGCCACAGTCTGCCCGGTATGGCGCACCACGATATCACGGATAACGGGCAGCGCCCGCGCCATGACCATCACGCCAGATTCACCCCCCTCGGGCGCAAAAGTGAAAGGGTCCTCTTGCCACGCTGCATATTCCGCAGGATAGAGCTGCTCCACATCGGCGCGGCTCAGCGTCTCCCAATGCCCGTGATGAATCTCGC
Organism: Chloroflexota bacterium; assembly: GCA_022707705.1. GTDB lineage: Bacteria > Chloroflexota > Anaerolineae > B4-G1 > SLSP01 > JAAZNO01. The sequence goes on from JAKJAC010000091.1 coordinate 12,378, forward strand.
GCAGGCCCTCGCGCGGTTGCGGAATCATGCCAAAGGGCGTCGCCACAATCAAGGCGGTCTCGACGGTACGACGCATGGGACTGCAATAGAAAGCCGCAATATTGTCATCAGCCAACCGCCGCGCCAGACATTCCGCTTGCCAGCGTCCTTCCTCAGAGAGGTCCACCTCGGTGCCGCCCGAGAAGCGGTCTTCGGCACTCAGATTGGTCGCTCCATGCCGAATCAGGTAAAGACGTGTGATGCTCATGACTCTCCTTATCTATAAACAGAGAGATTCAGGCCTTATCTCTGGATGCGCGCGGAACCGCCTTGGGCAAAAGCGCGGACCTGCTCCAGGGTTGCCATGGTCGTATCGCCAGGGAAAGTAGTCAACAACGCGCCATGCGCCCAACCGAGATTAACCGCTTCCTGAGCCGTAGCTCCAGTAAGTAAGCCATAGAAGAAACCCGCAGCGAAGCCATCGCCGCCGCCCACCCGGTCCAGCACATCCAGATCCGCCGTGGGAGCCATGTAAGTTTGCCCATCAATCCAGGCAACCGCACTCCAGCTATGACGATTGGTGGAATGCACGTCGCGCAATGTGGTAGCCACCACTTTGACCTGCGGATAGAGGCTGGCGACCTGGTCCATCATCCCAAAGAACACACTGGGATCAAGCTTGGATTTCGCCGCGATTTTGGGGCCGGCGACTCCGAGACCCAACTGCAAATCCTCCTCATTGCCGACCAGAACATCCACATGTTCCACGATTCGGCGAATGACGGATTGTGCTTTCTCAGGTCCGCCCCACAGATTCCAGAGTTTAGCACGGTAGTTGAGGTCAAAGGAGGTGATAGCGCCCGCTGCTTTGGCGACCCGCATGGCTTCAACAATCACTTCGCCCGTGGTCTCTGAGAGTGCTGCAAAGATGCCGCCGCTGTGCACCCAACGCACACCCTCTGCCAAAATAGCCTGCCAATCAAAGTCACCAGGTTGGAGTTGCGCCGCCGCCTCATTGGAGCGATTGTAGAAGACCACGGGAGCTCGCATACCATGTCCGCGGTCGCTGTAGACCGTCGCCATGTTGGGACCATTCACGCCGTTATGTGCAAAGTGCTTGTAAAAAGGGCGTACGCCCATAGCGCGTACGCGCTCAGCAATCAAATCACCAATGGGGTAATCCACCATTGCAGTAGCGATGCCCGTTTGCAGGCGAAAGCAATCCGAGAGGTTGGCTGCAACGTTGAATTCGCCGCCGCTTACATGCACCGCCCATTGCGTGGATTTGCGGAAGGGAATGATTCCCGGATCCACGCGATGGACCAGCGCACCCAGGGAAACTAGATCCAATGATCCGGTGGGTAAAATTCTGAGACTTGTATTCACGATGGCTCCTTTCACTAAATCAGAGCTGTGCACCCGCATAGCCCCCTTGAGACATTGCACATCTCCGGCAGCTGCCCCATCCTGGAGCAACTGCCGCAGGTGGATCTTCGACCCGGTCTGCTACTGAAGCAGGTCCAGCGCTTTAACGATCAGCTCAACTGCCCCTTCAGGTGTGATCTTTCCCGTGCTGATGACAAGATCGTATAACGAGGGGTCCGCAACATCGGCGCCATAGAAACGCTGAACAAAGTCAATGTGCGCTTGATCGCGCTCACGAGTCCGCCGTTGTGCCTCTTCCTCGGTCAAAACAGCGCGTGCCTGCCAGCGCTTGACGCGAGTCTCGAAGGGCGCCACGATGCGCACGTGCAGCACATCCGGCTTGCCAGCCAGAGCGACTTGCCCACCGCGGCCCACAATCACAACATTGCCCTGTTCATACGCCGCTTCAATCATGCCACGTACACGCTCCACGGAAAGCGCTGCGTGGGCATCATGCCGTGCTGCAAGCGTCCAGCTGCCAGGATCGCCAAAGGGGGTTTGGAAATTGCCAAAGATACGCTCGAGAATACCTTTAGCCTGGTGTTGGTCCGCAGAGGCATCTACAACCTCCCTGGGATCTACCCCCATCTCCTTAGCCAACTCTGCCATGAGTTTCTTGTCAAAATACCGATAGCCGAGTTGCTCACAGAGTAGCCGTGTGACTGCATCACCATCGCTTCCCGATTGCCGGGATATAGTAATGACTGCCATGATTTGCCTCCTCCATAAGGTATTATAGGTTCAGTTTACGCTTTTAACCAGAACTCGCGCAACACATGCGCTGCCATCTTGGGCGTGCGGGTGCGCGTGAAAACACCCTTGTGATTCAACCCGCCCACACGTGCGATACTCTGCACGGCTGCGAAGTCCGCAAAGTTCCACACCTGCATCCCAGCGACAAATTCGCGCACTTCCGCAACCTCAAGATGGAAACGGATGAAATCAGCCTGATACTCCTCGGTCCACATGACACTCGGATGCCCATGATAACCTGGAATGGTATCCGCCCCAAACTCGGTCATGATGATGGGCTTGTGGAAACGCCCCCAGACCTGATCCAATTCGCCTTCAAGCAGCATCCGCGCAATATCTAGCTGTCCACCGAGGGTATACCAACCCCAGTAACGGTTCATGCAAATAACATCGCAATTCTCCATCCAGTTCTGAGGACCACCCATCACAGTGACAAGGGTGACCGGGCGCGTAGAATCGAGCTCGCGAGCGCGGGTAATCTCGGTATCCAGGAAGCGCTTGCCGGGCAGGTTAGCCTCTTCGATATCTTGTCGGCTTTCACCGATAGCACCAACACCCACACCAGCATGCATGGGTTCGTTGGCGACACACCACATCACCACCGCGGGATGGTTCTTATCGCGGGCGATCATCTCCTCGATTTGCTGCAAGCACATGCGCAGCCGTTCTGGGGAATTAGCCTCATCCGCCATCTGCAAGCTCACGGCAGGAATCTCGTCAATAATCAGAAAGCCTTCGCGGTCTGCTATTTGCATCTCCTCCTCGCTGTATGGATAGTGCGAGGTGCGATAGCTGTTAGCGCCCGTCCAACGCATGAGATCGTAATCCTTGACGATGAGCGGGATATTGAGTCCCTTGCCGCTGGCGATGAAGTCCTCATGCCGGCCAAAACCGTTTAGCTTAACAGGCTTGCCGTTGAGGAGAATACGGGAACCCTCCACCGTGATGGTGCGGATGCCGACCTTGAGGCTGTAAGCATCATCTGGCGTGGCAACAGTGAGATCATAGAGATACGGATCCTTGTCGGACCACAGATGCGCGTTGGACACCACAAGGGTGGCTTCAACCACGCCATCTACAAAAACC
>JAKJAC010000092.1 GCA_022707705.1 Chloroflexota bacterium
CGCCGGCAGAGGCAAGGGCGTCTGCGCCAAAGCCAATGCCTCATCGAGTGATGAGATGACCAGCAATTCTGGTTCGCGTGTGCGCAAGCCCTTGAGGAATGCCAGCATATCCGGGGCAGCGGCACCCTCCGGCAGAACAGCCAATACCGGGAAGCCCTGCTCTACAATTGCGACGGGACCATGCTGAAAGTCCGCGGATGAATACGGCTCTGCCATGATGTAGGTGAGTTCCTTGAGTTTGAGGGCGACCTCAAACGCGGTGGCATAGTTGAAGCCGCGCCCGGTGACCACGCAGGCCTCCATGTAGCGATAGCGCTCGGCTATTTTTAGCACGCGCGGCAAATCCTCCAGGACAGAAGCAGCCCAGGCGGGCACCTGCCGTAACGCCTCCAACCGCTCAGAATCACCAGCCCAAGCCACGCTCAACATCGCCAGAACCATCAGAGAGCTGGTGTAGGTCTTGGTCGCGGCGAGGCTGACTTCCGGGCCCGCGCTCAGGTCAAGGGTAGTCTGCGCAGCTTGCGCCAGGGGCGAATTCGTGTCGTTGGTTATCGCCACGGTCAAGGCGCCTTGAGAGCGCCCCTCGGCAATGACCGAGACAATATCGGGCGATTGGCCGGATTGCGAGACGCCGATGACGAGGGCATCTTTCAGGCAGGGAGGGCGCTGGTAGAGCGTGAAAAGCGATGGCGTTGCCAGCGCTACCGTGAACCCATTGAAAGCGCCCAAGAGATATTGCCCATACCGGGCAGCGTTATCGGAGCTGCCCCGCGCCGCCAGAACACCATAGCGAGGCGCGCGCTGCCGCAAGCTTTCCGCCAGCGCCTGCACGGGCTCCCATTGTCGCTCCAGCACAGCCTGTAGCACCGCCGGTTGCTCCTGAATTTCACGGCTCAAATGTGAAGCACTTATCATGGATCACTCCTCATCACGCCACTCGAGTTCGTACTCACCGATGCGAACGTTCTCCCCTTCCTGCACGCCCGCCTCGCGCAGTGCCTTGATAACACCCTGGTGTTCAAGATAAGCATGCAAGCGCAACAGGCTATCGAAGTAATTGAGGTTGGTGCGCAGCACCGCCCGTTCGACCTTGCCGCCCGAAACGACCCAGGTTCCATCAGCATCGCGCGCAATCGAGAAGCCCTCTTCGGCCGGTGGCGGGGTGATGCTCTGAGGGACGATGCCTTGAGTTTCTCGGATGGGCGTAGCCTGTACCAGCTGATAGGTACGTCCTATCAACGAGCGCACCGCTTCGCGGGTCAGCCCGGAAATTCCAAAGACCTCGTAGCCCTGAGCAGCAATCGCCGCCTTGAGCGCGGGGAAACGCTCTCGGCCTTCGGGCATATCGAGCTTATTAATCGCCACGAGCTGCGGCTTCTCCGCCAAACCATGTCCAAACGACACCATTTCCGCGTTAATCGTGGCAAAATCCTCCAGGGGGTCGGGGGCAGTAGCATCAAGAACATGGATTAAGACGCGCGTGCGTTCGATGTGGCGCAGGAATTCCAACCCCAAGCCTCTGCCCTCGCTGGCGCCCTCAATCAAGCCCGGCAAGTCCGTCATCACGAAAGTTTCATCCCGACCCAAAGCCACTACGCCCAACTGCGGCTCCAGCGTCGTAAAAGGATACGGCGCAATCTTGGGTTTGGCTGCCGTGGTCACCGCAAGCAGAGTGGATTTTCCGGCATTGGGCTTGCCTACCAGCCCCACATCGGCGAGCAATTTGAGCTCGAGTTTCAGCCGGCGCGCCTCACCAGGGTCGCCATTTTCGGCAATCTCCGGCGCCTGATTGGTAGAGGTGGCAAAACGCTTGTTACCGCGCCCGCCTTTGCCGCCCCGCACCACGACAAACTCCTGCCCGGGTTGGGTCAAGTCAACCACAAGTTCGCCGGTCTCGGCATCGGTGACGACCGTACCGGCAGGCACCTGGATCACGAGAGTGGCGCCACCGGCGCCGAATTGGTCCTTGTTGCGCCCGTGCTCGCCGTTTTGAGCGATAAACTCGCGCTGATTGGTAAAGGCGTACAGCGTATTCAGATGCGGATTGACGACCAGAACCACATCACCGCCCTTGCCGCCATCGCCGCCCGAGGGTCCCCCGTAAGGCACATACTTCTCACGGCGGAAAGCGACTGCGCCATTTCCGCCGTCACCCGCTTTTACATAGATTTCGACTTCATCGTAAAACATAAAACTCCTTAGCCTCACCTTATCTGACCAGCATTCTCCCACTCGCCGTAACGAGGCAGAACCAGGAATCGCGCTTCAAGAGAGTATTGTGCAATGCCGCGCTGCGGGTGACACTGCCAGACACCCCCGTCTATGGATATTCGAAGGGCTCCACACACAATAGCGAACAAAGCCCGGTCAGAGCATACCGCAATGGAAGCGGATGTCAAACTCCAGGCTTGATGCCGCGCAAGAAAACCGCTGCCAATATATTCAGGCCCACCGTTACCGCAAAGAGCACTGGCAACCCGAAGAGGTCCACCAATCCGCCACCCAAACCGCTGAGCAGCAACACAACGCCCAGCAGGGTATTGGCGTAACCCAGGTAGAGTGTGCGGTCATGCTCAGGCGCAATTGCCAACAACAGGCTACTGCCGCATACCGACTCCAGCGGGTTGAAAATACCGCGCAGCACGAATATGGGATATGCCAGATAGTACGCAGGGAACGGCAAACGCGCCAGGGTATCGGTGCGCGCAATCAGCACCAACAGGATGGAAAAGCCAGCGGTAATCGCCCAGCCCACGGCTGCCAGCTGCAATCCCCAACGTTTGCCGCGTTGGTCAACCAGGGTACCCCAGGGCAAATTGACCAACAGGGTAGTCAGGGTGGTCACCAGGAGATAATCTCCGGCGACTTTTAGGGGAGCGCCTAGAACTTGCTGCGCCACCAGGGTATAGAAGGGGAAGGCAATTGCACCCAGGAGTAAACAGGCACGCCCCAGCAAATAACGCCGGTAATCCACATTCGTGCGGAGAATCTCATGCGCCCGCCGCAATTGTACGGCGAGCGATTCCGGGGAACGCGCGGCAGACGCAGGCTCACGAATCAACGAAAAGGCTATGAAACTCACTGCAGCAAGCAACGCTGAGATGAAGATCAGAATGCTGTAATCGCGTGGATACGGCAGCGGTTGCATCAAAGCCCAGCGCACAATGCGGCTGCCGCCCAATCCCAACAGCCCGCCGGTGAAGAAGCGCCACGCGAAAAGCCGCCCGCGGTGCTCGGGCAAAACGGTCTTTGCAGTTACCTCCAGGAACGGAATACCGCCCAGCCCGGTCATCACCTTCATGACCGCAAAAGCGACAAAGAAAGCGCCCAGCAGCACTGACGGTTGCTTCACGAACCACAACACCGCCGCCAGCGCCAACCAGGCTGCCAGACGAATTCCCGAAACTGCCCAATAGACCTCGATCTTGCGCGGGCGGCTCTGGACCTTGCCGGAGACGAAGAACTGCGGCAGAAACCACCCGCCATTGTTAAGAGCGCTCATCGCTCCCAGCAGCAAATTGGAGGAGGTCAGCTGACTGACGAAGAGCACGAGCACCAAATTGGCATCCATGAGCGTCTCGGCGAGAGTGTAAAAGGCGCCATTGATGACGTTCAAGGCGAAGGCACGACGGCGGTCGCGGGGGCTGATAGTCTGGTTCATATGAGAATTCAAGCTGTTCCAAGCGGGGTCAGGGCAATTCTAGCGCCTCAAGAGTCTCACATGCCGGGCAGGCGCCGTTCGGGCGGATGATGGCATAGCCTCCCTGGGGGTCCTCAGCGCTGCCGCAATCGCCATAGCAGGTCGCATCCACGTTCCAGATGACGAGGGCGCGCACCATGCCCGATTCACGGCTCAATTCGGCAGCCTCAGCCAACCACGCCGCCTGCATCGCCGTAGAGATGTTCCCCGCCCAACTGAAGCTATCGGGAATCCAGCCGTAGCCGTCAGCGGAAAGATAACCCAGTTCGGTGTAGAAGAGCTGGCGTTTCCCGGCAAACTGCTCGTAATACAACTCCGTCTGCGGCAAGAAATACCAGGAATGATGCTTGCCCTCCAGGTCAGCGGAATGTCCGGTCCGAGATGAGGGGGAAGTCGCGCCCGCATTATGATGCGCGCCCAGATAATCAAAACAGCCCGCGGCGCCGGTCGCGACCAGACCCTCCAGCCACAATGCATCATCGCACCCTTTGCCCGTGCAGCCATTGAAATAACCCGTCGGCGCAGGAGCAGCGCTAATCACCAAGGTTCCACGATTCGCCCGTTTGATAGCTGAATATGCCGTGCAGAGCAGATTTGTGTAGGCGCGTGGACTGATGTAACCCTGGCGCCACTCACGAGGCAGGTTAGGTTCATTCCACACCTCAATGGCATCGGCTCCGGCAGCGGCAATCCCTGCCATCCAATCGCTGACGCGGCGTGAGAAGCCCGATTCCGTGACCATCGAAGCGGAACCCACAGCGCTAATCAGCACCTTGAAGCCCTGGGCGTGCGCCTCAGCAATGAAGGGGCGCAAATCCGCGTCCTCGCCGTAACGCGCCTGCACTTTGACCCAGGTCATGCCTGCCTGCCGCATTTGCGTCACGTGAGTGAAGCCCTGCGAGACATGCCCGCCCAGCTCAAACTTGCCGCGAATAGCTGCGAGATTCGCCAGCGAAGCCGGTGCGGTGGTTTGAATCGCCACCCAGACATCGCTCCCCGGGATGCGGGCGCCGCCGGTGGTGAGCGCCCACCCGCTCACGTAGGCACCAGTCTTCCGTGGCGCAACCAGGCGCACCGAGACATCCACGGTGGCACCCGAAGCGACTCCGCCCACAAACGCCACTGGCTTGCCCGCAAGCGCATCACCGCGCACAAAACTCAGCAATGTGCCGGTGGGCCAAGTCTCTGCACCCACATTGACAAGACGCCAGGTCTTGGTGAAGACTTCACCCCAGGCAAAGACGCTGTCATCCTCCACCGTCAGGTCGGCGACCCATGCGGCGCGGATGCCCGGGTATAACGGAACAAACGTCGGGGAAGCCACAAGGCGGTCCGATGCGGGCGTAGAAACCAGGGGTGGCGCATTAACCGGTGTGGGTGGAATCTGAACCTGCCAACGCGGTCCCGTTGCCTGGAGCATAGGAGCAGGGGCTTCAGGAGCTTGCCGGGATAGCCAGAACAGCCACGCTGCTGCCACAAACAGAATCAGCAGCGCGGCAGAAATCAGTATGAGAAGAAGCCGCAGCATGCGGCGGGAAAGTCCCGGTTCAGCCATCGTAGATGCTCCTCAGGCGTATGGAACGCTGGGCGTTCCATGGAACGCCCGACATTCCCTGGAACGCCCGACATTCCCTGGAACGCCCGGCGTTCCATTGTACCACAGTTACCCAAGCAAAACGCCAAGGCAAAACGCCCGTCCATACAGATGGACGGGCGTTCTTCGATCAGTGGAACGCCCGGCGTTCCCTGTCTGGTGGTTACTGCATCGCTCCCGCGAGCGCAGCACACGCCGGGCATGAGCCATCGGGGCGAATGATGTTGTAACCTGCCTGTGGGTCGGGCACACCACCGCACATGCCGTAGCATTGCGCGCCCACATTCCAGACGATGACGTTCGCCACCATGCCGGTTTGACGGCTCAAGCGCACCACCTCACCCAACCACTGCGCCTGTTGCGCTACGGTCGTGCCTGCAGCCCAGGAGAAGGGTCCAGGGATCGCGCCATAGCCTTCCGGCGAAACGTAGCCGAGCTCGGTGTAGAAGAGCTTGCGCCCTCCAAAGATGTTGTAGTAAGCGCGAGTCTGCGGCAGGAAGAACCAGGAGTGGTGCGTGCTGCCAGGGTCGGCAGGGTGCCCGCTCGTCGCCGAAGGTGAAGTGGCGCCGGAGTTGTGATGTGCGCCGATGTAGTCCATACAGTTCGCTGCACCCACGTTCGCCATGCCCACCAACCACGGGATGTCATCAATACCGCATTGCTTCTGCCCGCCGCCCAGGTCAATACACCCGCCGCCGCCAAACGCACCCGTGGGTGCAGGGGCAGCGCTGATTACCGCCGTGCCAGGATTGGCAGCCTTGATCGCCGCATAAGCCCGGCAGAGAAGGTTGGTGTAAGCCTGCGGAGTCATATTGCTGTAAGCCCACTCACGATCAATGTTAGGCTCGTTCCAGATTTCGATGGCATCCGCGCCAGCTGCAGCCATTCCAGCCACCCATTGTGCAATGGCATCCTCGAAGCCCCCTTGGGTCACCATGCTCGATGAACCAAGAGCGCTCAGTTGAATCTTGAAGCCGTTGGCGTGCGCAGCCGCAATGATGCCGCTGGGATCGTCAGGGTAGCGAATCTGTTCTTTTGCCCAGGTCATGCCAGCGCTGCGCATGTAATCCGCATATGCAAAGCCCTGCATAATGTGCCCACCCAGGGCAAAGGGACCAGAAGCTACCGGCGCTACCGGACCAGGGGCAGGAGCAGGAGCAGGCGCGGCAACAGCTTCGCCAATCTTGAAGAGAACGTAGAAACTGCCGCCAGGGATCGCCGTGTTGCCCGTCTTGAGCGTCCAAACGCTGCGATAGGTCCCGTCTTCGGCGGGCGCCTTCATCGGCACGCTGAGCTCGATTTCCTGTCCCGGCTCCACAACCTTGCCGATAGCCACTTCTTTCGCTTCCGTCAGCTGTTGCCCTTCGCCGCTAAAAGCCAGTACGGTATCGGCGGGCCATGGCTGGCTGCCGCTGTTCTTCACACGCCAGGTCTTGGTGAAGTCCTGGCTCTTCTCAAGTTTGGTGTTATCCGGAACCGTCACATCAGCCACGAAGCTGGCGCGCAATCCCAAGTCCTTGGGCGTCTCTGTAGGTGTCGCTTCTGGTTCCTCTTCCCCCGCGCCGGCAGGTAGAGCTGCTCCCGCAGCGGCAACCCCCGCCTCCCCTTCAACCGGAGCCTTCGCCATGGTAGCAACCGTGATATCTTTGGTTCCACGTTCCAGCCCCGCCACCATCGCAGCGATGCGATAGGTACCGGTGATTTCCGGCGCTGCCCACGCGAAGGTGGGATTCGCCAGCGTGGTCTGCGATTGTGTCTGCTGCCCACCCGGCGTGGTCACCGACCACACCACTTCTGGTCCAGCATAGACCACCGGCGCTGCCCCGGTCAGATAATCCGTCATCGCGCGATCGAGCTGCGGGAAATTCCCCTCAGCCAACAAGTCGCGCACCACCACACCACCGAGATTGTAGCGCGCCGTCAAATCCAGACGCGAGCGCAACCACTGCGGCGTGCCCAACCATACCGAGGTCTCCCCCAGCTTCAAGCGTGAAGCTCCGGTGAGGGCATCGCTCTCCACGGTGGCGCCGGATTCCAGGTTGAAGGTGAGTGCAGTTCCGGGCAGGACGCTCTCGGTCAATACCTGAGTGACAGTAATCGAACCGAGCTGCGCCAGGGTCTCATCCATGGTGACCGTCTTGCTGCCATCCGTGCTCAGCGTCGTGAAAATCGGGTAGAACTTATAGCGGCTAATCTGAGTGGTCCCCCAGGCAACCAGTTGTTCAGCGAGTCCACCCGGCGCGTATGCCTGCGGATTCAACGGCATCGTCACCCGCACCTGGTCGGCTGCGGCGCCGAGGGCAATCCAATCATAGCCGCTCGTATCCCAACCGCTCTCCAGTTTCTGCGGTTCATCCACCGTCACTGCCAGCCAGGCGCCAGCCTCGTGCAAGGATTTTGCCAGGTCGGTGACAAAGGTAGCGTAGGCGCCGCGGTCTTCCGCGCGCAAATTCATATAATCCAACACCACCCCTTGATAGGCGCCATTCTTTACGAGGGTAGTCAGATTGGTGATATGTGTGGCGCGGTCCGCATCCACACCGAGCATGTCCGTCACCAGTTCGCGATTGGGGTCACGGCCCGGCACCCAGTTGCGCACCGTGGGCGCTAACACCGGTTGCGGGCTGGCGCTACCCGGAGGCAGCAAACCCGAATCGCCATTCAACTCCCCCAGCGTTCCAATCTTCATGCCGACGAGGTCCAGTTGGTTCAACACCATGGCGTAATTGGGGGGAAGCAAGTCGGAGGACTCCGTCACCAGAGTCTGCTGTTCAGCAGTGGTCTGCATCACCATGATGGATTGAGGCAGCGTCGCAACCTGCGCGGTCAAGACTTCCCGCTGGCGGTCCAGACGTCCGGGAAGCCAGCGCCATGCTGTGCCATCCCAGGAATAAAGGTCCAACGTTTCCCAAGGCTCAGCCTCATTGGGAATCACAATATCCAATGTAGCCGGTCCAGTCGTATCTCCCTTGACTGCGAGAGTGTATAGCGGGCTTTTGGGAGTGAGATTCGAAGGGAGCGCCGCGCGGGCGGGCTGCAGTTCTTCGGGAGCCGCATCGCTCATAAAATCGGCGCGCGGGACTGAACCCAACTTGAGGCGCAGCTTATCAGATGTCGCAGGGTCAACTGCAACACTCAGCCCATCAGGATGGCTCAGCGTTGGCATCTCAGCATCCAGAGCTGTATAGCCGTTACCACCAGCAAGCCGCGCCCCTAGTGAAACCGGGGGCAAGAACAGGAATGCCAGCAACAAAACCCCGATGACAACGCCAGCGAGCCACCCGCGACCTGCAAACAGGTTCGCCACGCGGTTCAGCAGAGCAGCGCCGCCCCGGCGGCTTCCGACGTCGCTCAAACTCACCACACCCGTGGAGGGGGCTGCTGGAGCTGAGCCGGCTTCCACCGGAGCAACATTTTCTTGTTTGATGACCTCATCAGTCATGGAACCTACCTCCAAAAACTATTTCTCCCACTATAGGGGAGGGTATAACAACGGCATTCTAGCACAGGGTAAGGGATTGGCAAGAGTCCAGGGAGAAATGCGTGGGGAGTCACTCCCACGATTCAAGGTAGGGGAAATTGAAGAGCCGCCTGACACAACGCTCATACCCGATATTGCCACAGTGTAATGGCAGCACAAACCATATTCAATCAGTATATCCATACTAGAAATCATTCTACCACAAGCTGCGAGGCTGTCCACTTGCCCGGGTAAAAGGGGTATAGGACAAATTATTGGGAAGTTCAAGCGGTTGAGTACAACCGCGGTCAGATTGATGAGACAATGGCGTTGAGTACAACGCGTTGAGTACAATGCATTGAGTACAATGGCGTTGAGTACAATGCGTTTAGACACTTTGACGCGCCCAAGAGACGCAGAGGGTGTTCTTTTTTGTGATTTTGGTGAACGGGGGAAACCCTTCGGGTTTCTTAGCCCCGTTCACGAAAATCACACCTGCAGAAAGAAGACGCAGAGAGTCGATCGCTGATGAAGGCGATTTACATGATGGCGATCGTATTTTCTCCAATCATATGTCGTGTACCCGGGAAAAGACAGATCATCGAAGGGAACCAAAAGAGGTTCTGCAAACAGGCGAAGAGTTATTTTTGTGTGTTTTTTGAACACGGCGCCGGTACGGTGCGGCGTTCAAAAAACACTTTTCTACCAGACAGGCATGCCATGCCTACTGCCCAATTCCCAATTTGCCAGTTTGGCGTTTTCAGGGTATTCTCAATCCTATGCGCGCGAAGAGCGTTCACGATATCTCTACTCAACGCAGATTACCATCGCCCGGTATACGCCTCTGTTCTGAAATCTGTGCCGTTTGCAAAGCTACAGTCAGTCACACCAAGAGATATCGAAATACCGCCTGGGGAGCATCAGGCGCAATCGCAGCTGAGGGAGATTAGAGCCGAAACAGGGTGCATATCCCTCGCCACATAAGGTCAGACGTTTTTCACCAGAAAAGGAGTTTTCACGATGGCACCACAAACACTAAGGATCACCGTCATTGGCGCGGGACATGGGGGGAAGGCAATGGCAGCCGAATTAGCCTCACGTGATTTCCCGGTAACCCTCTACAACCGCACCTTTGCGAATATCGAGGTCATCGCAACCCGAGGGGGTATCGAGCTAATGACTGAGGATGGGAGAGAGGTCTTTGGAGCGTTGCGCAAGGTAACCTCAGATATCGGCGAAGCTCTCGAAGAAGCGCAGTTGGTGATGGTGGTGTTACCGGCTTCAGCACATTGGGATACGGCAATCAAAGCCGCTCCGTATGTCAAAAATGACCAGATCATTCTGCTCAACCCAGGACGCACGGGAGGCGCTCTGGAATTTGCCGAAGGGCTGCGCGCCGGCGGTTGTACGACTCACCCGATTGTCTGCGAAGCCGAGACCTTCATCTTTGCTTCACGGAGCATGGGCCCGGCAGAGGCACGCATCTTCCGCACCAAATACTCATTGCCGGCAGCTGCCTTCCCCACCACCCGCACCGAAGAAGCCGTCGCGGTCATCCGGCAGGCTTATCCACAATTCTTCGCTGCCAAGAATGTGCTCTACACTAGCCTCAACAACATGGGCGCGATATTCCACCCCTCACTGATGCTGCTCAATACCGGTTGGATTGAGGCGACCCTCGGGGATTTTGAATTCTACATGGATGGCGTGACATCCTCAACCGCACGCGTGCTGGAAACACTCGACCGGGAGCGGGTCACCGTCGGTTCCGCTATCGGCATCCGCGCGCAAACGGCTCAGGAGTGGCTCTACCGCGCCTATTCTGCCGAAGGCGCCAATCTCTTCGAAGCCATGCACGCTAACCCGGGCTACGGCGGCATCAAAGCGCCGAATCGTATGAATCACCGTTACATATTCGAGGATGTGCCCTGCAGTCTGGTTCCCATCGCGCTCATCGGGCGGCAATATGGCGTGGAAACACCGACCATCAATACGATGGTGCACCTGGCGAACATCATTCAGGGAACCGACTACTGGCACAAGGGCCGTACGACTGAAAAGCTCGGTATCAAGGGGCTTTCGGTAAGCGAGTTGCACCATTATGTAGATACAGGAGAGAAATAAGACCAACGCAGGACCACAAGGTCAAAGGGCAATCGAGTGACGGGCGGTGCTGTGTCCTCGCCCGTTACTCCTCACCGGCAAAGTCTGCGTGGCTTTGCGGCAATTTACCCAGGAGGATGATCATGCGTGTGATGGCCGGCGCTTTGGGAGATTGTGTCCATGTGGCAGGGGTTTCCCGTTTTCTGACCCTTGCCGAACAACAAGGACACGAAACATTTTTCACGGGACCTGCCACCGACATCGAAAGTTTTGTGGACGCGATTCACGATTTCAATCCTGATATTGTTGGGGTGAGCTACCGATTGACCCCGGAGAACGCTCGCTTGCTCATCGAGGAATTCTGGAGCATCATTCGGGCGGCTGGATTGGATAATCGCCGCTTCGTCTTTGGCGGCACACCTCCTGTGGCTGATGTCGCGCGCGAATTGGGCGGCTTCGAAGCGGTCTTCGATGGCAGCGAAGCGCCTAATGCGCTTATCGGTTTCCTGCGTGGGGAAACCGGGCACACCGGGCAGGCGTCCATGCCGCCGCAGAACGCCATCGCGCGCATTCAATGGAAGGCGCCCTACCCAATCCTGCGCCATCATTTTGGCATCCCGGCTTTCAGCATCGCCCCAACTATGGACGGCATCGCGCAAATCGCCGAGGCGGGCGCACTGGATGTCATCTCGCTCGGCGCCGACCAGGATGCGCAGGAACACTTCTTCCGCCCAGATCTGCAAAACCCAAAAAGCAAGGGCGCCGGCGGCGTGCCTTTCCGCAGCGAAGAAGACCTCATCCAGTTGCGAGAAGCAGCGCAGCGCGGGAACTATCCTCTGCTGCGGTCCTATTCGGGAACTGCCGACCTGCTCCGTTATGCCGAGATGCTCAAGCGCACTCTCAACAATGCCTGGTGCGCCACCTCGCTCTTCTTCTTCAATGCGATGGATGGACGCGGACCGCAAACGCTCGGAGACTCCATCCGCGACCATATTGCGCTGATGGCGTGGCACGGCGCGCGGGATATTCCTGTGGAAGGCAATGAGCCTTATCATTGGGGAATGCGCGATGCGCCCGATGTCATCAGCGTAGCTGCCTCGTATCTCTACGCCTACAATGCCAAAAAGGCAGGTGTGCGCGACTACATCAGCACGTATATGTTCGAAAGCCCTAACACGCTTTCCAATCGCATGGATCTAGCTAAAGCGCTGGCACAGATTCAGGTCGCAGAAGCCTTCGCCGGCGCGGACTTTCGCATCTGGCGGCAGACCCGGACCGGGTTGCTCAGTTATCCGGTGGATGTGGCGCGCGCCCGAGCACACCTGGCGGAATCCATCTATTTGCAGATGACCCTACGCCCTTCAATCATCCACATTGTGGGGTACACGGAAGCCCACCATGCCGCGACTGCTGCCGAGGTCATCGAATCTTCTGTCATGGCGCAACAGGTTATCGGGACCGCGTTGTACGGGCAACCCGATATGGCGACCGACCCCGTCGTTCAAGCGCGCGTGGCAGAGCTTATAGAGGAAAGCGCCGACCTGATCGAGGCGATTCGCCAGCTGGGAGCTGATTCTGTAGCAGACCCCCTCAGCGATCCCCAAACACTGGCGTGCGCAGTACAAGTGGGGCTTTTGGATGCGCCACAGTTGAAGCGCAATCCTTTTGCGCGCGGCGAAATCCGCACACGCGCCATCAATGGTGCGATCCTGGTGGTTGATGCCGACAATCGCCCGCTGACGGAGCGCCAACGCCTGCAAGAATTGCACCTGGCATAGAGGTTCCCCTAGTTCAATGATTCGCCATAGAAAAGGTTTTGGATGCCGTGCGCTACGCGCTGCATCCAAAACCTTTTTCTGAAGCCGCATCCCAGTGTGATAGGCAGGAGAACGCGGGTCAGAAAGCTCTAATCTTCCTTTGACTTTTCCATCAAAACGTAGCATAATTGAAATGTAATAGAAACATTGGGTATCAAAAGCAATAGGGTATTGAAGGCAATACCCTGGTTCCTGGGGGTATGGATAAACTCCCGAGACAGCAAAATATAGAGCACAGAGATAACCACAACTCTTGTCGGAATGCCTCTCGCACGATCTCTGTGGCCATGGTTCTTGGTGGTGAGTTTAGCCAATCCCAGTGAAATCCTATATCAGGAGGATGCCGTGGCGGAAGTCGCTTTGCAAGCCTACGAAAATGAAATTGACCAGATGATCGAGGAGGCTCGCTATCTGGAGGCTTTGGCCCACCTCCGGCACATTTTGAACAAATATCCTCGCTATCTTGGCGCCTATTATCTCCTCGGAAAGATGCTCCTGGAAGCCGACCTGCCCGAATTGGCTGTGGACATGTTCCGGCGCGTTCTCAACGCGGATCCCGAGCATTTTCTTGCGCGCATCGGGCTTGGACTAGCGCATGATCACCTGGCACAGCCACAAGCGGCAATCTGGAATCTCGAGCAAGCTTTTGAACTGGCATCAGGCGACGAAGCCATCCATGACGAATTGCGCCGGCTTGTTGGGCAACGCGATGGCGCTACGCCAGACCACATCCAGATGAGCCGCGCAGGACTTGCACGGCTCTACCTGCGCGGCAATCTGTTTAGTCGCGCCGTTGAGGAATTTCGCGCCCTGGTGGCAACACACCCTGAACGAGCCGATTTGCAGATAGCACTCACAGAGGCTTATTGGCGCGATGACCAGATTGTACTCGCCGCCGAGAGCTGCCAGAAAATCCTGGACACGTTTCCCTATAGCCTGAAAGCCAACCTGCTGTTGGGCGTCTTGCTTCAGAACAGCGGGCAGGAAGGCAGTGCGCGTTACCTCCAGCGCGCCCAAGAAGTGGATCCCGAAAATCGCGTCGCCGGAGCGCTCTTTGGCGTTAATGGACCCGTGCCGATGAAGCCGCGCACCATCGAACGCCTGGTTTACGATCCAGCCACTCTGGATGTGGACCAGAAGGCCCGCTGGTTCCGCAATCTTGAAGCAGCTTCGGTCTCTGTCGGCATCTCCGAAACCATGCCACAAATGACCGAGACAGAGATGCGACTGGTAGACGTAACCGCCGACCTCGAGTCCCAGATTCAGATTCCCGAATGGTTACGTGACCTGGGTCCCTTGGAAGAGATTGGTGGCGAGACCGAGAGCACTGAATGGTCAGAGGAAGAAAGCGGAGAACCCGAGGATATCATCGGCTACGAGGAGCTCGCCGGTTGGCTGGAACCTCAGAAAGCCGAAGCGCCTGCGACGGTGGAAGATGCAGCCATCCCCGATTGGCTACAAAGCCTACAACCACCTGACGTTGAAGCCGCTCTTGAGCCGGCAGGCGATGAGGAAATACCCGAATGGCTGCGTGACATGCAACCTGCAGAGAGCTCGACTATCCCGCCGCGACCGTCTGAGGATCAGGCCGAGGAAGCCCTGCCCGATTGGCTTGCAGAACTGCGTCCCGCAGAGACCGCTGCTGCAGCAGCAGGGGTTGCAGCTGCCCAGAGCCTTGCCGACGAAGAACTCCCGGAATGGCTACGCGAGGCAGCGCCAGCAGCTGCCGTGCCGGAAAGCGAAAGTCCTGCCACAGAAGACGAGGACCTGGATTGGCTACAGGACCTGCAGGCATCCGCCCCTCCCCTGACACCCGCTGCCCCTACTGATGCAGTCGAATCTGACGATATGTTCGGATGGGAAGCTTTCTCCGGTCACGGACCAGAAGCCACAGCAGAACAGGGAGAGGCTATCGAAGCGCTTCCGGATTGGCTTGCCGACTTGAAGCCGCCGGTAGCTGAAGCAGAAGCTGAGGCTGAAGCCGAAACCACTGCCGCCGAAGCCGAGGGAATGTTCGGCTGGCTCTCCTTCCCCGAAGCTGAGCCCGCAGCTGCCGAGGCTGCGCCCGCGGCAGAAGAAGAGCTGCCGGGATGGCTCGCAGAATTGAAGCCGCCCGTCGCCGCGGCAGAGACTGGCATCGCTGCAGAAGCCGAAGAAGAGACGCTTGAAGAACTTCCGGAATGGCTTTCCGAGTTGAAGCCGCCGGTGACCGAGGCAAAAGCCGAAGCCGAAACCACTGCCGCAGAAACCGAGGAGATGTTCGGTTGGCTTTCCTTCCCCGAAGCTGAACCTGCGGCGGCAGAGGCTGCGCCCGCTGCAGAGGAAGAACTCCCAGAATGGCTCGCAGAA
>JAKJAC010000093.1:0-316 GCA_022707705.1 Chloroflexota bacterium
CATACTGATGGCGACTCCAAGACAGGGTCATGACAAAGACCCAGGCTTTCCGAGGAGTTCCGGTGTGCGGGTCAATGAATTTCCCGGCATAGCCGAAATCCACCTGGGCTTCCGCGCCTGGAGGCGTTTCTATCCGCACCACCACTTCCGGCTTTCCCGGTTCTAAAGCCTTGACAAAGCGATACACGGCCTGGTAACTGCCTTGAAAGCCTTGCTCGCCCAGGCGGGCATAGATCGCGGCGATTTCCACGCCTTCTTGCCGCAGCCGGAGCACCAGGTCGCGGTACGGGGTGACGGTGGAGATACTCTGTGGCGG
>JAKJAC010000093.1:387-10485 GCA_022707705.1 Chloroflexota bacterium
AACCCGTGCTGGGCTGCCCATTGGCGGTAACGGCCTACCGTGCGTCGATCCAGGCCCAACGCTGCGGCTGCCTGTCGGTTGCTGGATTCTAGTTGTAAGTAGCGTAACAATTCCCGTAGTTCCATGGTTTCGATTCTCCTGCCTGACATTATGCCTCCTGGTCCGCTGTGGATTTGACCAGAAGGATACAGGCAGTGCCCGACAGCGCAACTCACTGCTACATTATGGGCGTAAACGCCTGGTACATTATGGGCGTAAACGCCTGGTACATCATGGGTGTAAACCCCTGGTACATTATCGCATGTAAACTGACAGAAGCTGACGATACCTTGCGAGATTTGCAGGGCTTCAGGGCATCCTACAAGGGTGATTTTAGCGCTCATGGTGTGGCTCTACCTCGGTAACTGAATTGATGCTTGTGTGTGTTGCTGGGCTTATTCTAGCATAAATTGGATTGCGTCAAACTGAGACTAACGGTTCTAGCCATCTTCTGGGTTGCAGTCGCTTGCCCAACAGGAGGATGATAAAGCCCTAACCATGACTTGAGAGTGGTTGACTTATGCACCGAACCACGTCATAATGATGCCACAGATTCACCGGCAGGCTTCTGCCACCGGCTGAATAGCGATGATGAGAACGGGGGGCGGGATGCGAATCGCGCAAAACGTGGTCCAACTGGTGGGATAGAGTTTCCTGGTAGGAGCTGAGCACGTCATAGCCGGCGCTGGTTGTTTAACTTTGACAGGGAGAACTGGAGCCATGGGTGAGATAATTGCATTTTCAGCGCGTATCGAGTCTGCTCGCGGCGGCGGCGCGTATGTAGTCATTCCCTTTGATGTGGAACAGACGTTTGGAAAGAAGCGGGTTCCCGTCAACGCTACTATAGACGGCGTTCCATATCGCGGTTCGCTGGTGCGTATGGGGCAACCTTGCCACATCCTGGGCATTCTCAAATCTATCCGTGAGGCGATTGGGAAACAGGTCGGTGATATGGTCGAGGTCACGCTTGAGGAAGACCTGGCGCCACGGGATGTTGAAGTGCCTGCAGACTTGCAGGAGGCATTGCGTCTGGAGCCTGAAGCCAAACGCGCCTTTGATGCGCTTTCTTTTAGCCATAGACGCGAGTATGTGAACTGGATTGTTGAGGCGAAGCGCAGCGAAACACGCGCGCAGCGCATCAGCCGTACGATTGATGCGCTGCGCAGTGGGAAGTCCCCGCGTTAGGGCGATGTCACGCTGTGGGATGCCTCAGCCGCTCGATCATATCACGAAGCATCCACGCGGCGACCGGGTTCTGTATCAGGTGGGCGCTCAGACGAAAAGTGGAGACGAGCAGGCGTCCGGTCTGCCCGACCCGTCGCTCGGCAATGAGCCCCGCGGTCTTGTGTAACCAACCCACGGTCAACCCGGCGTGCACATCCACGGCAAAGTCGCGCGGGTTGAGTCCTGTGATAACGTGTTCTGGCGTCAGGTCGGCAAAGAGAAAATCTACTTCGCCGGCGGTGGGCAGCTGCGTGAAGAGCTGATCCTTGCAAATCCAGCTCAAGCTGCTTGCCCAATCGCCCTGCCAATCACGCCCGCGCCGTGGGGCGATGGCGAGTGAGCCTAATTGCGTGTGTAACGCGTCATCGCTTTCGGCAAGCCACAGAACGCGACCGCCTTGCAGCAGGTGCGCGCGTAGCGGATCGGTGAGCGTGGTGGCGATGACGATCTCCGCTTGGGCTGCAGAATCTACGACGGTGTACCCCAAGGTTTCCAAAGCTCGTTCCAACCCTGGTGCAGCAACGCAAGGTGCATCTGGGATGAGGTATCGCGGGAAGACAAAGAGCTCTTGATGGTGTGTTGCCGCGAGCGCGCCGTCTTTCCGGCGCAGGCGCAGCGCAACCCATAGCCTCGCCGGTTGTGGAGTATCTGGCGCGGTGAAGGTGATTTTCCCTACCGGTGTGACCCCTGCCTCACGCGGCGAGAGGCTCTCGAAGGCGCCGTGCAAGGCGGGATAGCCTTCTACCTCCCATTCTAGAGAGCTGCCGCGCAGGTCGGTGCGGGAGAAATGGGAGAAGGTGAGTTCCAGGGTGCATTCCTCGCCGCTCCAATATGCCAACCGCTCCCATTCAGGGATGATGAGGTCATCATTGTTGAGAGCTTCCAGTGCCGGGAAGAAGTCTTTGGGATTGCGGCGCATATCCAGCAGCCCATTGCATTCCCAATGTACGTCCGTGAATTCTGTGATGACATAACCCGCGAGGCTTCCATGCCGGCGAATTTGCTCAATTTCATACTTGAGCGCCGCATATTCCAACCGTTGGCTTGCGGCAACCAGGTCGGCAAGCGTGGGGAAGGCGCGATGCAGGTGATACAGCAAGTACCGCTTTTCGACGCCGTGCGGGTAGACCACGCCATTGCCCCATTCCAACCCTGTCTCGAACCACCAGGGTGCATTGCCGTCGTCATCCCGCAACTGCTTGAAATCGGGTAGCCCCCAATTGCCGAATTCCGAGAGGATCAACGGCTCATCTCCGCGCCGTCGTACTTCGGGAGCGGGGGGCTGTGGTGGAGCGTTCCAGGGATCGCGCAAGAACGTCTGCCATGCGGGGTGCGTGGTGTAGGCATGGGCGAAGGTCCACCAGGGACGACTGGCGAAAGCGGTCACCCAATCTCGCCAGTGTGCATAATGATCCGGCATCGCGTAATAGTTGTGGAAGTCTTCGATATCGGTAACGACGTGGAAATTGCCCCAGCAGGCAGAGTTGCCCACAATCAGGCGGGTGGGGTCAAGGCGCTTGAGATAGCCGTAGGTTTCCGCCAACCAGGTGCGTTGTGCCGGGTCGGTCAGGTCAATACCCCAGCTCTCGTTGATGATGGTCCAGATAATGATACTGGGGTGGTTACCATCACGGGTTACCATGCCTGCCAGGGTTTCACGCGCACGGCGTTGAGACTCGGGTGTGAGGCTCTGTGCATTGGGCAATTCTGTCCAGATGAGGAGCCCCATGCGGTCCGCAACGGCGTAATAGCGCGGATCGGCAATTTTGATGTGCGTGCGTAAGCAGTTCAATCCCATCGCTTTGGCTTTGCGGAATTGGTCTTCGAGGAAGGCTTCAGAAGGGGGAGTGCAAATGGTTTCCGGGTAATAATCCTGGTCCAAAGCCGCACGCAGGTAGAGTGGGCGACCGTTGAGCCAGAGTTGCCCCTGTCGTGCCTCGATGGTGCGAAAGCCAAAGGTCTCGGTAATGCTGTCACCTTGTGCGCCTTCCAGTGTGACGCGCAGGTGGTATAGATTGGGCGTATCTATGTCCCATAGCTGGGGTGCTGGAATGTGGAGGGTGGGGTGTAGCGAGCTGCTTCTGAGTGTGGTGCAAATTTCCCCATCCGGCGCCAATACCTCATAGCACAACGACAGCTCTGGGGGCGCAGCGCTATTGAGTTCGACTTCAGCGGCAACTTCTTCACCTTGAGAAGTGATACGAACGTGTTGAATGTAGACTGCGGCTCGACTCTCGACCCAAACGGATTGCCATAATCCGGAGAGCATGCCGTACCAGGATTGTTTGCCGTGTGGAATCTCGGGAAAGATTTCCAGCGGGTCGGTGACTCGCACGGTGAGGGTATTCACGCCGGCATGCGCCGCAGCGGTGATATCCAGTTCGAAGGGGAGATAACCGCCCTCGTGCTCGCCGATGAGAATTCCGTTGAGCCAGACTTCTGCGAAATAGTCCACAGCGCCGAAATGGAGCAGGATGACATGTTCTTCTGTCAGCCATGTGGCAGGGAGGGTCAGTTCGTGGCGATACCATCCCGCGCCGGTGAAATCACGGAGTTCGGCTGTTGCCTGCCAGGGAGCAGGGACAGTCACAGTCAATACCGTTCCCGGCGTCGCCTCGCGCCAGAAGTCCCAGGTGCCGTCGAGAGAAAGTCGTGTGCGATAGGTCATGTCCAGGTCCTTTATTCGTGCAGATATGCCCGGCAATGGTTGCTCGGTGAAAATCCCCCATCTTTGGTCAGGTGGTCTTGATTGTGGGTTGCCTGTCCTTGAAGGCTATCTGTGCCAGGTGCAGGCTGCGCGTGCCGGCAGGATAACCCACATTCGGCACCGTCCACGCATGATATGCCATCCATAATTGTCCATCCGGGGTGGTGAAAAATTCCTGTCCTCCAGGACCCAGTACATCCTCCCGTCGGGCAAACCACGGCTGAGCGTGAGGCTTGATATAGGGACCGGTGAGCGTGTCACTCACGGCATAATTGATGGCATAATCAGCGCTTTCCCACCAGTTTCCAGAGTAGAACAGGTAGTAGCGCCCTTCGTGTTTGACCAGGGCGGGGGCTTCCACCAACGGCAATTCCCAAGGTTGATCCCGGCGTAGCAATTCCACCGCTTTACCTTCCACTGCCAGCCCATCATCGCGCAGGGCTTGGAGCCATAATCCTGTGGGTAGATCGCAACTATTGCCGTCGTTCTTCCAGAGCAGGTAAATTCGCCCATCGTCTTCTACAAACGGGCTGGGGTCAATGGAACCTCCCAGGCGATGTTGGCAGAGAAAAGGCTCAGTTGATTGGTCATGGAAGGGACCGGCGGGCGACGCGCTGATGGCGCAGCCCAGGCATTGCAGACCCGCTGCTGCAAAGCGTGCGGTGTAATAGAGCACATAAAATCCGGGACGCTGGAGCACGGTCGGCGCCCAGGTGAGATTTTGCCCGGCAGCTGCCCAAACGGGCAGCTGTGGCAGGGCATCCCCTAACCGCTCCCAGGTGCGCAGATCGTTGGAATGAAGCAGCTGCACGTTATACCCACTCGCGTTGGTGGCATAGGCGTAATAATCCGCGCCCACCCGTAATACGAAAGGGTCGGGGAAATCAACTGCTTGCAAGTTCTCGATGGTGGATTTCAGATTTTGGGTTGACATAGGGTCTGATTCACTTTGCCAGGATTGAAGCTGCTACATTTCAGCGCTGAGTGAGCCTAAGGCAAGGGTTGTGGTTGTGGTCTGCGTGTGGGTCCCTGGACCACCGGTTTGCCGTCTTCCCACTGAATGCGGTCCACCCACACAAAGCGCCGGTCGCCGCGGCGACTGCCAGCAACGACTTCCCAGGCATGATAAACCAACCAGGTTTGTTCGCCGAGCTGCAGGAGGGTTTGATGTCCTGGTCCGATGACCATGGCATCCTTATCTGTCAGGTCGCTGGCGAGGATGGGGTTTTCGGGGGCATCTGTGCAGGGACCCAAGGGTCCCTCACACGTGGCGT
Source organism: Chloroflexota bacterium (assembly GCA_022707705.1). Taxonomy (GTDB): domain Bacteria; phylum Chloroflexota; class Anaerolineae; order B4-G1; family SLSP01; genus JAAZNO01. The sequence goes on from JAKJAC010000093.1 coordinate 5,632, forward strand.
ATCCAACGGCGTAATCCACGCCGGCGTAGTCATTGGCGGAGAAAAACAGATAATACTGCCCTTCATGGCTGAACATCGTTGGCGCCTCGACAACGTGCCCTTCCCAATAGGTATCATTGCGGATGAGGCGCACCGGTTCCCTTAGCAGGCTCATGCCATCGGCAGCGAGCTCTTGCACATAGATATACGTGGGGATACCACAACAATTGCCATCGTTTTTGTAATAGAGGTAGAGTTTGCCATCCTCGTCGCGGAAGGGGCTGGCATCAATGGTGCCACCCTCCTGCGCCTGACAGACCAGCGGCGCTGTATTGGTATCTTTGAACTTGCCTTCGGGTGCCGCGCTCACCGCCACGCCGACACATTGCTTGTTGGAGGTCTTGTCGCGGGCGGTGTAGTACATCACGTATTGGTCGCCGATGTGGATGACCTCGGGCGCCCAGACCAAACCTCCGGTCAATTTCGCCCATTTGGGCAGCGCTGGCATCGCATCCCGGAGAATTTCCCACGTGAGCAAATTGGTAGAGCGTGCCAGCGAGATATTTCGACCGGAAGCATTGGTTGCATAAAGCCAGTAGACGCCATCTACGGGGAGAATGAAAGGATCGGCGAAGTTCTCCCGCAAGACGGGATTCTGAAAGGTGGCTTCGGGTGTCGCCGGGGCGCAGCCTGCCAGTATCAGGCATAGCGTGAGCAGCGCTAATAGCGCGTGGGACCGGCAAGGCTTCCGGCAATGGTGACTGTGGCGTGAACCCATGATTACCCTAATCCGCATGTCCTCTTGTCCTCCCCGTTCCTGTTACCCTTTCAATCCGGTGGTCGCCACGCTTTCGACTACATATCGCTGTAGGAAAGCGTATAGGACCAACACGGGCAAAGCCACAATGACCGCACCTGCCATCATCAGACCGTATTCCGAAGTATACGCGCCTTGCAGCGTGCGCAACCCTGGTTGGAGCGTCTGCACAGCGCGATCCTTGAGCACAAGCAGCGCCCACAGGAAGTCATTCCAACTACCTAGAAATTCAATGACTGCCAGCGTTGCCAGCGCAGGTTTTGCCAGTGGCAATACTACCTGGAAGAAAACTTGGAAAGTGTTGGCGCCATCAATCGCGGCAGCTTCTTCCAACTCCTTGGGAATGCTGAGGAAGAATTGCCGCATAAAGTAAACGCCAAAGACACTCGCCAGCGCCGGGATGATTGCGCCGCTGAATTTGTTGAGCATACCCACGCGCGCAACGGTCACGAAATTGGGCACCAGGAACATCACGCCTGGCAGAAAGAGGGTCGCCAGGAGCAGCGCAAAGATTTGATCTCGCCCGGGGAATTTGAGACGCGCATAGGCGTATCCGGCAAGTGAATCAAGGATCAGCTTGGCTGTGGTGGTCAGCGTCGCCACAATCACGCTGTTTCTGAACCACAGGGCAATTGGCGTAGAGGGATTATTGAGAATCTTGGTGTAGTTTTCCAGGGTGATGACTTTGGGAATCCAGTAAATCTCCCGGCTGAACAGCTGCGACTTGAGTTTAAATGAGGTGGATAGCATCCACAGCATCGGGATGATGATGAGAAGGGCAATCAACACCAACACGAGATAGAGAGTCATCCGCCCGGCGATTCGCCGCAGGCGGTAATGTGCTTCTGAATGCTGAATAGATGTTGCATTTTGGGTCATGGGGACCTCCGCTCGCTATCGAGTATTGCGTCAAAAACAGCTGCGCCACGAAATCCGCAAGAGGATTGCTTTCTGTTGCTGCTGGCTTTACCCTGTAGATTTTTGTGGCTTTTTGCGTTCACTTTCTCTTTGCTGGTGAAATTACTCGTGCTGTCTGAAGATGCGGAAGTTGACGAAAGAAAACAGCATCATGATGATGGCAACGATTACCGACATGGCGGCGGCGCTGCCCTGGAAGGGACGTACGAAGCCTTCGGTGAAGATGCGGAGCATCACCGGTTCGGTTGCGCCACCGCCATTGGGCATGCGCGGGTCGCCGCGCGTCATCATCATCGGTTGTCCCAGGAGATTGAAGGAGGCGATGATCGTGGTGATGATGATCAACACCAACACCGGTCGCAGCAACGGGAGCGTGATGTGCGTGAAGCGTTGCCAGGCGTTAGCGCCATCTACGCGCCCTGCTTCATACAGATCGGAGGGAATATCTTGCATAGCTGCAAGGAAGATAATCATGTTATAGCCCATCGTCCACCAGACGGTGGCGACGACGATGGTGATCATCGCATAGGGCATGGTGGAGAGCCACCGTGGTGTATCTATACCTAACAGACCTAGATAGTGGTTGAGTAACCCTCCCTGACTTTGGAAGATCCACCACCAGATGAGGGAGATGACGGCACAGGAGAGCACCCACGGCGCAAAGTAGATCGCGCGGAAGGCATTGCTGCCAGCAACTTTGGTGTTAAGCAATGTCGCCAATCCTAAGGGGATGAGAATCAGGAAAGGAACGCTGGAGGCGACGAAAACCAGCGTTACCCGCATGGAGTTCCAGAATTCGAAATACTTCACGCTCCCAGCGCGGAAGAGGTCGAGATAATTTTGCAGGCCCACAAAGGCAGTTGCTTCGGGGCGTAGATAGTCGTAGCTAAAGAAACTGATATACAAGCCGTTGAAGAACGGATATCCGACAAAGACAATGAAGAAGATCAGATGGGGCAAAATGAACAGATAGGGAATCCAATTGAACTTGCGCTTTCCAGTTGCCATACGCGCCCACCTCTCTTGAAATAGGGTGTTGTTCTGGGTTATTTCGGCAAGGTATTGCCGAAACGATTATACTGCACAATGCGCCTTACTGAGGCGCAAAAGCCTGCTGAATGATTGGGAGATCCCCTTGCTGCGGCGCGGCTATTGCCGCAGCAAGGGGAGTGACGATCATGCTAGATCAGGGCGCCTTCGGCGCTTCGCCGTAGGTGGCTTTGTTCTGTGCGAGAATTTCATTGGCGCGTTGCGCCGCATCATCCAACGCACCCTGGATATCGGAGGTCGTGCCGTTCATGACTGCGCCGACTGCTTCGCCCAATGGGCCGAAGGCATCGGTAATGCCGGGGATAGAAGGCGGGAAGAAGGCATATTCCACCGAGGGCGCAATCGAGGCTTGAGGCTCGATGGCTTTGAATTCGGCGCTGGCGCGAACGGAGGCAGCTGCCGGGATTTGCCCGCCCTTGGTCCAGGTGACGGAGTTTTCCACCAGGTATTTGATGAAGGCTGCAGCCGCTTGATCCTTGCAGGGGTCAATCGTCTTGTGCACCGGCAGGGTGAGTTGGTGTGACCCGGCCCAGACTGCCATTTGGGGTCCGATTTGCGGTACCGCTGTGGCGCGCCCGTCAAATTCAACGCCCTCGCCGGTAACATTCGAGGTCTGCCAGATGCCATTCCAAACCATGCCGACGGTGCCGGTCTTGAAGGCATTGAGCTCGGCGTCTACCTCCAGATTAGGCTCAGAGTACTTCGCCTGCACGTCCTTCATCCATTGCAGTGCCTTCACACCCGCCTCGCTGTTCCACGTGGCCTGGGTGCCATCGGCGCTGAACTCGGTTCCACCAAATTGGTGCAGCATCTGTTGGAAGATCTGCTGAATCGGAAAACCGCCGGTAATATCGAAACCCTGATTGCCATTGCCGGTCAGGGCTGCAGCAATCGCGTCAAATTCCTCAGCGGTTTTGGGTGGATCGCTGAAGCCTGCGCCTTTGAACAGGTCCGCATTGTAGAAGGCGGTCATGGGATGAATATCCAGCGGGATTGCATAGCGCTTCCCAGAGACTTCGCCTGCCTGCCATACACCGGCGGGATAGTCGCTGGCAGCGATGCCCATCTCAGCGACCAGGGCATCCATCGGGCGCAACACGTTGCGGAACGCCTGAGTCGGGACCTGATCGGCATGGACGATAGCAACATCCGGCAGCGTATCGGCGGCAGCCGCAGTTGCCAATTGTGTGTAGTACTCGCCTTGACTGGTCATCGTGACCTTGATCTCAGACTGCGAGGCGTTGAAGGCATCCACCATCTGTCCCATGAAGGGACCATCCGGACCGGTGAAGGGATTCCAATACTGTAGTTCAACCGTGCCGCAGCTGGTACCCGTTTCCGGCTCAGTCGGTTTCGGGGTTGGGCTGCAGGCAGCCAGGATAATGCTGACAACCAGCAACAGTGTGTAGATAGTCCACAAACGCGATTTCATTGCTTCCTCCTCGATTGAATAATCCAGATACCTAAAACAAAAGCGGGGTTTGACTCAAGCTGCAGTGTGTTGGTTCTTGTGTGTACCTCCCATACTATGATTGGAGCCTACGAGAATCCGGTTGCGCAGTGTTGGTTGAGCGACTGCCTTTTTTGAAACATATAAACGCGTTATAGTCTGCAATAATGCTGCATGATCAACTGAAACCGGGGGAATTATGTCTCTTTTGCGTTTGTAATTCAGGAATATACGATATATATTATATATTACAGTATGTTACAAGATTTGTCAATAGGGCAACCTGGAAAAAAGTTGGTTCAAAAAAGACAATGGCTTGTGGATGATGTCCACGGAAGGTAAAAACACGGCATATTGCACCCCCATCAGCCGGGCATGTCCCGCGATGGGGCGTCATGGAGAGAGAATTTCTACTTTGGAACACACTCGATCAGCCGCCAGTGCCTGCAGTTGACAAACATTCGTCAGTGTTATATATTTATATGAAATATAACGGGTCTGATTGGGAACCTGAAATCCTAACGCATTCTCGACCAACGGCATAACAAGGAGGTCAATATGGCAATGAAACCCACCCCCGAAGGTCGCATCCTGCGTGTAGACGCAGATAATCCTGAATCTGAAGCCGTGCTCAAGGCAC
>JAKJAC010000093.1:10495-14935 GCA_022707705.1 Chloroflexota bacterium
TGCCTCTGAACCGCGCCAACGGATTCTCAAGCTGCTACGAGACCGGGTGTGCAACGTCAGTGAGATTGCCGAGGCTTTGGAACTGCCCCTATCGACTGCAACTTTGCACATCAACAGCCTTGAGGAAGCCGGATTGCTCAATACTGAACTGCAGCCTGCGGTGCGCGGATTGCAGAAGATCTGCGCCCGCGCTTACGATGTGGTGGTGATTGAGCTGCCGCGGGGTGAAGTGCCCGAGCAGCAACTTGTGGAGATCTCTATGCCGGTGGGGGCTTATGTGGATTGTCAGGTGGCGCCGACCTGTGGACTGGCAAGTGAGGCCGGCATCATCGGTCTCTTCGATGATCCTGCCTCGTTCTACGAACCGGAGCGGGTGCAAGCGCAGTTGCTCTGGTTTCACTATGGTTACGTGGAATACCGTTTTCCCAACCGCTTACCCCCCAAGGTTATCCCCGAAAGCCTGCATTTTGCATTGGAGATTTGTTCTGAGGCGCCGTTGCACCATGACGAATGGCCCTCGGATGTCACTCTCTGGATCAACGGCGTAGAGGTCGGCACCTGGACCAGCCCGGCGGATTTTGGCGGTCAGCATGGCGTGCTCACGCCGGATTGGTGGGAGGATTGGAACTCTCAGTACGGTCTGCTGAAAATCTGGCAGGTCAACGGCGAGGGCAGCATGATAGATGGCGTGCGTATCTCCGATGTCCGCCTGGAGGACCTGCGAATCACGGCAAGCCCTTTTCTATCTGTGCGTATTGGGGTCAAGGCCGATGCGCAACATGTGGGCGGGTTGAATATCTTTGGGCGGCGCTTTGGAAATTACCCCCAGGATCTGGTCTTGCGGCTACGCTATCATTAACTTTCCCGCGGCTCAAGCATTCTTTTTGTGAGGGATGTCATCTAGCTCGAGTTCGATACGCTGATATCGCCCATACCTTCCAGGGAGGAGAACCATTCGCCCACACCCCCGGTGGTGGAAGTGCTACCGAGGCAATTCTGCTCTTCAACCAACAGAACGTGACACCCGCGCCGGGCCGCCGCTATAGCCGCCGCGGCTCTCGCTGTGCCGCCAGCAACAATGATATCGTAATCCAGCGCTGTCATCTGCTGGCGCCTCGTATCTCTGTTGACCAGCTCAAGCGCCGGTGGGAGTACCTTGTCGCCTTCACCTTACCCGTGTTTCCGTGTGGACTTGGCTGCTTCCACCTGGGCGATGAATTGTTCCACACTCAAAGCGGCAATGCTCTGCGCAAGCAAATCCAGGGGCAAATCATCCAGCTTCCTGAAGTGCACACACGATTTACCCACATCATAACGCTTGCCTGTTGCACGATAGGCTGTCTCAAACGCCTGGCGGGCAGTCTCGTCGGCGTAAATTGCGGTCAAATAGACCGTCATCGTGTTCTTTTGTGATGCCAGCGCTGCCAGCATAAGCGGTTGTCCGTTGTAAGTCTTGGGGTATGTTTTCAGTGGCACCTGATAGGTGATCATCCCCCAATTCATGGCTTCTTCATAACCTTCTGGGAGATTCTCTAGAATGACCTTTCGCACTGTTTCGATGGCTGCTCGCCGCTCGGCGGGCAACTCTTCCAAATACTCTGCTACTGTGTTCGCTTTTGATTGCATGGTTTTTGACTCCTTGCTGGCGCCGCTGATTCTGGAGGTTGTGTTTCCTTATCCATTTTCCTGTGCGAGCGCTGCCGCAACACGGCGTATCAGCTCGTAGGGTATGGGCTGGTTCAGCGGGAATTTCAGGTTACCTTTTTCGCCGCGATACGGTAGCAGGTCTTGCTGCAATGCCTCATCACCTTTTACAGGCGGATAAATGCCGATATGTGTTTTGAACGCTGCAAAGTGGAAGAAAATACGTTTCAACCTGAAAGTCGGCATCTGATAGCTTATGGTCTCTGTGGCTTCCGGCACCTGCGTCTTGACGATTCTCCGGATTTCTTCCAGAATACCGCGTACCTCGGGTGCTGTTGCAGCGATATAAGCATCAATATCTGCGGGTTTTGGTCGTGTACCCATGCAAGCCTCCGGTGTTACAGTTCTATTGCCGTAAACAGTTGCGCTGCAGCCGCTACGTAGGATGCAGCGACTGCAGCGCAAATCAGAACACGACTCTATATCGGCGCAAGTGTGCCGGTCCAAATCAACCAGCACAGAACAGTCTTAGCGGAGAGACTCAGGATGATATAAACGCGCTCTCCAAACAGATAATCCTTCCAGCGCCCCACCTTCTTGTATTGGAGTACCATGTTGATCGCGAAGATGTTGAAGAAAACGAAGAGCGTAGGGACGATGGCATAGACAAATGACGGTGGCTTGGCGTCTCCGGAATTGACTGCGCCCACGAAATGCAGCATAACCACAATCCACGGCACGATGCCCGCGATGCACCCGTAGATAAAAGCGGTCCAATCCGTCTTTCTGGTATGTTGATTGTGCAGTTCCATCATGATGCCAAAAAGGTTCATGGTGGCATTGACTGCAAAAATCGCGATGATTGCACCGAGGTCCCAAATTCCTACGAGCATGCCGATGAGCACAATCATCAGTGAAGAGCTCAGGGCGTATTCGTAGAAGCGCACCGGATTCATGCCCTTCTTCAGGTTTTCGACGTAGCGTGGATAGCCGATGGTTGCCAGGTAGAAGTGCGCTATTGCTGAGATGAGCAAGAAACCTGCAACAGCAGGACCGAAGCGCAGATTGGTCAAGAGCTGGGGATTGGGTGTCAGTGAGCGGGTAGCTACATCAAATCTCAGGTAATTAGTGAAGATGGGGTAGGTTGTGTCGTTGCTCACCAGAATCATGAAGAGGCCCTGAACCAGGTGCAGGACGCCCATGATGGCGTTGAAACGCCGCAATCCTTGCAGGGTCTTTTCCGGAATACTAGCCGAAATACTGGATTTGATATGTTTCGATGTCACTCATTTCCTCCTTCTTTTGAACTGGTTTTCAGGATCGAAAGATGCCATCATACCCGCCATATCAAGATTTCATGGTCGAGCATGACTGTCAAAATTCTACTGCAAATTCAAAATCCCGCCATCGGTAATGTCACCGCGACTGTTCGACTACCCCTTCCGGGAGATGAATGGCAAAGCGACAGCGATCATGCCCCTGAAGCACGGATTCGAGCACGTCTACCTGGACCTCTTGCCCTAACGCGGCTTCCCAGGGCTTTTTGTGGAAGCCGGCGCTACAATTGCAGAAGAGCGGCGCAACCGCTGCGCCGCTCTTCACGGCTTCGCGCGCCCAGGGGCAATGGCAGATATAGTAACGCTTGAGTGTGGGGTCGGTCTCTGCCAGGGCTTCTTTCGTCAGGAAGGGAATCTTCGTTTCATAAACGATGTTTCCCACCCGCACGCCGCCGCCGACCTCCGGTTCGTTCCGCACATAATCGAGCACCGCATCGGTGATTTCCTGAGCGAAAAACAACCGTCCCTCGCGCTGGCAGGTCTCTAATTGGGCAGCAAAGCGCGCTTTCTTTTGAAGCAGGTATTCATCCACGTTAGCGCAGGATAGATAGAGCTCGCGCTCCCAGGCGTACTCGGGCAGGTCGCGCAGGCTATCGGCAAGGAGCGCGCGGCAGGCATCCGCACCGAGAGCGCGTTCCAGCCGTTCAATGACGGGCTGCATGTAGCGCGGCTTCTCGGGCGCCGGAATGCCGTAGGGCGCTACCCCGATTCCGGCAAAGACCTCATCCCGTAGCGCTGTGCCGTAGCGTTCACCCACCCGCCGGTAGAGGTTTTCCTGCGCCTCGCCGCCATCGAGCACCTCGAGAAAGGCTACGAAAACCTCTTGCTGGTTGAAGAATAAGCCGTAACGCGCCAGGGTGAGGAAATTCTCTTCGGTGTTTTGACCCTCGGCGATAAGGGCGGTTGAGAATGCCCAGGCTGTTTCTCTGGAAAAGCTGCCTGTCTGTATCGCAAACTGCTCGAAGCGTTCCGCTAACGCCAGAGCGGCTTCTATCTTATCTACGGGCACTTTGCGCCCCTCCAATAGTTCGCGAAACCCTTGTTTGTCCATACGAATCATCTCCTAACATAGATATGGATTAGTTCGGACCACTGTTTAGCGCAGGAAAAAGCCATGGGCGGTCACTCTGTTGTGGATAGGGTCTGGACTTTTTCCATTCGGTCGTGATCCGGTAGGATGTCTTCCAGGTTGCGGACGACCGGCGCGAAAAGGAAAACCACCAACACAATCCCCATGTAAGCCAGCCCGGTCAGGATATACTGCAACGCCATCCCCGCACCGGCATTGCTCCCTACCAACCAGCCAAACATCCCCGCTAACCAGCTCTGCGAACGCATTGCCGGTTCGGTAACATAATCCGCCAGAAGACCCGCCAGGATGGGCGTGATGGGGTTCACACTCCAGGCAATCATACGCCGGGCGGCAAAGACGCGCCCCTGCACATCTGGCGCTACTTTG
>JAKJAC010000094.1 GCA_022707705.1 Chloroflexota bacterium
GCGGGAGTCGGGGGAGTGGCGTACCCTGTATGAGGATCTAGCCGCAGCGATTTTCGTGCGCCAGAACAATTAGGGGGCCGGCTCCGCCCGAACCGGGGACTGCGCCTCGGGCAGACGCCAGCACCAGCCGACCAGAGCCGCAAAGACTGCCAGCGGCAGAAGCGCGGCAAACGCTATCCCGGTGGCATAGCCCACAAGCGGCAGCAGCAGCGCGCCCAGATAACAGGCTATGGCAGTTGACAGGACTCTGCGGGTTATCGTGCTGTTGTGAATGGCAGAGTGTTGAGCTGCCAGGAGCAATACCGGAGCCATGAGCAGCAGGTCATGGAGCAAGGTGTAGGGCATCGTGAGGAAGGGAAAGACCACCGCGAGCGCCAGCACCGGTCCCCGGCGGGAAAAAGCCACGCGCCGCCACCGATAGCCCACGAGGAGCAGCCCCAACGCGAAAACGAGCAGCAGGAGCTGCGTCAGCGCCTGAATCCAGGGCAGGAACCGCTCCGGCAGCGCGGTTGCCAGCAAGCCGTAGGGCGTGACAAAGATGTAGGATGGGAAGCCTTCCACATAAGCCAGACGCAATAGCGAATCCTGCAACGCGAGATAGTCCAGAAACGGCGCCAGCCCTCGCAACGCGACCGCACTGCCGACCCACAACGCGGCTACAGCGCCAAATGCGACCAAAGCCTTGGGCTTCCACCAGATAAGCCACAGGATAAGAAATCCCAGGGCGAATTGCGGCTTGTAGAGCAACAGCGCTGCCAGCACCCCCGCCATGCCCCAGCGTTCGCACAACGTCGCGGCACAGACCGCAGAGACCAGCAATAACGTGAGGGTGTGATTCTGCCCTACCCTAAAGCCCGAGACAAAGGCAAAGGAAGAGAGCAGCACGATGGCCAGCTGCGGAGCGGACAGGTCGTTCTGCAAGCCTGATCCACGGACAATAACCCGCCAGAGGATGAGGACCGCGCCGCCGAGGCATAACAAGGCGAAGAGCTGCCACAGTCCAAAGGCCCACGGGAGGGGCAAATAGGTCAGGAGCGCGTAGACTTGCGCCACGTAGGGCGGGCTGATAAACGGGTTCAAGCCGGGGAGTTGGGTCGGCGCAATCAGCGCCTGTTGGAGGGCGCCCTGAGCCTGAAAGTCATAAAGCTGCCCCGGGGCGGTGCGGAATGCCGTTCCGGCAGCGTAGAGCGTGACGAAATCACTGCCGACAATCTGTCCGAGCGCGCCTTGCCAGCCCTGTGAAGCCAGGAAATCGAAGAGCAATACACCGACCATGCCCAGCAACGCCAGGCGTGGATAGACTCGCAAACGCGTGCGCATCGGGGTGCTCAGAGGAAAGTTTAGCATTCAAATCACTCCTGCCAGAGTTGAATCAGGCTAAGAACCTATCCAGAGACTCGTCTTAGTCCATGATTTTCGTCTAAAAACACGGTTGTAAAGATGTTTTTTCAGTGGTGGGCTGCGTTCGCCACCGAAAAAACATCTTCCAGAAATCACATTTTTAACCACAAAGATGATGGGAAGCAGCACGACCCGCTCCCGCCAGTTGGTCAACAACCGTGGCAATGAGCGGCGCCGCCAGAACGACCGAGTAAGGGTTGAAATAGGTGACCAAAAGAAGATTGACAAGAAGCGCGGTGCTCAGAAGCGTCGCCGGGTGACGGCGAAAGGCGACGAGATAGATCGCACAGCCACAGGCGAGCAACGACCGTATCAAGCCCGTGACACGCCATGGAATGGTAGCAACCTTCGTCACTAGAAAATGCGTTTGCCTTGCATAGGGCGCAACCGCTATCCAATCCGGCAACCATGTGGGCCAGATCAAAAACGATAGCGCAAACAGAGCCAAAGGAATGAGCACAGCCCGAGCACGCAAGCGCCAGCTCGGGAGCAACAGAAGCAGGACCACAGAGGGGAGGATCACATGCACCGGCTTGAGGGTGAACAGCGCAATCGCCAGCCCCACCCGCACCGGATCATTCGCTTTCACGCCAAAATATCCTAATCCCAGAGCCAGCACCAGCAGGCCATCGAACTGCCCGAAATAGATCAGGATGCCAGCAAAGGGCGATACGAGGATCAGTGCGGCAAGCACAGCCCGCAAGTTCGGCGCAATCAACCACAAACCGCCGAGAAGGGACAGCAGCTGCAGGACATTCCAGGCAAAAAAGCCAACAGTCTCCGGCAACAGCGCAAAGGGTGTGACAAGAAACAGAGATGCTGGCAGGTACCGAAATTCTGGGACGCTGTAGGGAGCCAAAAACTCCGCAACAACTGCGGTGAAAATACGGAAGTCAATACCTGCCATCCCCTCTCCGGCAACAGCAGGGACGGCAACAACGAGCAGGATGACAAGCGCTATGGGCGCATATCGAATTAGCTTCGGCATTGCCACCTCTGCAGCCCATGGGGTCGTTTTCGCTGACCCTCAGGCCACAAACACGCAGCGAAGCGCGATTTTCGAATAGACTCTTAAGCGATACACCCGTGCACAGGGGGTATTTCGCCATGGCGGCGACAAAATCACTCAAAGGAAAGGCATTTACGTGATAGTCGCTTGACTTCTACCCCAAAGATACCAGACAAACAGCACCGGCGCCACCCACACGAACCAGAAATCTTCCAGTCCTTGAAGTTGCACTATCAGCATGAGCGCGTTCAACACGCCCAACGCTATAAAAAGCCATTTGCTTTCGCGCGTCAAAGCCGAGCGCAAATGGTGAACCACCACCACACTTATGGGCAGAAGCAACAACAGCAGGTCGTAGGTCCAGACATAAGGCGTGGTCAAGAGCGAGACAAAAATCAACAAAGGCGTTTCGGTAATCCAATCCCACGTATTCCGGCGCCGCCACCAATACAGGCTCACCCAAGCCAGACCTGCGAGCGCCGGAATCAATGATAGCCAGAATTTTTCGTGCCCCAAAAACCAACGGAGCACACTCCCCAGTGTAGGCGTGGCCCACGCGACAGGAGGTTGGGTGCTGAATGCGTGGAGGTATTGCTGCGTAACCTGAGGATTGAAAATCGAAGCCACCCCCAAGGCGCCAAGCAAAATCAAAGCGCCGCCGAGAATGGGCTTGAGTTGACGACGCTCCACCAACCACAGCAGCAATACGACGGGCAAAAGGAAAACCAGTTGCGGTTTGACCGAGAGCAAGATGACCCAAGCCCCGAGCTGTAGCCACTGCCGCTTTGTGACTGAACTCAGAAACCCCAAGACTCCGGCGAACATAAAGGCTCCAATCTGACCGACCCGTAACATGAGCAACGCCGGCATAAATGTGAAGGACAACACCAGGGGGACCCAACGAAGACGCGGCGCGCCCGCATACCATGACCAAATCCACATGCCACAGCCAGCGAGCAGTGCAAAACTCCCCATGAACCACAGCGCCCGAGCTACCGGATAGGGCAAAGCGCCAAAAAACATGAGCAGCGGCATCGTCCACGGGGGATTCCACACGATCGTTGCCACACCGGGGATATACTCGGTGCGCCCGGCTTCATGCTGTAAGGGGCGTAGCAACTCGGGATCATAGGGGTTATTACCCTGGAAGTTCAAACGTCCCGCAGCCCAATACTGCACAAAGTCATCGTTTGCCAGGAATTTAGGAGACACAAAAACGACCAGAGACTGGCGTAGCACCAACAGAAGGCCGAGACTGAGAATGAGCCACAGCAAAACCCTATAAGCCCTGGATTGACGGAAATGGGACATTCTCTCACCTATTCGGTAATTTCAACCGCCTAAGCCAGATACAAACAAAGGTCATTGGGCAGTGTTGTCTCGCTTAGCGTGCTAAAAGCGGCTAAAGCCGCGATTCTAGAGCGTGTTTTTTTACTGCCGCGCGTGGCGCGGCAGTAAAAACATCTCAGCGGCCCAGGAAACGCCACCGGAACAAGGTGTAGATGGCATCGAATCCATCACCCCAAGCCATCTTCTTGCCTTGAGCTGCAGTCCGCGGTTGGTACGATACGGGCACTTCAACAATGCGGTAGCACGCGCGCAGAATCTTAGCTGTAACTTCGGGCTCGAAATCGAAACGTACAGAGCGCAGCCGAATTCCCTCAAGCACCTCACGGCGAAATGCTTTGTACGCCGTTTCCATATCCGTCAGTTTCCCACCATAGAGCACATTCGTCAACCAGGTCAGAAAGCGATTGGCCCACCGGTTGGCGCGGGCGCCCTTACGGCTCGAGCGAAGATAGCGTGAACCGTAGACTACTTTGACCGCAGGGTCGGCAAAAGGTGCGAGTACCTGCGGGATATCCGCCGGATCGAGCTCCAAATCCGCGTCCTGAACCATGATGATGTCGCCTGAAGCCAGACTCATCCCAACCCGCACCGCGGCGCCCTTGCCAAAGTTGATGGGGGCAACATAGGTCTTCAGTTCCGGATAACGGGCACGTAATTCGGTGATGATCCTGGAAGTCCCGTCAGAGGATCCATCATCGCACACCACAACCTCGCGGGCGAAATTCCCCAGATTCACTGCGTAAACGCGCGCCACAACCTCAGCCAGCGTCGCCTCTTCGTTATAAACAGGGATGATAAGACTCACCAACACAGGTTGATCATTTCCAAATACCATATGCCCTCCCCACGCCTGACACACCATTAAGAAGAGTCGTCGCCAAAAGCGCTGGGTCGCTCGACCAGATTTGAGCATCAGCATACTCACAACGCCAATCCGGCGAACGCCCGTATTTTAGAGCAAAAGCAGCCTGCCGCATTTCGATCTACTCCTGGGGACTCACTGACGAAGCAAGCCGATCTGTAACCTCGATGAAATGGTAGGGTTGGTGCATCAAGGCAAAGAAACTCCGGTCCTCAAGCAAAGGGTAGCTAGCATTGAAATACTGATTCAAAATAACCCGAAAAGTGTTGACCGGGCTGATACCAGGATATAGACTTGAGTAGTTCTGGTCCGGGAAATAATAAGCGTTCAAAATCCCCAGACGCTCTTGAAGGTTGGAGTTTTCCAGGCTACCCCAATCCAAATAAGCCCCAGGGCCGTGGTCTGACTGCACGATGATAATCGCTTCATTGGATGCGTTTTCCAAGAGTCGTGTCAGAGTCTGCCGAAGCATCAGGGTGATATATTGCGCCTGGGCATGATAGCTGGCGAGATAAATCTCACGACTGATGTTCTTGGTCAAAAAACTGCCATCATCCAGAATAAACGGCATATCAGGGTAGAGCGGATTGCCCTCAGCATCAAAAACAAAGGGGGGATGCGGCGCCACAATGTGGGCGAAAGCAAAAACGGGACCCTCAAGTTGCTCAACTTCGGGCAACTGGTCCAGAGCAAACAAAATCCTCTCGCGGTGAAAATCGTATTGTTTCCGAGTGAATAGAAGTTGCAGGGGTGTGGTGTTGACCAGGGCGGTTTCGAAAGGATTGAGCCCATCTTTTGGCGCCAAATGTACATCGGCGGTTGCCAACTCAGTTACCGCATAGCCGCTGGAGAAATTCGCTATCGTATACCCCTGTGAGTGGAAGTATTCCAACAGACGACTGTTTTGAATCAGACTAAAGGCCGGCAATGGATTTACCGAATCCGGGTCCACCTGCGCTGCAACTGAGTCGAGATAATCGAAATTCAACGTTGAGGCAAGCGACAACAACGTGATATTGTAATTGGCATTGCTGGCGTTTGCCAGGTAGAATCCCTGCTCCTCCAGAAAACCAACGAAACCAGCATTGTCGAAGCCGTAAAGGTCGCGCAACACATCAGCCCGACCATAACCATCAATGACAAGGTAATAGACGTCCGGCAGACGCTCAAGATTCGCAGATGCCGGCACGGGGGCAAAACCCGCAACACCGCTTGCCTCTTGCCGCAAGGTGTTACGGTAATGGACAAAAGCGCCGTAGCGAAATCCCAACATCAACATAAGCGCCAACGAAAAGACGTTCATGAATTGTGTGATTGCATCGAAATTCAACCGGGCGCGCAGAGCCAACACGCTGACCAGGAACCACAGTCCCAGCCAGATAATGGCTAGCACAGTCAACGTAGACCTGGTGGTCAAAGTAGATACGAAGGCGGGCCAAATAGACGCCAGACCTCTTTCGAGAAGGCCAGTGAAATGTCCAAACGAGAAAAACATCAAGAAAGCCAGAGTTGTGACCATGGCTGACCGGGCGCGGTCTTTGAGGACTCTCTGGGAACCCCACCAGAAAACGGCCACGGCAATCAGAGTCAATCCAACCGGTTTGATTGCATCCCAGAAATAGAGCTTGCCCACATTGTGCAGATAAAGTGAAAGCGGCGGAAAAACAGATGCGATAAAGGGGTGAAAGATGCCGTTTCTAGATTTTGTAGACATGAGATGTCTCCCAAGATACCATGAATCAACACGATACTCACAAAGCCGATGGCATTTGCCGTTCAAACTCTGTAAGGCAATGCACGCATCAAGTACAGGGTGCGACAAGACTCAGCGATGGGTTCACGCTTCTCAATCGCAAAGTAGCCAGCGAAAGCGGCTTCCAAACCTGACTGCGAATAATCCACAAAAATATCCTCTCGCGTTGCCAGCAATTTCTGAACCTGAGAATCCTCTTTGGGAACAAATTCCAACACTAGCCATTCACCTAAATGGCTGAAAAACTCTGCAAGCCTTGGCAGCGGGACGTTATTGGCGATGGCGAGATGGTGAACTAGCGCTAATGCCAACACCATATCTACCGGTCCGCGCGCCAGCCAGCTCTGCCGTTCGCTGCTATGCCAACCGAGCGCCGGACTCGGATTGGTCAGATCCAACAACAAGGGCAGAAAGTTGGGGTCTCCATCCAAGCGTGCAGTTCGATAAGCCTGCTCTATTGCGCCTGGGTCCACATCGAAAGCCACGGTCGAAATGCCCCGCGCGCTCGCCAACCGGCTGAAAACCCCGGTGTTCGCGCCCAAGTCCCAGACGTTTCGCGGCGCGAGCTCCTCGAGCCACGCAGCAATCAATGCTTTTTTATGCTCATGGGCTGCCGCAGTATAGTTAGTCTTGTCATAATAATCCCCCCACTCCGTGACATCCTCACGCCAGCGGAGTCGTTTTACTGCCGTCTCCAGACTATCCAGCAATCCCAATAACCCGATGCGGTTCATACGCCCTACGGCTCGTTCCGGAGCGATGGTTGCACCGGCGTAACGCTGCTGAGAGCGTGAGTGCATGTAGATATGGAAGAGGAGCCCGGATTGAAAACGCGCCGACCAGGGCAATAGCCGAACTGCCAGGTCCAGAGGCAATCCATCCATATAAACGCGGAGGAACTGGCTCAGGCGACTGTCGCGGTGCGCCATCAGCGCTAACGGAGCCAGAAAGTGCTGGCAAAATTGGCGATAAGCGACCCAGGGCTGCCCTTCATGATAAGGCTCGAAGGATAGTGTATCTATCAAAACCGGTCGTCCCTGATAGAATTGGATGTTGTAGGCGCTGCTATCTTTCAGGGACATGCCGAAATCGAACGCGCGTTTTTGGATTTGCAGCGTCAGCAGCGCAGCATCCCGCAACTGGCTAAAGCACCACTCATAGGGGTAGGAAATGAAAGGTATTTGTACGGGGCGCAAAACCCGATAGGCAGACTCCGGTCGGGGAGCGGGCAAGGCGACCTCTTCGTGAGGCAACAATAGCCCGGCGCTGACCAAGGCTGCATACAACCCGGATTCCATCAAGGTATCATAGTCAACCTGCCCCCAACGATTCACCTGACGATACACGGCGCCGTCATGGATGAACAAGAAACCAGCCGGGTCACGAAAAGAGCCTGCAACTGGATGATAATCTATCGTCATTGCCTTTCCTCGATAAAATCGCCACGCTACTGCGCGAATTACCTCTCAGGAACACCAGGAACAAAAGAGTAACAAGCGCCGATAGCCTTACAAAACCACGCGCATTGCAGAATGTTACGCCATTGGATCGTCCGATTTCCTCTTGCCCAGATTGCGGAAGAATCCTTTGATTTTTTGCCAATATACCTTGACAAGAAAAGCCCCCCCTAACACGGCAGCCAACAGGAGTTGAATCAGGTAGCTCCCTGAACCTGGATCCAGATACGGCGTGGGCGACAATAGCCCACCAGACAAAATCGAGATTCCACTCAAAGCAATCATTCTGCACCCCCAGTCCTGGGAATTTCTCTCTGCCTAAGCAGCAACAAAAACGCCACGCAACGACAGTGTTCTATGGACGTCGCCGCCACAACTGTGTGGTGGCGTCCGCGTATTCTTGTTCCCAGAGCGGGTCATCTTCCAGTGCGATAATCAACTCGCTCTGTCGCACACGGTCCAACAATAAGCGGTCAGCGCCATACGATGCTAATAATTCATTATACCGCGTTCCTTGCGTAATCCGGACATAATCCAGCCATTGTTCATAAGGATAGAGTTCCACGCGTGGGTCAACAAAGACTCCCTGCTCTGGCAATGCCCAAATCAAATAACTCCCATAGCCCATCTCATGGAACAGATTGCCACCAGGATATTGTTTCAAGTATTCGACAGCGGCAACAGGGGTATCCGCAGATACGAGCGGACCCACAGGGATGCCACGCCACACATTCGACCAGTAATCTGCCGGCAGTGGCAGAGATTCGACGAACCAGGGTTGCACAAGCGCAACCGGCACAAAGAGCAACAGCGCCAGGAGCGAGTTAAGCCAATTACGCTGTTTGGAGAACGCAAAGCCCTTTACCGGCAATTCGCTCATGCTGTGCGCCAACAGCGGCGCGGTCACAAAACCATACCAAATCACATAACGCTGCCCACTCCAAGCCAACCAGAGAAAGCCTAGCACCAGTAGCACCTCGGTCGGCGTCAGACGATACCGCGAATAAACTGACAAAAGGAACAAAACCAACACACTCACAAAGAAAGCAATATTGGCAATGCCATGCGGCGTGGGAGACTGCCACTCCACCACGAGCTGTTGGCTGGGTGGGTCGGTCATCAATCCGAGAACATATCCAAAAATATCCACATGCTTTGGATTGATGAACATAGCCAAACCAGTGAGAACGCTAATTCCAGCCAAAATGCCTATCTCTAGCCAGGAACATGCGCCAGGAAGACGCAGAATCGTACGGAGAGACTCACCCACACCAAAAGCGCCCATAAGGACCAGTCCCAGAATGAAAGCCCCGTGAGCGTTCACCCAGAAAACCATCAGCAGCGGAAGAAGTAACAACGCCTGCCAGTGAAGTTTTCCAGCAGCATAGCGTTCCAGGAGGAACAGGAAAGCGATGAAGGGCAACCATGACCACATCTGTGGGCGCACAATGAAGTTATTAATGGACATCAGCGCCGCGAACACCAACGCAAAAGCCGCCAAACGCCAGGAACCGCACCGCAGGCGCGCCTGAGTGGTCACAGCCCCAAAAGCCAACAGCGTTATCGCGGTACGCACAAAGAGCGGCAAGGCTACCCCACCCCAACGGTAGAGGTCGTAGAGCAATAGCTCGCCCAACCACGATCCGTAGAAGAAAACAGCATCTACAGGCAGCGTCCAGGCAAAGATATTGGTTGTTGGAATCACATGGGTTTTGTGGATCAATTCGCCGATTTTGAGATGCCACCAGAAATCATTGGGCACCAGAGGAACAAGTGAGGCATAAATGCCAACGCCTGCCAGGATCACCAGGGGCCAAAGCAAGTCAAGCGCAATTCGAGCCGAGATTCTGCAATGAGGTTTAGTCATGGAAAAAGTCCAGGCGCACCAGAAGTCAAAAACCGTTTAATCAGCTACAGCTTATAGGGCAAATTATACCCAGATATCGCTTCAAGCAAAAGAGAATGCAACTGCGTGGATTGGTGTAGTCCATCGAGCACGACAATCAAGAGCACGCCAGGCAGTTGAAGAGAAGTCATAGAATAGCAAAGACCCCGTTTTTGAACGGGGTCTTTGCTATTCTATGAAACTGAAACTTAAGCGCCGCCCATGGTGGCAGCAATCGTTGAGAAAATCCCGCTGATCTGGGTACCGAGCAGGCTCAGAACCACAATCACGACGATAGCAATCAACACCAAAATCAACGCATACTCAACCAGGCCTTGGCCTTCTTCACGGGGCATGTACAACATAATGACACCTCCTATTTAGTATCTGCTACTGATTTGAATGAACTGTTTGTTTTTCGAACCTAACGTTATTCTATCCTAATCTATACAATCTTACAATAGGAATTTGGTACTGTTTTGCAGATAGAAAAAGTGAAAAGGCGAGAAAGCGATAAGGCGGAGGGCCGCGGGAGCGGCCTGGGAGAGTGGGGGAGGGGAATTGCTTGCTCACTTATTTCAGGTATACTAAAGATAGGTTCGAAAAACGCACAGAATTCAAACTTTTCGTGTTCAACGGGGACACTCGGTCCCGGCCCTGAAAACAGGCTTACCCTGATGGAGGTTTAGCTTATGGCAAAGAAATGGTTCCTCGGTATCCTGCTGGTGGCGCTGGTCATCCCCTTTCCGGTGCAGGCGCGACCGCAACGGGCAGTAGACCCTCCAACGTTGCTCACGCCGGAGGATGACGACGAGATCACCTATGTCTCGCACCCGCCGCTGGCGATTCCCAATTTCTCGTGGGAGGCGGTGCCAGAAACGACCCAATACGAGTTCCAGATTTCCTCGGATATTGCTTTCACCACCGGCAACACCAAGTCCGTATCCACCGTCAACACACGCTACACACCGGATAAGGCGCTCATCAGCAGCTATCTGGTTGATGGCGAATTCTACTGGCGCGTGCGAGCCAAAAGCCCAACGGTGGGACCCTGGAGTGAGGAGCGCAGCTTCACCAAGCGCTGGGCTTTCCCCTCTTCAGAAGCGCCCAACCGCCCGGCGCTGCTGGCGCCCGCAGAGGGCGCAACGCTGCAATTCCTGGATCAACCGGGTTTCTCCTGGGAGCCACTGGATGGCGCGGCGAAGTACCGGTTGGAGGTTGACGATGAGCAGGACTTCACCACGCTGGTGTATTATGCGGACAATATGCCCACCACGAGTCACCAACCGCTGATCAAACCGGCAAACGGGCTATATTACTGGCGCGTGATTCCCTTCGATGTCGCCAATGTGCGCGGGGCGGAGAGCGAGGTGCGCAGCTTCACCATGGCCTATGGCATCGCCCTGGCAGACCGCCCGCAGCAGCTGGCGCCCGCCAACAGCAGCGAACCGCTCTTCACGCCCACCTTCGAATGGACCGCCCTGTCCGGCGCGCAGCTCTACCAGCTGCAGTATTCCACCGACGAGACTTTCCAGAGCGGCGTGACGACGGTGGAGACCCGCGCGACTTCGCACAGCCTCGCGCAGTTGCCCAACGATGTAAACATGTACTGGCGGGTGCGCGCCAAATCCAATCTCTCCTTCAGCGAATGGTCGAGTATCTGGATGTTTCAGAAGCACTGGTACCTGCAGCCGCAGCTGCTCGCCCCCACCAACGGCTATCGCCATATCACGGAGATTCCCACCTTCAGCTGGACGCCGGTGCCCGGAGCGGGCTACTACAAGCTCACCGTGGCTTGCGATCAAGGCTTTGCCGTGAACCGCAAGGAGGCATCGGTGCTGCACACCTCCTACACCATCTGGGATTGGACCTCTTTTGGAAACTGCCCCAAATGGTATTGGAAGGTGACGCCGTATCACAGCAACGACGAAGCGGGCAAGGAAAGCGCCGTGTGGAACTTCGATCTGGAATTTTCTGGAGCCAATCCCGCGCCGCAGGTGCTCTTCCCCGCCCACTATTACAATCCCGACCTCTACGTACCCACCTACGGCGCCGAAGCCACCTCGGAGGTGCGCGCCAATCCCGCTGCCGCGTTACCTATCTTTGGCTGGGCGCTTAGCCCGGTTGATTATGACCCGCTTGGGTATCCCACGCGGGTGGCAGAGCAATACCGCCTGGAGGTGGACGATAGCCCCACTTTCCTCTCGCCGAACTGGGTGGTGACCACCACCAACGCGGTTGCCACGCCCGATATGGCTAATCCTTTCACGCCGGTGGCCGGGGTGGATTATTACTGGCGCGTGCGCGCCTTGCACGCCGATGGGTCCCCCTACTCCTCTTCTCCCACGACGGGCTGGAGCCAGCGCTGGGTGGCGCGCTTCGATGCGAGCCTGGGGTTGACGCCGCGCACCGCCACCACGCCGCTCGTGCTGCGCCCTACCTACGGCGACCAGGGCGTGGAATCCATGCCGCTGCTCGAATGGTGGCCCATTGCCGGCGCCACACGCTACAAGGTCGAGATTGCGCGCGACGCCGCTTTCACGCGCGACCTGCTCAGCGCCTGGACACAATACCCGACCTACGCCTATTCCGGCGCGATGGACTACAGCACCTATTACTGGCGCGTGCAAGCCTGGAATGCCACCACGGCGCTCGGGTCATGGAGCGCCACACAGCGCTTCCAGCGCGCGGTGCAAAGCCGCTGGCGCGCCTTACAGCAAGCCCCCATGATTGAGGACAACACGCGCATGAAGCTCACCGGCAATACGGCTGCGGGCACGCCTGGCGACCTGGCGAACCTGTATGCTGGCAATGACCTCCAGCAATGGGTCTTCGGCTTCGACGTGGTCACAGACACGCAAACGGTCAATTACGTGCTGCTCGTGGATAGCAATCAGACCGATGGCTCCGGCGCGGCGACAGACCCGGTGTTCAACAAGCCCATCGCCACCGCCCACCGCCCAGAATACGCCATCTATCTACGGCAGGGCGCGGGCGACGCGGCAGATGGCTATTTCACGATGACCGAGGCATTCTTCTACCGGCATAATTCGTTGACCCAGCAATGGGACGTGCCCGAAGCCTTCGACACCGTGGGCGATTTCTATTTCAGCCCCTCGACGGATAGCATTAATATCGCTTCAGATGGTTTCGTGCAGGTGCAAGTCGGCCTGGCGACGCTCGGGGCACCGGGCAGCCTTTCCGTGGCGCTCCTCACGGCTGATGATAGCGGGACGGTGATGGATGCGCTGCCCACCGAGAACGGCGGGGAGCTGGATACCTTCGTTTCGCTCTCCGAGGTGCCAATGTTGATGGCGCCGCCGACCAACCTCAACGGCGACCCGAGCACGCACCCCACCCTGCCGACGATGCGCTGGCAACCGCAGGTGGATACCTGGGAATACCGTTACAGCATTCAAATCGCGCGCGATTCCGCCTTCAGTTCGGTCGCGCACGCGCGGATTAACAATCTCCTCTCGCACGCCTATATCGTCCCGGATAACGATATTGACGGCGATAATACCTACTACTGGCGGGTGGCGGTCGTCCACAAAGAGGGAAATGTCCCAAGCGCCTCGGTATTCAACCCCATCGCGTGGCGCCTGGAGCGCAAGGGCTTTATGGTGCCCAACCCGCAGGTCACGGTCTTTGCTTCGACGGTGACCTTCAGCTGGGGCAAGGTGGAGGGCGTCGGGCAATTCCGGTTGGAATTTTCGCCCGATCCCAACTTTGCCACCTCGGTGACCCGGGTGGATGTGGTCAACTGGCGCTATACGCCCAAGGATGCGCTCAGCCCCAATACCTATTACTGGCGGGTGCGACCGGTGAACTGGCAGGGCGAGGCAGCTGCCTGGACCAACGGGCAGAGCTTCACCATCACCCTGCCCACGCCCACAGGCTTGCAGGCGCTGCCATTGGGCATCTCCCCGCGCACGCCCACGCTGAAATGGGAACCACTGATGCTGCCGGCGGGCACGCCGCGCTTTAACGCGTATCGCTACCGCGTGCAAATTTGCGAGAACGACGCGATGACGCAGAACTGCGAAATCGTCACCACCGAACAGCACAGCTGGACGCCGCCCGAGACTTTCAACGATGGGACGCTCTTCTGGCGGGTTTACACGATTGATGGCAGCAGCAACACCAGCTCGTGGACGCCGGTGCAGAGCCTGACCAAGCAATATCCCACGACCACGCTGATTGCGCCGACCCAGGGAGCGGCTATCAACGAGGCGCCGACCTTTATCTGGAGTATTGTGCCGGGCATGGCGTATTATCGCATCGAGGTTGCCGATAATCCCAACTTCTCGCCTATCGCAATTACAGCGGATACGGCGGCGTCGCGATACACGCCGATCAAAGCCATGACGCCCAAATTGTATTACTGGCGCGTCTGTGCCCGTGATAGGGACAGCAAGTCGGGACCGTGCACGGGCGCGACGCTGTATCTGGACCCCAATCCGTACCGGATTTATCTGCCGCTGGCGCTGAGGAATAAGAGCTAGGACAGGCAAGGGTGAATTTCAAAGGATTATCAGAACGGGGCAGAGCCCCGTTCTGATAATCCTTTTTTATTGTCTGGATCAGGGCATGGACGTACCACAGGTGGGACGCACCTGGAACCTGGCTTGCAGGTGGAAGGCTCTGTACAAGTGCGTCCCACCGCTTATGCTATAATATGCCCATGCAAGAAATCCTGGATCGACTGGTGCTGGCTTCGCAATCGCCGCGGCGGCGGGAGCTGTTGGCGTGGCTCGGGCTGCCGTTCCGCGCGGCGGAGGCGGATGTGAATGAAGACCCGCTTCCGGGAGAGGCGCCGGCGGCGCTGGCGCTGCGACTGGCGCGCGCAAAAGCCTGCGCGCACGCCGAAGGCAGCGCGGGGAACGGCTGCGGCCCGCACAGCCTGGTGCTCTCCGCCGATACGGTGGTGGAACTAGAGGGGACCTCCCTGGGCAAGCCCGCCGACGCGGATGAGGCCTGGTCCATGCTCACGGCGCTGCGCGGGAAGGATCACGCGGTGCACACGGGTGTGGCGCTCTGGAATCCTCAAACG
>JAKJAC010000095.1 GCA_022707705.1 Chloroflexota bacterium
CCGCCGCAATCAACTCGCCAAGGAGAAAGCTTCAGGCGATGACTTCGAATTCGGCGTGGAGGGTTGCCTGGGAATCGCCGCCAGCCCAGACATCGAAAGCCGCGGCATCCTGCACCCACCGCCCGGCGTTGGTGCTCCAGTAACCGAGCTCCGCGGGTCCCAGATGGAAGGTGAGCTTGCGCGTCTCGCCCGGTTGGAGGGTGACGCGCTCGAAGCCCTTGAGCTCGCGCACGGGACGCGAATCGCTGCCCCAGCGCTGGTGGATGTAGAGCTGCACCACCTCATCGCCGGCAACCTTGCCGGTGTTGGTCACCTCCACGGAGACGGCGACCGACGCGCCCACCTTGATCTGCGATTCCGAGAGCTCCAGGTTGGAGCAGGCGAAAGTGGTGTAGCTCAAGCCAAAGCCGAAGGGGTAGAGCGGCGTGGTGGGGCTATCCCAGCGGTACATGGGGTTGCCCTCAGGGTTATGGGTGAGAGTCCGCGCGTAGTACAGGGGCGCGTGCCCGCCGCTGCGAGGGACGCAGACGGGCAACTTGCCGCCAGGGTTGACGTCACCGAAGAGGATATCCGCCACGGCAGCGCCGCCCTGCGACCCCGGTTCCCACGCCTCGAGAATCGCGGGGATGTGTTCCGCCGCCCAAACGCTGCTCACCGGGCGCCCGTTCAGCAGCACCAGCACCACCGGTTTACCGAGCGCGGCGATGGTTCGCAGCAGCTCCTCCTGCCGCCCGGGCAGGTCGAGGGTGCTGCGCGAGGCAAATTCGCCCGACATATCGGCTTTCTCGCCGAGCACCATGATGACCAGGTCCGCGTCGCGCGCGGTCGCCACGGCGGTCTGGAAAGCCGCTTCAGCAGCTTCCGGCGTCTGCGGGGGTTCCAACGGCTTCGACTCCAGGTCCTCGAAAGGCGAGCGGGATACCCGGCGAATCTCGGGTCCCGGCGCGTAGGTGACGCGCGCGCCCGGCAGCTTCGCGCGGATGCCCTGCAAGACGGTGACGGCGGCGGGTTGGTGGTGGAAGACCATCCACGAGCCTTCGGTCGCTTCCATAGAATCCGCCACGGGACCAATCACGGCGACGTTCTGCAGGTCTTTCGAAAGCGGCAGCAGCCCACCCTCGTTGCGGAGCAGCACCATCGAGCGTTGCGCCGCAAGCCGGGCAGCAACCTGGTGCTCCGGCAACGCGACAACCCGCTCCAGCAAGCCCTCTTCTGCGTAGGGATGCTCGAACAAGCCCATGCGCACCTTGATGGTCAGGATGGGGCGCACCATCGCGTCGAGGGCTTCGAGCGAGAGCGCGCCCTCGCTCACCAGCGCGGCGAGGTGCTCCAGGTAGGTATTCGAAGCCATGTCCATGCTAAGACCAGCATCGAAAGCCCGGAGGGCGGCATCGCGCCTATCGCGGGCAAAACCCTGGGTGACAAGGCTGCCGACCGCCATGGCATCGCTCACCACAAAGCCCTCGAAATTCCATTCGCCGCGGAGAATATCGTGCAATAGCCAGCGGTTGCCGCTCGCGGGGACGTTGTTGAGGTCCATGTAGGCGCTCATGAAGGTGCCGACGCCCGCCTTGACCGCAGCTTCGAAGGGCGGGAAGATGACGTTGCGCAGCTGAGCTTCGGAGAGGAAGACGGGGTCGTAATCGCGCCCGCCATCCGCGGCGCCGTATCCGGCGAAGTGCTTGGCGCACGCCAGCACGCGCTCGGGGTCTGTGGGGTCGGTCCCCTGGAAACCGCGCACCTGCGCAGCTGCCATAGCGGCGCCCAGGAAGGGGTCCTCGCCCGCGCCCTCCATGATGCGCCCCCAGCGGGCATCGCGCGCGATATCAATCATGGGACCGAAGGTCCAGTGAATGCCGGCGGCGCGAGCCTCTTTGGCGGCGACGGACTGCGCGAGCTCCGCGACCGCCGGGTCCCACGAAGCTGCCATTGCCAGCGGCACAGGGAAGATGGTGCGGTAGCCGTGGATGACATCCAGGGCGAAGAGCAGCGGGATGCCGGAAGGGCTTTCCTCGATGGCGACTTTCTGGAGCACGTTGAAGCGCCGGGTATCGTTGAGCCAGAGGACCGAACCCGCCCCACCCTGGCGGATGATGTCCTCGGGTTTGGGTCCCGGGCTCCATTCGGCGCCTCCGATTTGGTTGAGCTGCCCCACCTTCTCCGCGAGGCTCATGCGCGCGAGGAGCGCCTCAACCCGCGCGGCGGTGGTTGAAGAAGTGTCTTTTGTCTTGTGCATACCAACTCTCCTTTATAGAATTAGACAGGATTTACAGGATTTACAGGATTTAAAGGGTTTACAGGATGAATGGAGTTGATGGGATTGAAAAGATAGATAGGGTTAGACGGGATTAGACGGAATTAGACAGGATTGACAGGATTTACAGGATTAAAAGGATTAACAAGGGTTTACAAGATGAATACGGAAAATCGAATCAGGACCGCGGTGTCGCTTCTGCGGTGATCTCAATCCGGTTGCCATCCGGATCGAGGATGACGCTTTCGTAGTAGCCATCGCCGGTGGTGCGGGGCTGACCGGCGATGCGATAGCCCGCCGTTTCCAGACGGTGGGTCAGCTCGTCCACCTGCTCACGGGAGCCAACGACCAGGGCGATGTGGGCATAGCCGGTATTGCGAGCGCCGGTAGGAGCGGGGGCGACATCGGGCGCCTGCATGAGCTCGAGCCGCGCCCCTGAGGCAAAGGTGAGGAAGTAGCTCTGAAAGCCGGTGGTAGGATTGGTATATTTGGGGCTGGATTGGGCGAGGAAGCAGGTCTCGTAGAAAGATTTGAGGGCTTCCAGCTGCTGCGTCCAAATGGCGATATGTTCGATATGCATGGCGACTCCCGGTTTTGGGCTTGATGTAGCCCATGGTATAGCACAGATCAGGGAGAATGGCAAATGGGGGGAGAGAGCCTTTTGCCACGAATGATCGCGAGCGGAATATTGTTGACACCATCCAGGAGCTCGCCTATAATGAAATGAGAGGCGCAATGCCACCACGCGCTGCTCCCATCCTCATTTCATGCGCCCAGATTCAGCCTGACCCACGAAATGGAGCTTTGTGACCCTTAATTCTAAAACACATCCATTCAGACAAAGGCCAACACAGACAAGAGTTCATTGCCCGTTCAGGAATGCCAAGGAGTGATATGTCACAATTTCCAGACGATCCTCACAAAATAAGAGAACGGATCAGGCGCTACGAAAACAGTTTGCGCAAAGAATTCAAGATGTTTGACTATATCAGCGATGGTTATGGGAAACGCTATTTGATTGGGCCCATGTATTTGCTGGTGGGTGATACTGCTGGCGCAGTCAAATATTTCGAATGGTATGAGCAGCAGTTTCCCGATGACATTGGGGAACCTTTTCATTGGCTGTGTTGGGCATTGGCGCTGTACCAGGCGAATGATCGGGAGAACGCAGCCCGGAAACTGCACCGGGCGATGTTATCCAATCTGTATCTTTTGCCCTGTTTGCTAGGAATTGAACAACCAGTGCTGGAACTACGGCATGGTTCAAATTGGGCAGAAAAGGAGTATGTCGAAGAGGGACCGGTTGAGCTGCTGCAATTATGGGATGAGCAAGCATTGGGATGGGCCAAAGAGCTCTATCAAAGCGAAGGGTTCCAGAAAGTGAGAGAGCGAAGTATCGAACTGCAGCGGCGCCTCAGCACCGAACCGGTAGGACCCCAGCGCAGTAAATGGGTGCAGGAGTGGTTTGATCTCCGCCATTTACGCTGAAACCGGCGCAACTCCGGCGAATTGGCTGTGCCTTGCTTCCGGATGCGTAAGGGGTGTAGCACCGCCGATCAGCGCTCACCTTCGAAAGCCCAAGATGAAAAAGCAAGATATCCCATTCCGCCTGGTCTTTTTGGTGATTCTCACCATGTTCGCCTTCGCATGCCTGATCTGGCTATACACCCAAAACCTCGAGGGCGTTTTGCAGTGGTTGCCAACTCTAGGGCTTTGTTTGGGCGCCGGTTGGCTTATTGCCCTTGCCGGGATAATTAATGGCGTCGTCGCTGAGAGGAAATCGAGACGGTATCAGGCGCAGGAACCAGAGCGTTTGAAGCAACATCAAGCCCGCTTCTATTGCCATATTTGTGGAAAACCCAGTCCAAGACCCTATCAATATTGGGATGACTATGGGGAGAACGGGCAACAGTATAGTTCATTTCTTGTCACGGACTACAATAAACCTACTGAACTGGTACCCTGCGCTCGATGTCAAAAATGGACCTGTCCCAATGCAGATCCTCCCCATATGGAGAACGGTATTTGTGAAAATTGTCTCGAGGAGCAAACATGGGCAGCGTAGCCATGGGCACAGGCGGCAGCTACCGGTTCGAAGGAAGTACGATCACGCAAATTGCTCATTGCCTCTACTGTGACCGGTGCGGGTCGTTTCGTATTGGCAGACGGATTAGACCCAGGATGCTGGTGTGGATTCTGAGCGCGGCGATAGTTGCCACAGTATTTTGGTATGGCGCAAGGGATGGGGCTTTGCCTGGCGCATGGTTTGCCTGTTTTGGACCGGTACTCTTTTTCATCTGGCTGACGGGCGCCCTTGCTTTGGGCTACAAATGTCGAGAATGCGGAGCGATCCACACATCTATGGACAATGTGCTGAACTATCCCGATAACGACAGAAGCGTTCTGGACATTCCCTATGAAGCCACTACCAGGCTCTACACAGACGACTATTAGGGATACTACATAGTTAAGCGTCATCACCTATCGGAGGTTGTTATGCCACCCGATTTATGGGCGCTCTATGCGCTGATGCTGGAAAGCCGCTTGTTTGAAGAAGCCGTTGCCAGCCTCTGGCACGACGGGTTGATCTCCGGTGAGATGCATCTTGGAACCGGTGAAGAGGCGATAGTCGCCGGTGTTGTGGCGCACTTGCGTGAAGGCGATGCCATGGCTTTGGATCATCGCGGCACCGCAGCCTTGCTCATGCGCGGCGTCGACCCTGCTCTGATCCTGCGCGAACTGCTGGGCCATCCAGACGGGTTGTGCGGCGGCATGGGGGGACACATGCACCTGTTCTCGAAAGAGCACCTGGCAGCTTCTTCGGGAATCGTCGGCGCAGAAGGACCTGCCGCGGTCGGGTTTGCGCTGTCGGCACAGGTTCTGCGCCCCGGCGCTATCGCCGTCGCCTTTTTCGGGGAGGGGGCAATGAACCAGGGCATGTTAATGGAATCGTTGAACCTGGCTTCAGCCTGGAATTTGCCGGTCGTGTTTGTCTGCAAAGATGATGGTTGGGCCATAACCACTCACTCTGCAAGGGTGACCGGTGGAGATTTGACCGACAGAGCACGCGGTTTGGGTGTCCAGGCGGCTGAAGTTGATGGTCGCGATGTATCGGCGGTATGGGAAGCGTGCCGACCCGCCATCGAGCGCGCCCGTTCCGGTGGGGGACCGGCTTTCCTGCGCGCCCGCTGCGTGCATCTTGAAGGCCACTTTCTAGGTTTCCAATTGCTGAGGATGGTGCGGGAACCGCTCCGGGAAATGCCCAGGATCGCCGTTCCGCTCACGGGGGCATTCCTGCATCCCGGTGGAGCCGGTCTGCGCGAGCGTCTGGCAGGGCTAAGAACGGTTCTCGAAGCCGTCCTCGCGACGCTGCGCGATCCGCGACGCGACCCGGCGAATGACCCGGTCAGACGCGCGCGCGCGGCGCTGCACCTGGAGGAGGCACGCCTGGAAGAACTGGAAGCCCAGGTTAAGGAAGCACTGAACGACGTGCTTGCAGCTACTTTGGTGGAGGCGCCGGCATGAAAACTATGTTCTTCACTCAAGCGATTGACGATGCCCTCGCCCAATCCATGGCGGATGACCCGCGTGTGATCCTTTTTGGTGAGGATATCCCTTTGATGCGGCGCAACTTGCTCGTGCGATTTGGTCCCGAACGGGTGCGCGGCACCCCCATCAGCGAAAGCACCTTTCTGGGAGCCGGCGTGGCTGCGGCTATGACCGGATTGCGCCCGGTGGTGGAAGTGTATATGGTGGATTTCCTCGGCGTGGCGATGGATGCCTTGCTAAACCACGCCGCCAAAGTCAAAGCGTTTTCGGGCGGCAAATGGACGGCGCCCCTGGTGGTGCGCGCTCCGTGCGGCGGCGGTTATGGGGATGGCGGACAGCACGAGCAGTCTTTGTGGGGTTGGCTCGCGCATATTCCGGAGCTGACGATACTGGTTCCATCCACACCGGCTGATGCAGGCGGCTTGATGCTGGCAGCGCTACAACACGATGGTCCGGTCATCTTCCTCGAGCACAAACTCCTTTCAGAAACCTGGTTGGAGTTCCTTGGCTCGGGAGCACGACGCACGGTGCAGTTTGATGTGCCTGCCGCGGGGGCAAAAGGCGCTGTGCCCTCGAAGTGGCGCCCCCTACCCATCGGCAAAGCCATCCTGCGACGGGCAGGCGACGACGTGATGATCGTCAGCGTGGGTGTGGGCGTTCACCGCGCTCAAGCAGCTGCCCAAACCCTTGAAGCAGAGGGGATTTCGGCAGGTGTGCTGGACTTGCGAACCGTCTCGCCGCTAGACAAGCCGGCAATCTGCGAAGCCGTCGCACACACCGGGCGGCTATTGGTGGTCGATGAAGATTACGAGAGTTTTGGTCTCTCGGGTGAACTGGCAGCAGTGGTGTTGGAGGCGGGTATTTCCTGCAGCTATGCCCGTGTCTGCACGCAGACGACGCTCCCTTACGCCCGTCAGCTGGAAGATCAAAGTCTCCCCAACCAACAGCGCATCTGCGCCAGCGTCAGGCAGTTGCTGCAAGAGCAATGAAGATTTATCATCTCAATTGCGCCACCTTACGGCCCTTTGCTTTTGTCCTCAGCGATACAGCAGGTTACCTGTCACGTGCTAACCTGATTGGACACTGTTTGGTTATCGAAACGAATGCCGGGCTTGTTCTTGTTGATAGTGGTTACGGAATCAAAGACCGGTCTCAGCCCTCACTTGCGATGCGAGCGTTCATGGCTGTAAGTGGTTCTTCTCGTGACATCCGCCAAGCCGCTGCGAATCAGATAGTAGATTTAGGTTACACCCCACAGGATGTTCAACATATTGTACAAACGCACCTCCATCTTGACCATGCTGGCGGGCTACCTGATTTTCCGCAAGCAAAAATACATGTCCACGCGCTGGAGTATGACGGAGCGACAAAACCAAGAACGTTCAGTGAGTTCCTCTGCAACCCTGGGCATTGGGCGCATCACCCCGATTGGGAACTCTATTCAGCTTTTGAGAATAAGTGGTTCGGTTTTGATGCGGCTAGAATCCTGGAAGGCGTTTTTCCTGAAATCTGGCTCATTCCATTACCAGGACACACTCGAGGCCATTGTGCTGTTGCAGTAAAAACAGCTCACAAATGGCTACTTCACTGCGGAGATGCTTATCTATCACGTAGCGACATTGACCCTGAATCCACATCCCATTCCCGCCCAAAGTGGATTCAGCCCTTAGCGCAACGCTTGTTTCCATACTTGCCAAGATTACGGGCTTTGCAGCGCCAACACAGTGATGAGATTGACATTTTTTGCGCACATGATCCTTTTGAACTCTCGGTTCGCTCATTTATCGGCGAGATTCTGAAAATATAGTAATCTAGCGGCATGACCGAAAACCTTAACGTAACCATTGAACGCGTGGATGATGTACCCCTCCTGCTGGCTTCGTTGGAGCGGATGGGGGTAGCCGAACTGATCGATATGCACTTTCTGCCGCATGGGAACTGGCAAGGGCTCAGTCCAGGGAAAGTGCTGACAGGGTGGCTGAGTCACATTCTGTCGGAAGCGGATCACCGCCTGAACCAGGTGCAAGCTTGGGCGGCCAAACGCCTCCACACCTTGCGGAGTAGCCTGGACGTGCGCGTGCGTGAACTGGATTTCAGCGATGATCGGCTGGCGCTCGGCTTGGATTTGTTGAGTGCGGATGAGAATTGGGCGCAGTTCGAGCGCGCGCTGAACCAGCGGGTGCTGCGGGTGTATACACTGCCGTCGCGGTGTGTGCGCATCGATAGCACCACAGCGAGTGGCTACTGGCGCGTTACGGCGGAGGGGCTGTTTCAATTCGGGCATAGCAAAGACCACCGTCCCGATTTGCCACAGGTGAAGGTGGTGGTGGCGAGCCTGGACCCGTTGGGGATGCCGATGGTAACACAAGTGCTGTCGGGGGAGAAAGCCGACGATCCATTGTACATTCCAGCGATCGATGAAGTGCGCGCCGGGGTAGGCCAGCGGGGGTTGTTGTATGTGGGCGATTGCAAGCTGATGGCCTTGGCGACGCGGGCGCACCTGCAGACGGGCGGGGATTATTACCTGGGCCCCTTCTCGGCAGTGCAGATGCCCGCCACGACGTTGGATGAATACTTGGCCCCGGTGTGGACTGGCGAGCAGGCGCTGACGGCAGTGGAACGTCCGGACCAGGATGGGACTATGCAGCGCATCGCAGAGGGCTTCGAGCGCAGTACAACCGTGTTGGCGGTGGTGGACGGGCAGGAAGTGAGCTGGGTCGAACGCCACTTGATTGTCCGCTCGCTGGCGCAGGTGGCCTCCGGGACCGCCGCTTTGCAGCGGCGCGTGGAGCAAGCCAGCGCGGCGATCCGCGCGCTGAATGGGCGCAAGCGCGGCAAAGTGCGCTACACCGATAAAACTATGTTGCAAGCGGCCACCGAGGCGCTCTTGCAGCAGTATGCCGTGGTTGGCTTGCTGACGGTGCAGTATCATGAGCAGGTACGGGAACGCTACGTGCGCAAGTATCGGGAACGCCCGGCCGAAACGCGGCAAGAACGGCAGGTGTCTGTCAGCGTAGCCCCGGATATCGAGACTATCGCTGCGGCAATCCGGCGCCTGGGCTGGCGCGTGTATGGCACCAACTGCCCAGGGGAGGAGTTGACGCTGGAACAAGCGGTGCTGGCTTACCGGGCCGAATACCTGGTGGAGCGCAATTTCGGACGCTTGAAAGGCAAACCCTTGAGTTTGACACCGATGTATCTGGAAGATGATATGCGCGCCACTGGCCTGATCCGGTTGCTCTCGATCGGCTTGCGCGTCCTGACCTTGCTCGAATACCGCGCCCGCGAACGGCTGCACGAGCGGGGTGAAAAATTGAGCGGGGTGTATGCGGGCAATCCGACTCGCGCCACGGAGCAGCCCACCGCCGAGATGATTCTGCGCTGTTTCAAAGATATTTTCTTGACCTTTGTCACGGTGGGTGAGCAAACCTATCAGCATCTCACGCCTCTTTCTGAACTACAACACAAACTACTGGCTCTGTTGGATTTCCCATCAGAGATTTACACGCGGCTTACGGCGCATTCTGCCAACCCGCCCTAAAAATGAACGAACCGAGAGTTTGAAAGCGCCACGTTTTATGTTATGATTAGGGTACAAGACTGGCATGGAAGCCAAATGTGCCGGTTAGTTCACTACAGTCGAAGGAGAGATGTTGGATAGCTTAGACCTTGCTCGTCAGATTGCGGACATTCTGGTTGAGAAACAAGCCGAGGATATTCTAATCCTGGATTTGCGGGCGCTGACTCCCATCACCGATTACTTTGTCATCTGCACGGGAACCAGTCAACGCCAGTTACGCGCACTGCAACAAACCATCATCGAGAGTTTGAAACAAGGCGAGGCGCATTTGAAAGCCGCTGGCGTCGAAGGCACGCCCGAATCCGGGTGGTTATTGATGGATTATGGGGATGTCATCGTCCATCTCTTCGAAGCTGAAACACGCGCGTACTATCGCCTGGAAGAACTCTGGGGCGCCGGACGGGTTGTAGCAAAAATCCAGTAAGATCCCTGGCATCCCTTCAACAGGTGCGCCTGATAAGACCAACCCAGGGACTTTGAATCCCTGGGTTTTTATATCGCAATTTGTGGTGTGCTCCGGCTTGCTACCACAAAGAGGGGCTGAAGCCCACAGTTGGCGCCTTGCGCTGGGAATCTGAATCCCTGGAAGCGTTGACACACTTGCACCTACAGGTATAATATTAAAGATGAAGCGACAGACCGGAGCAACGCCGAAGTCCACATGGCGTAGCCTGACATGGTGGCTGGAACCCGGGCTGGGCATCAAACGCTGGTTGTTGTTGTTGATGCTGGGCAGCGCCATCTTCCTGGTGGGCGCCGCGACGTTGCTACGGGCATTTTATCCGCTGCCGCCGTTCTTTTACTATGCTACCCTGCAATTCCTACCGCGAAGCGTGCGGGTTATCGGCTTGCTGAGCCTTGGTTTCGCCTGCTGGGCAACAGGGTTGTGGGGCTTGAATCGCGCGCTGCTGCGCCCGTTTACCCAGACTACGCCCGTGCCGTATGCCGAGTTGCTCCACGCCTACCGAAAGCGAAGTCGGGGACCACGGGTCGTGGTGTTAGGCGGCGGACACGGGCAGGCGATGATTCTGCGGGGGCTGAAGACGTACACCGCCAACCTGACCGCCATTGTCACCGTGGCTGATGACGGCGGTTCTTCGGGACGGTTACGCCGCGAGCTGGGTATCCTGCCCCCGGGTGACTTTCGGAATTGTATCGCCGCGCTAGCCGATGACGAATCGCTGATTACCCGGCTCTGGCAGTATCGCTTCAGTAATGCCGCCGGGTTGGATGGACATAATTTCGGGAACCTTTACATCAGCGCCATGGCCGGGGTAACCGGCTCTTTTGAAGCGGCGCTCGAGACCTCCAGTCAGGTTCTGGCGGTGCAAGGGCGGGTTCTTCCGAGCACGCTGGAAGCCGTGACCCTGGCGGCAGATGTGCAGGTGGAGAATACCACACCGGTGCGCATTCGAGGCGAATCGGAGATTCCAAAAGCCAGCGGGAAAATCCTGCGGGTATTGCTGGAACCGGAGGCGCCCCGCGCTCACCCACGGTCCATTCGCGCCATTCTGGAAGCCGAACTCATCGTCGTGGGACCGGGGAGCCTCTATACCAGCATCCTGCCCAACCTGCTGGTGCCAGAAATTACCATGGCATTGCGCGCCAGTCGCGCGCTGAAGGTGTATGTATGCAATGTCGCCGCACAGCACGGTGAGACCGATGGTTACACTGCTGGCGATCACCTGCACGCACTGGAAAAGCATCTGGGATTGAATCTCTTTTCGGCGATTGTGGTCAATCTGCCGCCCCAGGAGAGCGCAGCGCCAGCGGGACCCAGCTGGATCAAACCAGAAATAGAGGGGCGAGACGACTTGACCATCATCAAAGCTCCTTTGGCCAGTGCAACGACACCCTGGCAACATGATAGCGAGAAACTAGCGGAGGTCATCATCAGACTCGTGGCATGAGCGGGCTTGGAGATGAACGA
Source organism: Chloroflexota bacterium (assembly GCA_022707705.1). Classification (GTDB taxonomy): domain Bacteria; phylum Chloroflexota; class Anaerolineae; order B4-G1; family SLSP01; genus JAAZNO01. The sequence goes on from JAKJAC010000095.1 coordinate 11,314, forward strand.
TTGGGTACGTAGCCAAGCGTGTGCTAATATCCAATCCATGATTTCCAATCCTGGTTTCCGATCCTATTTCAGAAAGGAGCAAAAGATGGTTACACAAGTTGGGATTAACGGTTTCGGTCGCATTGGGCGGCAGGTGTTGAAGGCAATCCGCGATTTCTATCCGGATACTCTGGAAGTGGTGGCAGTCAACGATATCGGCGACACGCCCACCATGGCGCACCTGCTGAAATACGACTCGAACTACGGGCGTTTCGATGGCACGGTGGAAGTCGTCGAGGGGGGCTTGATGGTCGATGGCAAGCTGGTGCGGGTCTACAAAGAGTCGGATCCGGCGAACCTGCCCTGGGGCGAGATGGGTGTGGATATTGTCGTTGAATCCACCGGTCTGTTCACCATCAAGAAAGACGGCGTGAACAAGAAGGGCAAGACCGTCAAGGGCGCCGAGAATCACATCACCAAGGGTGGCGCGAAGAAGGTCATCATCTCCGCTCCCGCCGAGGGTGAGGACCTCACCATCGTCATGGGCGTGAACGAAGCCATGTACGACCCCGCCGTGCACCACGTGCTCTCGAATGCCTCCTGCACCACCAACTGTCTGGCGCCTGCGGCAAAGGTTGTGCACGACAAGTTCAAAATCATCCGCGGTTTCATGACCACCATTCACTCTTACACCAACGACCAGAAAATTCTGGACCTGCCCCACAGCGACCTGCGCCGCGCGCGCGCCGCTGCCGTGAGCATCATCCCGACCACCACGGGCGCCGCTAAAGCCATCTCGCTGGTAATTCCTGACCTCAAGGGCAAATTCGATGGTTACGCGCTGCGCGTTCCCACCCCAACGGTTTCGATCGTGGATTTCACGGCAGAAATCGAGACGCCCACAACGACCGAGGAACTGCGCCAGGCTTTCCGCGATGCCGCTGCCGGTCCGATGAAGGGCATCCTCGCCGCGATTGATGAGCCGCTGGTGAGCGTCGACTTCAAGGGCGACCCGCACAGCTCCTCCGTGGACCTGCCGTTCACGATGGTGCTGGGCAAGGGCGAAAGCACCTTCATCAAGGTCGTCACCTGGTACGACAACGAGTGGGGTTACAGCGTCCGCACCGCCGACCTGGCAGCCCTGCTCGCCAGCAAGCTGTAAACAGGAAGAGACACCATCACTGGAAGCTGGTTGTGGATTTCAAACGACCAGCTTCCTTTTGTGATTTGCAGACCTGCAACCGGCTCATGTCTGAGTTAATCATTCGCTACTTTCGGAGGAACTATGAATAAGAAGACCATCCGCGATGTGGATTTGCACGGCAAGCGTGTGTTGATGCGCGTGGATTACAATGTGCCCATCAAAGAGGGCGTCATCAGCGATGACAAGCGCATCAAGGCTACCCTGCCAACGATCAAGTATATTCTCGAACAGGGCGCGGCGCTCGTCTTGATGTCGCACCTGGGGCGCCCGGCGGGCACCGGCTACGAAGCCGAGTTCAGCCTCAAGCCCATCGCCGACCGGCTCGCAGAGTTGCTCGGAAAGCCCGTGCTCTTTGCGACGGATTGCATCGGCGCCGAGGTTGAAGCCATGGCGGCGCAGTTGCAGCCCGGCGACGTGATGCTGTTGGAGAACGTTCGCTTCTATAAGGCAGAGACTAAGAACGATATGGGCATTGCCGAGAGCCTGGCAAAGCTGGGCGATGTTTTCGTCAATGACGCTTTCGGCACCGCACATCGCGCGCAATCGAGCACCGAGGGTGTGGCGCGTTTCCTGCCCGCGGTTTCTGGTTTCCTGATGGAGAAGGAAATTGACTTCCTGGGACGGGCAACGGAAAACCCGGAGCGCCCTTATGTGGTCATTCTCGGTGGGGCGAAGATTTCGGACAAAATCGGGGTCATCCGCAATATGCTCAGCCAGGCGGATAAGGTGCTCATCGGCGGCGGTATGGCGAATACCTTCTTCAAGGCGATGGGCCTGGAAGTGGGCGATTCGCTGATGGAAGCCGAGGTGCTGGATATTGCCAAGGCATTGCTCGAGGAATCCGCGGATAAACTGGCGTTGCCTGTGGATGCGGTCGTGGCGGATGCTTTCGATAACGAAGCCCACAGCAAGGTCGTCCCGGTAGACGAAGTGGAACCGGGTTGGCGCATTCTGGATATCGGACCTGCAACCATCAGCAAGTACGAGGATATCCTGAAGACCGCGAAGACCGTCGCCTGGAACGGGCCGATGGGGGTTTTCGAGATGCCTAATTTCGCCAAGGGCACCTTCGCCATTGCAAAGATTCTGGCGGAGATTGACGCAATCACTATCATCGGCGGTGGGGATTCTGCCTCAGCCGTCAAGAAAGCCGGCGTCGCCGATAAGATGAGCCATGTTTCCACCGGCGGCGGCGCGAGCCTGGAATTCCTCGAAGGTAAAGTGTTGCCCGGTGTGGCAATTCTGCAGGAGAAGTAAGACGGCGTTCCCGGCAATACGTAAGGCGTGATTCGCTGGATGAGTTACGCCTTACGACCCAATCAGCAAAGAGAGGATCGTGCCATGCGTACACCCTTTATCGCGGGTAATTGGAAGATGTACAAGACCGTCGCCGAAGGCGTGGCTCTGGCTACCAGCCTGCGCGCCGCCTTCGACGGTATCACGGGAATGGAACTGGCAGTCTGCACGCCGGCGACCGCGCTGATGGCGGTAGGACAAGCCCTGGCAGGCTCAAACATCGGCGTGGGTGCACAGAATATGTACTGGGAGAACGAGGGCGCTTTCACCGGCGAACTCTCGCCGCTCATGGTCAAAGAGCTGGCGCGCTATGTGATTCTGGGACATTCGGAGCGCCGGCAGTATTTCGGCGAGACCGATGAGACGGTCAATCGCAAGTTCAAGGCGGCGCTGGCGCACGGCATCGTTCCTATCGTCTGCATCGGCGAGAGCCTGGAACTGAACCGCTCCGGGGAGACCGTGCCGTTCGTCGCCGCGCAGATTCATGGCGCCTTTGCAGGCATCTCAGCCGCGGAAGCGCGCCAGGTCGTGCTGGCATACGAGCCGATATGGGCGATTGGCACCGGCTTGACTGCCACGCCCGAAGCCGCCAATACGATCATCCGCGAAGCCATCCGCGATGTGCTCAGCGCCCTGTATGACGCGGAAACCGCTCAGGCGATCCGTGTGCAATACGGCGGCAGCGTCAAGCCGGAGAACATGGCGGAGTTCATCGTCATGCCGGAAATTGACGGGGCTTTGGTAGGCGGCGCGAGCCTCAAAGAGGCATCCTTCGGCGCCATCGTGAAGAACGCGCTCGCGGCGCTGGCGAAGGCGTAAAGCGGACCTTCCCCCACCCCGGGTAGCACCATCCCCATCGCGCCCGGGGTGCAACTCATAACGGGGGCGGGAATCTCGACCAACCCCTATGGGGCGCGGGAGAAA
>JAKJAC010000096.1:0-256 GCA_022707705.1 Chloroflexota bacterium
TGCTTTCTGCTCTCAAGGGTGGACGCGCGTTATTGGAACAGTAAACTCAGCAGGAGTCCTGAACCTGCTTTAGAATTGTTTTACGTTCCATTGAGGGAAAAACTACCCTCAGATCGGCGAGGTCTGAGGGTAGTTTTTACTTTCAGTCATGGAAGAGGTGAATGCGTTACCTTGTCCTTACCCTCAAATAGCTCTATAATCTGCCGTATGCCTGAGCAATATGGTTTCGTGGTGGTCTTTTTTCTGCTGACGGCGG
>JAKJAC010000096.1:299-14605 GCA_022707705.1 Chloroflexota bacterium
CTGTGGCCCCGGTAGTTTTGGCGTGGATTCTTAGCCCCCAAAAAAACAGTTCGCGCAAACGTGAGACCTATGAGAGCGGTCTTCGCACCTTTGGCAAGACCTGGATCGAATTCAAACCTCAATATTATCTTTATGCGTTGGCGTATGTGGTTTTCGGGGTGGAGGCGGTGTTGTTGTTGCCCTGGGCTATTGCTTATGCCTTTCTACCCTTTTATGCGGTGGTAGAAGCCACCCTGTTTTTGTTGCTTTTGGGCTTTGGCTTGGTTTACGTCTGGAAGAAGGGTTGGCTCCATTGGATGTAGACTGATTGCTCGACTCTAGTATTATCTGTTGATGACTATGCCTACCTACCTTCGTTATGCTCTGACCAGCCTGATTTTACTGGCAACCCCATTTGTGTCGGTGCTTATTCTCATTTGGGTAGCCCGTAAGGTCATCGCGCGGATGCAGGACCGCCTCGGTCCTAACAACTCGGGAACATGGGCTGGGCCCTATGCGCTGTTTCAAACACTTGCGGATGCCATCAAGATACTCACCAAGGAGTTGATCATTCCTGATGGTGCAGATCGGTGGGTTTTCCTTGCGGCACCGATTGTGGTCTTGGGGGCGGCGCTGTTGGTGTGGTTGGTCATTCCCTTCGGTCCAACATTGCAGGGTATGGATCCTGATATTGGCATTTTCTACGTGGTAGTGATTACACCGTTCGCGCTTTTTGCCATGATTATGGCGGGATGGAGTTCTCGCAATAAATATGCTGCTCTAGGGACTTTCCGGGCTGTGGCGCAGATTATTAGCTATGAGATTCCGCAGTTCCTGTCTTTGCTGATTCCCATTATGCTGACTGGTTCGCTTTCATTGCAGAATCTGGTTCTGGCGCAACAGTTGCCTTTTGTGCTGGTGTTGCCAATTCCGGCATTGATATATTTCCTGGCGATGACGGCGGAAGTGGGGCGATTGCCGTTCGAGCAGGCAGAGGCGGATGCGGAGATTGTTGCTGGCTATTTCACTGAGTACAGCGGGATGATGTTCGGCTCTTTCTATTTGGCGGAGTTTATCAACAATTTCTCGGTCTCCCTGGTTTTCGCAACGCTCTTCCTTGGCGGTTGGCGTGGTCCCTGGGTGATGGAAATCCCTGCTTTGGGACCGGTATGGCTTTTCCTGAAGGGATTTATGGTTTTTCTGGTATTGATGCTGTTTTGGGGCGCTATGCCACGGTTACGCATCGATCAGATACTGAATATCAACTGGAAGTTTCTGACGCCCCTGGCATTAGTGATGCTCATTGTTGTGGCATGGGTTAACCGACTCGCCTTCGATCAGGGCGCCACAACGCTTGTTGCACGAGCTCCCTGGTTATTGGGTGCCAACCTTGTCGTGGGATTGGCGACAGTCGGTTTGTTGAGATTGAGTTCTCGGCGCGCGCAGCACCGCCGGGATGCCCAGAGTCTCGAGTTGCTTCACGAGTGATGCAAGCATGAGGTTTGACATGAGCTTTGGATTCGAGCAAATTGCCTTTCTGCTTACTGCTGTACTGACCGTGGCAGCTGCATTGGCAATGGTTTTCTCGCGCCAGGTTTTTCACGCGATATTGCTGATGATCGCGGTTTTTGCCGGGGTAGCGACGCTCTATGTTTTGCTGGGCGTTTCTTTCATGGCGGGAATGCAGTTGTTTATCTATGTGGGCGGTGTATCGGTATTGGCGGTCATCGCCATCATGGTTACCCGAGGTTTCATGGGAAGTGATCGTCCTCGCCCCGCTCGCACCACTTATGGGGCTGCTATTGTTGCCGGGAGCGTTTTTCTCGGGTTGGCATGGCTGATTTTGCGCGTGCCCTGGCCTACCGCCCCACTCGTTGCTGCTTCAGAAAACGATCTGGCGCTTTTGGGGCAGGTGCTGGTGTCTCGATCGGGGTTTGTGGTCCCTTTTGAATTATCCTCACTGTTGCTTTTTGTAGTATTGTTGGGGGCGCTTTATATTGCCCGGGAGCGCTGATATGGTACCTCTTGCATGGTATCTACTTGTAGCCGCCGCGCTGTTCGCTATTGGCTTGTATGGCATCCTGGCACGGCGCAACCTGGTGATGATTCTAATGTCATTGGAATTGCTTTTGAATGCCGTCAATATCAATTTGATTGCTTTCTCCCGGTATCTGGAGGAAGGACAGACCATCGGACGGATTTTTGCTCTCTTTGTGTATGTGATTGCCGCAGCCGAGACTGCATTGGGGCTTGCGATTATGATTGCTGTCTGGCGTACACACCAGACTGTGGCAGTAGATGAGATTGACGCACTGAAGGATTGACCGATGTCAGGAAACCTAGCCTGGTTGATCCCTTTATGTCCTCTGCTTGCGTTCGCCGTGATTCTGTTGGCGGCGCAGCGTCATACGCGATTGAGTCATTGGTTGGCGATCGGGGGCATTGGCGTCGCGTTTATTTTCGCGCAACTCATCTTCTGGACTGCGGTGTTCGGCGCATTGGATATCTCAAGTTTGAGAGCATTTCCCTGGCTCATCAATGGCGGCGCTATCGCCGCTTTAGGGCTATGGCTTGATCCACCGGCGTTGGTTATGTTGTTCATGGTACCGTTGGTCTGCCTGATGATTTTCATCTACAGCACCGGCTATATGAGCGGTGATTCGCATTATGGGCGTTTCTTTGCCTATATCTCCCTCTTTGCAGCAGCTATGTTGGGACTGATCCTTTTCGACAATCTGCTGGCATTTTTCGTTTGTTGGGAACTGATGGGATTGTGCTCATATCTGCTGATTGGTTTTTGGTGCGAGCGTCCGACCGCCGCGGCGGCAGGATTGAAAGCTTTTTTGGTGACCAAGGTTGGTGACCTATTCTTCTTTCTCGGCTTAGTGATCTTATATGCAGTCACCGGTTCTTTGGCATATCGCGACCTTTTCACACCTGAGATTTTGGCGCAATTGGCTCAGCCTGGTTATCTTGGCTTGCCAGTGACGCCTGCGCTTGTGATTGCCCTGCTGTTATTTGGCGGTACTGTGGGAAAGAGCGCTCAATTTCCACTACACATCTGGCTTCCAGATGCTATGGCTGGTCCTACACCGGTATCAGCCCTTATTCACGCAGCGACCATGGTCTCCGCTGGTGTTTTCTTGCTGGTGCGGATGTTCCCGTTGCTCGCAGTAGCAGGATTGCCCTCGTCAGTGATTGCTTACATCGGCACCTTTACTGCACTATTGGGGGCGCTGGTGGCGCTGGGGCAGAACGACATCAAGCGAGTGCTCGCCTTTTCCACGATGAGCCAGCTCGGTTATATGGTAGCAGCTCTGGGGCTTGGCGCCTATGCGGCAGCATTCTTCCATCTGTTTACGCACGCGTTTTTTAAGGCGCTGCTCTTTCTCGGCGCAGGTTCGGTAATTCATGGGATGGAGCACGGGTATCATCATAGCAGCTCTGAGACGAAATTTGATCCCAATGATCTGCTTGCGATGGGTGGTTTGCGTCATACGATGCCGCGCACCTTTGCGACTTTTCTCGTTGGGGGGCTTTCGTTGGCGGGTTTCCCGCTGGTCACGGCGGGGTTCTGGTCGAAAGATGAGATTCTGGCGCAGGCCTATGGGCGAGACCCAATCGTTTTTTGGGCGCTTGCTGCCGCCGCGTTGCTTACGGCTATCTACACTGCACGTCAGATAAGTCTTGTGTTCTTGGGCACGCCTCGTTCTGAGTCTGCAGCGCATAGCCGAGAGAGCAATCGTGCGATGACTCTACCGCTGTTGATCCTGGCGGGTTTCGCGATCGTGCTGGGGTGGGTTGGGATTCCGGAGCATTTCCCAGTGCTTGGGGGTGTTATTCCTAACTTGTTTGAGGAATTTGTTGGAGCTCCGGTATTTACTCCCATTGAACTTCCGGTTGTGCCGGACTCTCTTCAAGCATGGCAACCTTTAGCAACGGGGGTGGGGGCCTGTTTGCTTGGGCTTGCTTTGGGTTGGGTCATTTACGGTTGGTGCCCTCTGGTGGCAGGTGCATCCGACCGGATTGCTGTCGGGATGCGGCGAGCTTATCTGGGTTGGCTCTACAGAGCAATGCAGGAACGTTTCTACTTCGATTGGCTCTATCAACACACCATTGTTTGGGGAGCTGTGGCTTTAGCAGGTCTTTCAGCCCGTTTCGATGATGCCGTTCCCGACGGTGTCGTGCGACGCGTGGCGATGGTCGTGCGCGCTCTTTCGGCACTGGCTGCGGATTTTGATGAAAAGGTTGTGGATGCGTTTGTGAATTTCTGGGCGGTCCTTGCCCGTTGGGTGGCACGAAGCCTCAACTGGCTTGACCTGCGGTTGGTAGATCCGGTTATGAATTTCGCGGGTTGGTTGGGGCAGTTGGGACCTTGGGCAACCGGGTCTGTGGAACCGGAGGTGCCTGATGCACGAACAGGACCTATTGCACGCTTGTTGATACGTCTGGGAGGCACCCTGAGTGCCTTGCAGACAGGTGAAGTGCAAGACTATCTGGGGCTTGCTTTCTTCGCCGCTATTGCGTTGACTATTGCTTTCTTGTTATGAGCGGCTTCTTGAGGCGGTTGTACTTTTCCTTATGTTTTGATAAGTTCTTTTGTATAGAGGTTAGGCTATGCAATTCCCAATCCTTAGTGCTATTTTGATTACGCCTTTGTTAGGGGCGTTGCTGATTTTGGTCATTCCCCGCGAGGATGTGCGAACAATTCGCCGCGTGGGTGTTGCCTTTGCTGTGATTAGCTTTGTGCTAGCAACGATACTCTGGATACGTGTGGAACAGCTGGGAGCAGGTGCGCTGCAGTTGGTCGAACGCTATCCCTGGATTGCAGATTTCGATATCTGGTATCATGTCGGCGTTGATGGTCTCAGCACCCCGTTGATCTGGTTAACAGCGCTTCTGATGACTCTAGCGCTTTTCTATTCTGCGCATGTCATTGAAGATCGGGTAAAAGAGTACTACTTCCTCTTTCTGCTGCTCGAAACCGGCTTGATTGGCGTTTTCCTGGCTTTGGATTTGGTGTTGTTCTATGTCTTCTGGGAAATCGGTCTTGTGCCCATGTTTCTCATTATCGGCATTTGGGGTGGAAAGCGGCGTGATTATGCTGCGATCAAATTCTTCCTGTATACCCTTGCCGGCAGTGTGTTTGCGTTGTTAGCAATCATTGCAATCTACTTCAATACTGGCACTTTCGATATTGTTGAATTGGCGCGCCTGCAACCTTTCGCTCAGGATGTGTTATGGGCGAACCTAGCTTCTTGGGGATTGTGGCTTGCCTTTGCTATCAAGATTCCTGTTTTTCCGTTGCATACCTGGCTACCTGATGCACACACTGAAGCTCCTACGGCGGGAAGTGTGATGCTAGCTGGAGTTTTGCTCAAACTGGGCGCCTATGGCATGTTGCGGATTGGTTTGCCGTTGTTCCCGCAGATGTTCCGCTATTATGTGCTTGATGTTCCCATCTTACCTGTGCTGGCATTGTTCAGCATTGTCTACGGAGCATTGGTTTGTCTGGCGCAATGGGATTTCAAGCGGTTGATCGCTTATTCTTCTGTGGCACACATGGGCTACTTCACGTTGGGGTTGTGTGCGGCGGCAGCCAGGTCTGCTGAAACACAAATGGCTGCGATATCGGCGCTTGATGGCGCTGCATGGCAACTCTTCTCACATGGGATTATCACCGGTGGGATGTTTTTCCTGGTTGGAATGCTGTACGAGCGAACGCATACTCGTGATTTGCGGGCATTTGGTGGGCTTTCGGGACAGATGCCGGTGTATTATGGATTGACCTTAGTGTTTGCTTTGGCTTCGTTGGGTTTACCCGGGCTTGCGGGCTTCTGGAGCGAGCTCTTTGTTTTTCGCGGTACGGCGCAATTGTTACCCCTGGCGGCTTATATCGGCGTATTGGGGATGGTCTTCACGGCAGCGTATATTCTCTGGAAGGTGATCCAGTATGTTTTCCTCGGTACGTTTGATGCAATCCGGTGGGGCACACTTACTGATTTAGCATGGTGGGAAAAAGTCGCTGTTGTGCCGTTGCTGGTGTTGACGATTGTGCTGGGGCTATACCCTGCACCATTGCTGGCGACGTTTGATTCGGCTATCACAGCGTTGTTGCACGTTTTGCCCTGAAGGGAGCACCATGCTGTTGGATCCGACCCTTGTGTTTCGCGCTTTTTCCTCTGAGCTGGTATTGCTTTTCACCACTCTGTTAGTGTTGGCTGGAGACCTGGTTTTCCGCCCACGCGGTCAGCGTTACTGCACCGTCGTGACCTTGGGTGGTCTGTTCTTGGCTTCCCTTTCCGCCGTTGTGTTTCGTGTGCCTGAGGACATTTCTCTGATGCCAGCGGGTCTCACGCTAGATTCCTTCGCGTTGGCAGTGAAGCTGTTGGGTTTCTCCTTGATCGCGGTGATTGCCCTCCTGGCAGAGGCGGATAATTGCTGTCAATCACCATCTACCGCACTGTACTGCGCATTGCTTCTTGTTGCAGCTCTGGTAATTTCCATTCTTGGCGCCGCCTCTGACCTGGTGCTCATTCTCCTGGCGCTTGATTTTCTTGGTGTAATCGCTTACATCATGACCGGATACGAACGCCTAAGCCCCAACGCATCCGAGGCGGCGCTCAAGTATTTTCTCTATGGCAGCACACTCTCTGCGCTGATGCTTTTCGGTTTTTCCTGGCTTTACGGCGCTTCAGCGACAACGGATCTGGTTGGGTTGGGAGCATTTCTTGATCGGGGTGCGACATCATCGGCGCTTTCATTGCGTGCGGCTGAACTTGATTATGTTGTACTGCCAGCGTTGATTATGGTAGGCGCGGGTTTTGCGATGAAACTTGCTGCAGCGCCTTTCCATCAGTGGGCGCCGGACACCTATCAAGGGGCGCCGACGTGCTCGACTGCTTTTATCGCTGTTGTGCCCAAGCTCGGAGGTTTGATAGCGTTGATCCGCCTTACCCTCGTGGCACTTCCTGCCGGTTCCTCGGAGCATGGTGGCGATTGGCAGGCGTTGCTGGTGGCATTGGCAGTGGTGACGATGATTGTGGGCAGTTTGGCTGCCTTATGGCAGAAGGATGTCAAACGGTTGTTGGCGTACTCGGGCGTGGTGCAGGTGGGTTATATGTTGATCGGTGTGGCGACGCAATCCGCAACAGGCGCGGCCGCGCTGCTGTTTTATCTGTTCATCTATGCGCTGGCTTCTGTTGGTATTTTTGCTGCGATTATCGCCGTAACAGGAAAAACGACACCCGTTTCGACGGATATTTCTGCCTTCTCAGGATTGCACCAGCGCGCTCCGTGGCTTGCTTTCGGGACTCTGGTCGGGTTATTTGCACTCATCGGCATGCCTCTTACAGGTGGTTTTATTGGTAAATTCTGGCTGTTCGTGGCTGCGCTTGAGAAGGGCTTTCCCTGGCTTACGGGTATTGCTATGCTCAGTAGCATCATTTCAATCGCCTATTATTGGAAAATCATCCGTGTTATGTATTTTCTGCCGGCGTTGACAGACGATTCATTGCGGGTGCCGATTTGGCTTTCCGTCGCGCTGAGTTTGTGCGTGGTGCTTGTCATCTTGTTCGGCTTGTTCCCGAGCGGCGTGCCTGAACTGTTCCGCATGGCGATTGTTGATTTCAGATTCTGAACTTCGATGGGGGGAGAGCGATAAATGCGTTTTAGTGAATTGCTGCCTCTGATTCCGGGGGTGTTGGGGCGCACGGATGTTGATGCCGATGTCATGAGCGTCACGGCGGATTCTCGGCGTGTCATTCCCGGTAGTGTTTTTGTCGCTATTCCAGGGCTGACTCGTGATGGGCATGACTTTATCCCGCAGGCTGTGGCTGCCGGTGCAGCTGCCGTTGTTGGTGAGCGACGTCTTGCAGACCTGCCATCTACGCTGCCCTATGGGCTGGTCGCGAATGCGGCACAGGCTTTTGGTTGGTTGGCAGCAGGGTTGCTTGGATTTCCTTCCCGTAAGTTGACATTGATTGGTGTGACCGGTACAGATGGGAAAACTACGACAACCAATTTGATTCACATGATTCTTCGCGCTGCCGGTCACAGTGCCGGGATGATCAGCACGGTGAACGCGCAGATTGGCGCGCGCAGCCTGGATACCGGATTGCACACCACGACGCCGCCAGCTGACGAAATCCAGGGTTATCTGGCAGAGATGGTGGTAGATAGCGACACTCATGCCGTAGTTGAGGCAACCTCGCATGGGCTGGCGCAACACCGGTTGGCGGGCTGTGATTTCGATGTGGCAGTTGTGACCAATATCACCCATGAGCATCTGGACTATCATGGCACTTGGGAAGCATACCGTGAAGCAAAAGCAGGGTTGTTCCGGGGACTGTTTTCCTCCTATCACAAGCCAGATGTGCCCAAAATTTCGGTGCTTAATGCGGATGACTCCGGTTCTTATGACTATCTCCGCCATATCCCTGCTGATTGGCAGGTTGTCTACGGTCTCGATGTCGAAGAGGCTGATGTGACTGCGGTGAATATTCGCCATGCACCTTCGGGGATACAGTTCACAGTGCTGAGCCCCTGGGGGCAGGTTGAGATCAATTCGAGTTTGGTTGGTGCTTTCAATGGGAGCAATATCCTTGCTGCAACAACCACAGGTTTGGCCCTGGGGGTTACCCCCGAGCAGGTAGCCGCAGGAATCAGCGCTTTCAAAGGTGTTCCCGGTCGCATGGAACGAATCACTGAGGACCAGAATTTTACAGCAATCGTGGATTTCGCGCACACGCCAAACGCGCTGCAGCGTGCTCTGGAGGCAGCGCGAGAGTTGGTGGGCATACAAGGGCGCGTTATCGTGGTTTTTGGCTGCGCGGGATTGCGCGACCGTGAGAAACGGCGGTTGATGGGCGAAGTTGCCGCTGTAAGAGCGGATATCACAGTTATTACAGCTGAGGATCCTCGCACAGAGTCGTTAGATGCGATTATGGCAGAGACCGCACAAGCTCTGAAGCTCGCCGGCAAGGTTGAGGGTCGAGATTTCTTCCGGGTCCCGGACCGGGGGAAGGCGTTACTTCATGCTGTCTCCTTGGCGCGTCCTGGTGACCTTGTCATGGCTTGTGGAAAGGGACATGAGCAGAGCATGTGCTTTGGCGAGGTTGAATACCCGTGGGATGACCGTGAAGCGATGCGTAAAGCGTTGCAGGGCGAGTCTCTGGCAACGTTGCCTACTGCGGTGCTTTGAACGAAGCATGGTCCGAGTTCGGTGAAGTAGCCTGCGGATACACGCCTTGAGAGGAAGCTTATGCGATTAGCCCTGGTTCACGATTGGCTCAATCAGTTGGGTGGCGCGGAACGGGTCTTGGAGGACCTGCACCAGTTTTTCCCCTTTGCACCGATTCACACCAGTATCTACTGGCGCGAGAAGATGCCCCCATCTTATCGCGAATGGGACATTCGCACGACCTGGATGGACCATTTGCCGGGAGTATACCGGCATCATCAATGGTATTTCCCACTCTATGCCCTGGCTTTTGCTCGAATGAACCTGGCACATACCGGTTATGATGGCATTTTGAGTAACAAGAGTGGGTTCTGTCATGGCATTCAAGTGGGTGAGATTCCGCATCTCTGTTACTGTCTTGCGCCAACTCGCTATGTATGGGAATATGACTCCTATGCGGCGCGCGAGAATCTGCCGCCCGCGCTGCGTGTGGCGCTCAAGCCGGTGATTGCTGCGTTGCGGCGCTGGGATTATGCAGCAGCACAGCAACCCAACACGCGTTTTGTCGCCATCTCTACCGAAATTCAAGAGCGTATTCGGCATTATTACCATCGTGAATCAGAGATCATTTTCCCGCCTGTGGACGTAAAGCGCTACGCTGTGGTTGGCAATCTTGGGGATTATTATCTCATTGTATCACGGTTGATTCCTTACAAGCGTATTGACCTTGCGGTACGTGCCTTCACAGCATTGGGATTGCCTTTGCGGATTGCCGGCAGTGGTCGGGACCGCGCTGCACTGGAGGCTATTGCCGGTCCCAATGTGGAATTCCTTGGTTATGTGCCCGATGCAGATTTGCACTTATTGCTGGCGCAATGCAAAGCCTTTGTATTCCCCGGCAGAGAGGATTTCGGAATCGCTCCGCTAGAAGCACAGGCAGCAGGGCGTCCGGTCATCGCTTTCGCCGCGGGTGGCGCACTTGACTCAATCATCGAGGGAGAGACAGGTGTCTTCTTTCGTGAACAGACAGTGGAATCTTTAACTGCGGCAGTTGAGGCATTCGATGCGGCGACTATGGACCCGCAGGCTTGTCGTTCTAATGCTGAACGTTTCTCCGTAGAACGCTTTCAGCAGGAGATCGTGGCGGCGTTACAAGATCTTGGCATCGTAGTGTAGAATTGCGGAAACGCTCATCGGTCGAAACTTTTCGTCTCCGACTTACCACGGGTAGGATTGTACTTCCCACTCTGGGCGAAGCGTCCACCAGGGCAGAGCCCCGTAAGAAGCCGTGACTTCATCCTCATCATAGAGTTCCAGCATACATTGGTACCAGCTTAGCCCCTCGGTCTTCTGGAAATGCCACCATTCTATATCGAACCAAGAAGTGCGCCAACCCGAAAGGGCGTTGCGGCGTTCCCAGCCATAGTCAGCCGCAAGGGTGGTGAAATCCACGAAATATCCGGCTGGAACTTCGTTTTTCAGCTCTCCGCCCTGGACTGCTGCAAGGCCCCCTTGGGAGCGCGCCGAGAGGTTCCAGGGGCGATCGCGTAACGGCTCTCCGAGGCTGCCGTCTTGGCGTGCGGCTTTGATGTAGACGCGCCAGTAGGTGACGCCGCCGATGTCTTCCCGAACAAGCTCAATTTGCCCATTGCTCAAGAAACCCTGGTTGATATCAACGGCGCGACCGCAAACGTGCCAGGAAATGCGACCCTGTCCCGGACGCGGCGTGTGGTTCATGGTGCGCCAGGAGTCCCCTAAGATGCTCAGATAATCCCATCCAGTCTCATCTTGTACTTGCTGCCGCAAAGCATTGAAGCTATCATTGACACGGTCGCTCAGTTTCTCGACGCCATCGCCATTGTTGACACCTGGGAGTCCCACAAGGTCATAGGTATTCGGGTTTGCCTCGGTGTTGAGCAGTAGCTCCGCATACAAGGGTGATTCTTGTTGCGTCATGCGTGCTGCCAGCTGCTGCGAAAGTTCTGCCGGAATAGGGTGCAGGCTCCAGCTGGGGGTTGACATCCAATCGGTTGAGCTATAACCCTCTTGCGCCAGTGCCCAACCGGCAATGTTGGCGGCAACCAGATATGAAGTATCACTGCGTCGGTAGATGAAAGCCAACGCTCCTCCATCGGGGGACCAGGTTGGTTGTCCACCAGTGCCAAAGAGCATTGGGCGCAATTCGCCAGTTGCGATTGCGGCAGTATCGAAAGGCAGGATTCGAATCTCTTCATTGCCTGGTGTGCCGGCTGAATATGCCAGAAAAGTGCCATCGGGCGCCCAGGCGGCGAAGTCCTCTTGTTGCTCCAGTGAATTGGTGAGATTCAGCACCTCGCCCGTATCAAGCGAGATTACGTGAATATCCTTGCTGCCATCGCGCAAGGAAGTGAAGGCGATATGCCGGCCATCCGGCGACCAGGCTGGTGAGAAATCGGGGGCGGGATGATTGGTGAGCTGGTATTTTTCTTCGCCGTTGACACTCATTACATAGATTTCAAAGTTCTCGCCATCGTATACTTCATAAGCAAGCCATTGGCTATCCGGAGACCATGTCGGTCGTGCTTCAAACAGGGTGTTGCGAGTGAGGCGGAGTACAGTACCCGTCTGCATGTCCATGAGATAGATATCCCAGCTGTGGGAGCGTTGCGACGCAAATGCCAACCAACGACCATCTGGAGACCAGGCTGGGTCGCGATCAGCTGCTGGATCATACGTGAGACGGAGCAACTGACCATCATTCTGTGAGAGCAAGTAAATATCGCTATTGCCATTGTGGCGCATAGAAAACGCCAGCGTGCCACCACTGCCTACTGGCGTGGGACTCGGACCGGGAAGTGCTGGCGCACCAGGGGTGGGTGTGGCGATAATGATCTGTGTTTCACCTGGTAGCCACATAGGGGTGGTTGTCCGGGGCAGAGTTGCCAATCGTATCAAGGCGCCCAAGGTGATGAAAAGACAGACCCAAAAAAGAATGGGCAGCTGTACCACCCGTGGGCGGAAGAGTGCTTTGATCCAGCGAACCACTACAAACCCTTCAGGTTGTTTCATGGTATGAAAGATAGTCGTTTTGGGATGGATGTCAAGTGACAGCCCGGGTGACTGTTGAGAGCAGGAGGGTGGCCCTATACCAGATTGTAATACGCTAGCAGCAGGCGCTCGAAGAGAAGTGAAGGCAAGAAAGGTTTAATGCGCGCTGCAAGCCGCTGGGGAAAAGGTCCGACGAGAGTGCGCATCCTCGGTTTGCGGGCGGCGACGATCCTTGCCACAGTGTGAGCCACTTTCTCCGGTGAGAAACCGTGGCGTTCATCGGCTTCGATCTTCATGAGCGCCCGGCGAAAACGTGGGGCATAGGGCGAATCTGGATTGGCGGCAGCTGCAGCATGAAGCCTGTTGGCAGTGAATGCCGTGCTGACATCCCCCGGTTCGACCAACACGGCGTGGATGCCTGACCCTGTCAACTCTAGACGTAGCGATTCAGTGAATCCCTCAAGGGCATACTTACTGGCGCTATAGGGTGCCTGGTAAGGCAGTCCCATCAAGCCACCGATGGAGCTCATGTTGATGATAAGACCTGAGTGCTGTTTGCGCATACTGGGCAGCACGGCGCGGCAGACTCGCACCACACCAAAGAAATTCACATCGAACAGCGCCTGAGTTTCCTCAAGTTCTGTGTCCTCCACTGCGCCGCCAAAGCCCATACCGCTGTTGTTCAGGACGCAATCGAGGCGGTCTTCACGTTCCAGGATGGTGTGGATACCGGCAATCACCGAGGCTTCTTTGGTCACATCCATGGTCAATGGCGTGAACGCTGAGGGTGTAGTAGGGGCATGACGACTGGCTCCATAGATGCGGTGCCCCCGCGCGCTGAGGGCTGTGGCGCAGGCGTATCCTATGCCAGAGGATGCGCCGGTGACAAGAATAACTTTTGAAAGTGTAGATGAGGTTTTCATCGCACCTGAAACTCCTACAGCAGGCAAGCGAGATATTTTTCTGATAGTGTCATTATTTACCTTAGAACTGCTCTGGCAAAATACCATACTATCAGTATATGAGAGGTCGCTGCGGCTGTCAACGGTGGCATTTGGGTATCGCGCGGACTTTTGAAGCAGCTATCTATCGAAAAAATGACAATAGAGGGTATACTTCTTATGGAAAACATGCCGAAACATTTCCTCTGGAGCGGGCAGTGATTGCCCCCAAGCAATCGTGGAGGTTTCTGAGGTGTTTGCACCGCTGTAGATTGTGGGAATGCCGGGCTGAGGAACCCGAGTTGGAGAGTTCCCACGGTCAGGTCTACCGCGTATATCTACAACACACAGGTATGATTTTACCCAAGTACGGATTTGAGGCAATATGCGCACATATCTAGATTGTTATCCCTGTTTCCTGCGTCAGGCGTTGAGTGCGGCACGACGCGTGGGTGCGGATGAAAATGCACAGGTTGCGATTGTGGGCGAGACACTGGACCTTCTGCATGGATTGGACCCAGGGCAAAGTCCACCAGAAATCGGCTATGCTGTACATCGTATCGTGCGAGAGCGGCTAAGCCAGCGTGACCCTTATCGCGCTACTAAAGTCCGCAGCACGTGCGAGGCGTTGGCGCTTTATCCTCGGCTCAAGGCATTGGTTTCGGAGAGTGCTGACCCTGTAGCAACGGCGGTACGACTGAGTATTGCGGGTAATATCATTGATTTCGCTCAATCGGATGAACTTGCTGATCTCTGGGTTACAGTGGAGCGGGTGTTGGCTGCGCCTTTGGCGGCTGATGATTTGGATGCTTTCCGCACAAGCCTGGCGACCGCCAGCGCCGTGCTTTTTCTGGCTGATAATGCCGGGGAAACGGTATTTGATCGGGTGCTGATCGAGGTTCTGCCGGTACCCGTAATCTATGCGGTAAAAGGCGGACCTATACTCAACGATGCAACGCTGGAGGATGCAACAGCTGCCGGTTTAGATTTGTGCGCCACATTAATAGATAACGGTGCGGATGCGCCGGGCACGATTCTGCCACTTTGTTCAGAGGAATTCCGCCAAGCCTTTGCTATCGCGCCGTTGGTGATTGCCAAAGGAGGGCATTCGTAGCAGTTCGGAGGGCTTCTGCGTCCCCTGCAGAACCCGCTGCACGATATGGCTGCTTCGTCAACTG
>JAKJAC010000097.1 GCA_022707705.1 Chloroflexota bacterium
GCCGGCTACATTCAGGGCGACCCGCACGATTACGACCGCGAGTACGCCCTGGACTTGCGGCAGCTGCGCGCCTTCCTCGAAGCCACGCAACCGGCAGTCGCCCAACAGCTGGCGCTGGTGGAGGATAGCCCCACGCGGCGCAAGTTCCTCGCCCGCCTGCAGGGTGAAATTACCCGCCGCGGCACCATTGATGTGCTACGCAAGGGAATCAAGCACGGACCGCTGGCGGTGGACCTGTTCTACGGCGCTCCCACGCCCGGCAATCCGCAAGCCGCGGCGCGCTTTGCCGCCAACGTCTTCAGCATCACGCGGCAGCTGCGCTACAGCCGCGATGAGACGCAGCGCGCGCTCGACCTCTGTCTCTTCATCAATGGGCTGCCCATAGCGACCTTTGAACTCAAGAACCGCCTCACCAAGCAGACGGTGGAGGATGCCGTGCAGCAGTACAAGCGCGACCGCAATCCGCGCGAGTTGCTCTTCCAGTTTGGGCGCTGCGTGGTGCATTTTGCCGTGGATGACCAGGAAGTGCGCATGGCCACGCACTTGCAGGGGGCTGATTCATGGTTCCTGCCCTTCAACAAGGGCTGGAACGATGGCGCGGGCAATCCGCCCAATCCCCACGGCCTCAAGACCGCCTACCTGTGGGAGGAAATCCTTGCCCGCGAAAGCCTGACCGATATTCTGGAGAACTACGCCCAGATTACCGAGCGCAAAGACCCCAAGAGTGGCAAGAGGCGCCGCGACCAGATTTTCCCGCGTTATCACCAGCTGGATGTGGTGCGCAAGGCGCTGGCTGCTGCGGCGCAGGCAGGCGCGGGGCAGCGCTATCTGATTCAACACTCCGCCGGCAGCGGCAAGAGCAATTCGATTGCGTGGTTGGCGTATCAGCTGATTCAGGTGGGTGGCACCTCAGAAGGTGCCGCCCACCTTGGTCGCACTTCTCAGGTGGGTCGCACCTCAGAAGGTGCAACCCACCCCCACCTTGCATTCGATTCTGTCATTGTCGTGACCGATCGGGTGCTGCTCGACCGGCAGATTCGCGACACGATCAAGCAGTTCGCGCAGGTGGCGGCGGTGGTGGGCCACGCCGAGCGCTCCGGCGACCTGCGGCGCTTCATCACCGAGGGCAAGAAGATCATCATCACCACGGTGCAGAAATTCCCCTTCATCCTTGATGAAATCGGCAACGAACACCGCGGGCGCAGCTTCGCCATTCTCATTGATGAGGCGCATTCGAGCCAGGGCGGGCGCGCGACGGCGAAGATGCACATGGCGCTTTCGGCGCAGGGACAGGTGGGGCGCACTTCTGGGCTTGAAACGACAGCCGGAAGTACGCCAGACACCACGGGTAGCGAAACTCAAGAGCGCCCCACCTCCGACGAAGAAGAAACGGTCGAGGACGTCATCAACCGGCTGATGGAGGGGCGCCGCATGCTGCCCAACGCCAGCTATTTCGCCTTTACCGCCACGCCCAAGAACAAGACGCTGGAGCTCTTCGGCGCGCCGTACCCGGAAGGGGATGCCATCCGGCGCCGCCCTTTCCACAGTTACACGATGAAGCAAGCCATCCAGGAACGCTTCATCATGGACGTGCTGGAGAGCTACACCCCGGTCGCCAGTTACTACCGGCTGATCAAGAGCGTGGCGGATGACCCGCAGTTCGACAAGAAGAAGGCGCAGCACAAGCTCTGGCGTTACGTGGAAGGGCATGAGCACGCCATCCACCAGAAGGCTGAAATCATGGTGGACCACTTCCACGATCATGTACTGGCGCAGCGCAAACTGGGCGGGGAAGCGCGGGCGCTGGTCGTCACCGGCAGCATCGCCCGCGCCATCGCCTATTACCATGCCATCGAGGCTTATCTGGTGGAGCGCAAAAGTCCCTACCGGGCGCTCGTGGCTTTCTCCGGCGAGCACGAGGACGGCGGGCGGATGGTCACCGAAGCCACGCTCAACGGCTTTCCGAGCAAGGATATTCCGGAGCGCTTTGTCGAGGACCCGTACCGCTTTCTCGTCGTCGCGGAGAAATTCCAGACCGGCTACGATGAGCCGCTGCTGCACACGATGTACGTGGATAAGCCGCTGGCGGGCATCAAGGCGGTGCAGACGCTCTCGCGGCTCAACCGCGCCCACCCGCGCAAACGCGATACCTTCGTGCTGGATTTCTTCAACGATGTGGAGGTCATTCGCGCGGCCTTCGAGCCGTATTACCGCACGACCATCCTGAGCGATGAGACCGACCCGAACAAGCTGCACGACCTGAAGGCGGCGCTCGACGGATATCAGGTCTACGCCGCTGCCCAGGTGGACGAGTTCGTCGCGCTCTACCTCGGCGGCGCGGACCGCGAGCGGCTCGACCCGATCCTCGATGCCTGCGTGGCGGTCTATGTGGAAGAGCTCGATGAAGAGGGGCAGGTGGCTTTCAAGGGCAAAGCCAAAGCCTTCGGGCGCACCTATGCCTTCCTCAGCGCCATCCTGCCCTATACCGATGCCGCTTGGGAGAAGCTCTCCATCTTTCTCAACTTCCTCGTCACTAAGCTGCCGGCGCCCAGGGAAGAAGACCTGGCGCGGGGCATTCTGGAGGCGGTGGATATGGAAAGCTACCGGGCAGAGGTGCAAGCCACCCTCGCCATCGCGCTCGCCGATGCCGATGGCGTGATTGACCCCGTGCCGGTGGGCGATGCCAGCCTCAAGCCGGAGCCGGAGCTAGAACGGCTCAGCCGGATTATTGCGGAGTTCAATGCGCTCTTCCCCGGGGTAGAGTGGCAGGACAAGGACAAAATCCTCCGCGAGATTGCCGAGCAGATTCCGGCGCAGGTAGCGGCGGATAAAGCCTATCAGAACGCGATGCGCAACTCCGACCGGCAGAACGCTCGCATCGAACACGACCGGGCGCTAGACCGCGTCATGCTCGCGCTGATGGCGGATTTCACGGAGCTCTTCAAGCAGTACAGCGACAATCCCGCGTTCAAGCGCTGGCTCTCGGAGCGCAACTTCGGGGAGACGTACCGACCGGTGGGGGTCGGGGCGCCGGGTTAGGCGCCCCTGCTCAATGGCAACATCGTGGGCGATGGCAACGCGGTGATCCAGGCGAGGCGAAGAAAGAAATTTGAACCATGAAGAAAATCACCCTCTCCACTTACGTCGCCGACCAGGGACGGAAAGCAGCCAACAAGCGCCAGGCTGACTATGATATCGCCGCGAGGCGTTACACAGATAAAATGGCTGCGCGGGCGCAGAAAAAGGCTGCATTGCGCGAGAAATCGCAACTGGCATTCCGCCAGCGCCGCTTTTTTGCCTGGTTTGTGAGTTTACTGGCGCGCCTTTGGCACAAGCTCTCTCCTCGACCTCAGGCGCCGGCGCCTACCACTGTAAGCCAAGAGGAGGACGTATGGAACGCCGGGGAAGTGGGCGAGCAGCGCGTTATCACTGCTCTGAGCCGAATTCTACCTGATGATTGGACTCTGCTCACCGGCTACCGTAACCCCAGAGGCGAAATAGACCAGCTCCTGGTGGGGCCACCGGGTATTCTGGCGATAGAAAGCAAATTCATCAACGGCAGGGTTTCCTGCGACGGCGATACGTGGTGGCGGGACAAATATGATAGCTATGGGAATCAGGTAGAGAAAAGGGAGGCGATCACTGATAAGCGGGGCAGAGGTCCCAGCGCGCAGGTCAATGCGGCGGCTGACCGCCTGCAAGAGACCCTTTCAAAGCGCTCTCCCATCCGCAGCGTCGCCCGCGCTGTGGTCTTCACCCATGATCGCTCGATCATTGAGTCGCTCAAGAACACCACCGTGGATCTGGTCACGACCCTGCCTCAATTGAATCGCGCAGCCATCATTGCCGCCATGAAGAGAAGTGACCTTGCCGGTATGACGCCGGCGCAGGTGGTCGAATTGATTCAGCGGGATCATGACTACCACCAGAGAGCGCGCGAGGAGAGGGTGAATCCCCGCCGCTATCAGCGGCGCTGATCAAGACACTCCGCGAGCTGCGGCTGCGCCGCGGCAATGATTCTGCCACAGGCAGCGTTCTTTCAGGCGCTTCAGGATGGCGGTTGGGGAGAAATTGGAGAGACTATGTTGGGACGACTGGTTGAGTTGGAAGGCGATGTGCTGTATCAGGAGCCGCCTGCCGGGACCGAGGCGGAGCTAGGATACACGGAAGGCGCCGTGCCGGTTCTCATTTCGGCGCCGCATGGGGCAAAGCACGCGCGCTTCTATCCAGAGCAGGGGCAGCGCAAACCCAAGGATGAGGACGAATTCACGGCAGGGCTGGCGCGCCTGGTAGCGGAGCGCTCAGGTGCGCATGTGTTATGGCTGCGGCGCAAATCAGATGAGGACGGCAATCACGATGCGGACTCCCGCTACAAGGATGCCCTCAAGAAGCTGCTGCAATGCCATGCCATTCGCTATGTGCTGGACCTGCATGGGGCGCGCGCGAGTAGGGATTTCGGGATTGCGCTGGGCACATCCAACAACACGAGCTGTGCGCCGGAAACGCAGGCGCTGATTCTGGAGACTCTGGCGCGCTACGGTTTTACGGAGGATGGGGACCAGCTGCAACGTGTGGCGGTCAATCACGCGAGCTTCAGCGCGAGCAATCCCAATACTGTCACCGGCTATGCCGCAAGGCTGGGCATCCAGGCGGCGCAGTTCGAGGCGAATGCGCATCTCCGGATTCCCAGACGGCGCGAGGATGCTTCCGCGACGGAGCCTTTCGAGAGCGCGGACCCGCAGGGCATCGAACGCCTGGTGCACGCGCTAACCCGCCTGGTGCAGACGCTCTCGGCGCTGGAAATCCTCTGAGCTGTGCGCGGGTCAGGCAACACGCGATTCGGCTATCGCGGCTACGGGTTTCCGCTCAAGGTGAGCAGAAATCCGTGCCGCACACATTTTGGTCAGCTGAGGAGCACTCGATGGCAGAGATTACAAATGGCTATGAAGGGGACGCGCGAACCACCGCCCGTGTCGAGATTCTCGCGAAGATGCCCGCACGCGCAGGCATGTTTTCCATGGTCTCCATCGGTCCCGCCATGTTGAACGCGGCTTTTGGCGTGGTCCGCGCGCGGGTTTCCTTCTGGCAGGGCGACCAGGAGCTCTGCGAGGGTGACGTGCTGCTGCACAGCATGTCGGTGCGAGGTTGGGAAGCCGACGTCCGGGCGTTGATTGCCGGTGAGGTGGCGCGCGAAGTCGTCTACTTCCCCACCGAAAGTCCGGAGCTCATCATCACTGCCTGGCGTCACACGAATGATCCAGGGATTCCGCCTTTCACCTACTACGAACTGGCGATAGCGCTCGATGCGGGTGTTTTCGATCCCGGCGCTGGGATTAACGGTACCGGATCAGGGGTGTAACTAACTCCCCAACCGGAGGAACTGCTCAAGTTCGCGCAAGATTTGCTCGCGAAGACCGAAGCCGCGCTGCAACCCAAGCGGCTCTTTGGCAAAAAGTCATAGCTGCGATAATCAAATGGAGGCACAAGATATAAATCCCTTTGAAGTTCTCGCCAAGGTACAGGAGGAGTATCGCACGACGGTGCGGCTCTCCCAGCAGTTTCAGAACTCCGTCATCCGTGATTGGGTGATGGAGCGCATCCAGAATGAGACGCTCCTGTGTAAGCCGCTCCACATCCAGCTCTCGTGCCCTTTGCGACGGGCGAGTTCTTCGAGGCGCTCATCGCAGCGGGGGTCCTGCATCCCAAGACGCCGCCCATCTCCCGCCGCGATGTGGATGATCCTTCCCCTGCACCCCACCCACCACCGGTACGAGGGCGAAGCCATCCAGTCAAGCCAAAGAAAGGGGGTAATTATTGACCGAATCGGAAGACTCTGATTCCATATCTCAATACTCATTACTTACACAAAAGGAGCTCCTTTCATGAAATTCAAGAGTATGAATGCTGTGTTGGTTTTGGTGCTACTGCTTAGCGGATTTGCGGCTTCTGCTGCTCCCGCATTAGCATCTAGTGGAGGGGGAAACCAGATCTACTACCCAGCCGTAGGCGAAGTCATGGATATTGCAGTGGTTGATAGCAATTTGTGGATTGCTACAGGGTTCTACTCCTCCGGAAGTCTGATTTGGGCTAATGCTGAAACTGGGAGATGGGCACCTCAGAATCGTACGGCCACGTCTGTAGATGCGCGCGGTCGGAATCTATGGGTGGTTTCTGGCGAAGTATCTCTTTTTGATGGAAGTAGTTGGACGACGTGGAGCACCTGGACTGCGCAAGCTAAAGGTCAAGCAACGCAGATCCGAGTTGATAGCACAGGTCATCCCTGGCTCGTCAGCAGCAATGCAATATCGCGCTATAACGGAACTGAATGGCAGCGTATCTGTGCCGAAGATTATTACCAAAAAATCGCACCAGTTAGTGCTAATGAAGCATGGATGGCGAATGGTTATTCTGGACTGCGTCACGTAATCGGAAGCACCACTAAGACTTTCCGAACCGCAGACGGGCTTGTGAGTGACAAAATGGTTACGGTTGCTTTTGATGCTGCAAGCGGCTACGTATGGGCTGGAAGCAGTGATCGGGGAATCAGTTATGGCAATGGCGCAAATTGGACGTCGTTGACGACCTCGAATGGTTTGAGGAGCAACCCGATCCGTTACTTGGAAGTTGGAAATGGCAGTATCTGGATAGCGTACGCGAATCAGCCTGGCACGATTGCCAGGTACACAACCGGAAATGGCATTTCTCACTTGGAATTACCTCCGGAATTCGCATCGAATTTGGTGACACGCATACGCGCGCAGGCCCCAGAAACATTGTGGGTCGGACTAGATAACAGCACGATCCTGCGTTATGTTAATGGCGCGTGGGCGGTTGTCACTACCATGAATGGGCCTGCGCCACGGACCACATCTCGTGTCTTTAGCGTAGCGGGAAAGGTGTACAGCAACGGTTGGGAGGCCACGAGTGCTTTTGACGGTGCTCAATGGCAAAAGGTCGCTTATGTGTTCACTACTGGGGCTGAATTGGGGGCGAATAACTATTGGCTCGGCACCAGTACTGGCTATTTACATCACAGTACCGATGGTAACATTTGGCAATCAACATATCTTGGATCCAACGTTCGCGTGACGCACATCGCTCTTGATACTCAATCCTCACTTTTATGGCTGGGAACGGATTCTGGACTGTGGCGATATAATCCAGCAACGGGAACCGTTGTCAACAAGTGGTATCCGGCGACTGAGGTATCTGCATCGGGAAATTACGTGAGGGATCTCGAAGTAACACCTGGCGGAGCAGTTTGGCTAATTGGAAGCGCCAACTCCTGGACAGGGGGCACGATTGCGCGTTTTGATCCTGCATCAAATGCCTGGAGTGCATTCAATCAGTACGCTTCTGGTGTAGCACAGACCTCAACAGGCGACCTTTGGTTTTCCACAGTTTCCAATTGGCAACCACGTGTGGCTGGGAGTCTTCTCAATTTCGATGGCGGGACATGGTCGGTGTACACTCAGACGCATGGCTTGCCGTGGGGGTCAGTGTACGATGTCGCCGTTGATGCCAATGACCGCGTTTGGACAGCAGGATATGGAAACGGCAACGGTTTGAGTGAATTCGATAATGGCGAGTTTGACACATATCGTATACCTCAGAGCATATCTGGAGGTATATGGTTAAATCAACAAAACGGAGACCTCTGGGTGCCAACTTATCCGGAGGGCGTGTTACGCTTCAATGCCGATGGATTAGTCTCGACCGCGTTTATCCTTGCTGCTGAAACTGTAGTCGAGAGTCCAGATGGTTCTGGTCAGGTCCTATTTCCATCTGGTGTCTTGCCTGAAGGTACTGAAGTTAGCATCAGATCTGACTTGTCAGAAAATAGCGGGGTGCTTAAGGGCAAGAGTTCAGTGTTGGAGATCAATTGGAACGTCCCTGCCCAGCAGGCTCTGACAACTGAAACCTGTACCATCACGCTGAGTTACATAAAGCCGACCGTTGGCATTTATGTTCCTAATACATTCGGCCTTTATCGTTGGGACACAAGTGCGGGAGTTTGGCAAATGATGGATGCGGCTATTCACAATCCAGCTCGAATGGAATTCAGCGCTGGAGTCAGCGCCCCAGGTAAATTCCAGATCATGGGACGTACCTACGATGTATTCTTGCCGCTGACGCTACGTCAGTGATTTTCAATAGTCTCTGGCGACCTTTCTGGGGTCGCCAGAGACCCTGCAAATGGTATTCATGAAAAAACGAAAATCTACCACAAGATTGCCGTCGCTCGCTGTGATTACGGCTCTAATACCAGGAATAATCACCCTCTTTTTTGCCCGTAGCACCGTGACCGTGTTTGAACCACCCAAATTTTGGCTATTTCAAGCTCTGGTCATGGGAACGCTTGCAGCCCATGTTGTTGATAACCTGTCGAAGGGAAACTTGCGTCTTGTGCGATGGCCATTGATGCTCCCTGTGCTGGTCTTGAATGGCGTGCTAATAGCAGCACTTGTAGGTTCGCTGTCGCCGCGCTGGTCATTCTGGGGCAGTTATGAGCGAGCGCAGGGCATACTCGCCTGGTTAACCCTGAGTCTATTTGCCTATTTGGTGTATGAATTCCGAATTCACAAGAACTTTGATGAATTTCTATTATTGAGTTTGGTCGGTAGCAGTGCGTGCGTGATAGTCTATGGCTTGTTGCAGAGTGCCGGCTTGGATCCCTGGCAATGGAAAGTGGAGGAAGGGAGCACACCAGTCTTTAGCACTCTCGGGCGAAGCAATTATCTGGCGGGCTATCTGATGTTGATTATTCCGCTCACCTTCGGTCGCCTGGTTAAAGCGCACCAGCAATGGCAAAAAGCTGGATTAGGACTGCTCCTCATTGGGCAACTC
Source organism: Chloroflexota bacterium (assembly GCA_022707705.1). Lineage (GTDB taxonomy): Bacteria > Chloroflexota > Anaerolineae > B4-G1 > SLSP01 > JAAZNO01. Next base: position 8,848 of record JAKJAC010000097.1, read on the forward strand.
CTGGTATTAGTGTTCTCGCGTTCTCGAGGTGGCTGGTTAAGCTGTGGCGCCACGGTGGTTATCGGCTTGGTAGCTTGGGGACTTCTGCAACACAATCCTCGTTGGTGTGCTATTGGAGCGATCATCGCAGGGTTGGCGTTAGCAACCCTTTTGGCCCTGAATCTCCTAGATATGCCCGAACCAATCAGACAAAACCCGCTTCTTGCGCGATTAAGCACATTGCACCAAACAGATGCGGGTTCATTGGCGGCGCGATTGACAATTTGGAAGGCTTCCCTGACACTGATCTCGCAGCGCCCACTATTGGGACACGGCCCCGGTACATTTACTCTTGCATTTGCGCATGTCTATCCCCCGGAGCTGGTTTATTACCAGGGACGCGAAGTCATGGTTGATCATGCACACAATCTATGGCTGCAACTGGGTGTCGAAGGTGGAATTTTGGGGGTTATAGTTTTGCTGATTTTGTCATTGGCGATTTGGAGAGTAGGGATTCGCTCACTGAGAGGAATACAGCAACCAGAAGCACAATTCCAACAGCTGAGCTTGCTATTGGCGCTAGTTGCAAACGCCTTTATGGATTTACTCCAGCCTCCCACAGCAGCCACATTGATTATAACCTGGGCACTCTACAGTTTGATTGTTCCTGCTCCCACACAAAAGAATAGCGTCGTGAGACTACATTCCAAAACTGTTCCGCAGCGACAATTGGTAGCTGCCGTAATAGCAGTTGCAGGCATGCTACTGATCAGTGCTCTCTGTTTGCGACCCACACTGGCTGACTATCAAATGGCCCGTGGCCTGCAGCAAGGAGATTTCAGTGCCATTGAACAAGCACAACAGGTGCTACCTTGGCAGGATACTTACTTCCACCAAGGAGGGCGCTTCATGGCCGACTCAGGTACCGAGAGCGGTTTTTCGAGCGCTGAATCGCAATTCCTTCGCGCCATCAAACTCTGCCCGGCGCAACCATTGTATTGGGCTGATCTGGGTATACTGTATACCGTATGGGCGCATCACGATCCGGTTTACCTGGAAAAAGCTGAGATCGCCTACCAGAAGGCTTTAGCGATAAACAATAACCAGAGTATGTGGCTACGTGGATTAGGACAGGTATATGTCTTGCGTAACGAGTGGGAGCGAGCCGAGTACACGCTACAAAGAGCGATTGCTCTCGACGCCACCGATGCCCAGGCTTACATGCTGTTGGGTGACCTGTATTATGTACGAGAACGTTTTTCGGAAGCGGTGCTCGCTTACGGGCATGCACACGACTTGTTTCCTGAAATGGCCTTACCCTTAGCCGGTTTGGGACGCTCATATTATCGGCTAGGTCAGTGCAAAGATGCCCTCACTCCTTTAGAGCAATCACATCAAATTGAGGCGACTGGGCCCTTGACCTATCAAGCCTTGGCTGCGTGTTATAGAGAGTTTGGACAAGATGATAAGGCTGACAGGATTATTGATGAAGGACTGCAACTATACCCACAAGCCGAGTCTTTACTTCAAATGTTACCCTGAATTTCGCAAGCAAGATACGGAGACTCACCAATGATCAATCCCTCGCAATTGGGTGATAGAGCGCATCCAGAATGATACACTCCAGAAGCGTTTCCATTCCATTAATCCTATCACCCTTCCAAGGAAGGAAGCATGCCACCTGCATTGAGCCGGATGTTTTGGTTTGTGAACAAGTTCTTTATGGTCCCCATGTTTCGCCTGGGGCTGGGCAAATTCCTAGTGACGCCGTTCGGCGGATATATCATGGTGCTCAAGCCAATTGGGCGCAAAAGCGGCAAGACGTATGCCACGCCGGTGAACTACGCCATCCACCAGGGCTGTGTGTATTGTGTTTCAGGGGGGCGGCGGAAGTCAGACTGGTTCCGCAATCTGCTGGCGCACCCCGAGGTCGAAATCATCCTGCCCGGCGGGGCGCTCTTTACCCGCGCCGAGGAGGTGAGCGATGCCGCCGAGAGGCTCACGGTTGCCCGCCAGGTGCTGGTCAACGCGGGTTTCGCCGGTTTCTTCGAGGGCTACAATCCGCGCACCATCAGCGATGCGGCGCTTGAGGAGAAAATCTGCGACCTGCCGGTCATGCGCTTTACCCCGCTGGGTCTGGCGAACGGACCCTTCGATCCAGGCGGATGGGGCCTGGATCTGGGGCGTGCTGCTCACCCTCGCGGGCATTCTTGGGTTGAAGGCGCGTCTATCGCGCCGGGTGCGCCGGAGCTGAATGTAGCGCAGGCATGGAGAAAATGAGGCGCGAACCGGAGTTTCGCCCCAGGCAAACGCGTGGCTTGTAACGGCACGCGCGCAGGATTGCAGTCACTTGGGCTTTGACGCAAAGGTATAGCTAATGATGGCGTATTCTTCTGGAGCGACTTGGCCTCGATCCCGATTACCGGAGACCCCTATGACTGCTGAGCATCCTCCCCCTGGTGGATCGATGAGCGCGTCGCCAGCGCTGGCGGCAGCGTAGGCGGCGATGAGTTGTAGATCTAGGTAAGCGGTCGCAAGTGCTCAGGCTATCTTGTGAAAATAACAAGGTGACATTTCCCAGCGCTTCAAAAAATGCTATACTCGGGGTGGGTTAAGTTATCGGGCCGTTTTGTGAAGCCACACCAGGAATCACTCGGTCAGGCTGTGCGCCAATCGCTGCTACCATCACAGAATGGGCGCACACTCTGAGAAGGGAGCGAAATGACAGCGGCGTAGACAGAGCCACAAACATGCAGAAGGCATTTCAGACTACAAATCTCACCCATACAAGGAGCAAGACGATGGCGACGAACAGAATCCGTGGTTTTCAAATGCTGAGCGTGCTGCTGGTATTGACTTTGTTGTTGCCCGGCGCGATGCCGGTACCGCCGACCTCCGCCTCCCCACTGGAACCGCAAACCTCCTTCGATTGCTCGACGGTGACGGAGATTCCCCAGACGGAATGCGAGGCGCTGGTGGCGCTTTACAACTCGACGAATGGGAATGGTTGGACAAATCACACTGACTGGCTGGCGACGACGACACCCTGTAGTTGGTACGGTGTAACGTGCACAAGCGACCATGTCACGCAACTGACTCTGAATAACAACCAACTAAACGGCGCGATCCCTCCCCAGATCGGCAACTTGACTGCATTGCGGTACCTGTATCTTTACAGCAATCAGTTTAGCGGCGCGATTCCACCTGAGATCGGCAACTTGACTGCGTTACAGCATCTTTTATTGAATGCCAATCAATTGAGCGGTGCGATCCCTCCCCAGATCGGCAACCTGACTGCATTGCAATACCTCAGCCTTAACAACAACCGACTGAGCGGCGCGATCCCACCTGAGATCGGCAACCTCACTGGATTGATACAACTCTCGCTATCCGATAACCAACTGAGCAGCGCAATCCCATCTCAAACCGGCAATCTGACTGCTTTGACAAACCTCTACCTTTCCAACAACCTACTGAGCGGTACAATCCCGCCTGAGATCGGCAACCTCACTGCATTGACGGTTCTAAAGTCGGACAACAACCAACTGAGCGGTGTGATCCCATCCCAGATCGGCAACCTGAGTGCATTGCAGTATCTCTACCTTTCCCGGAACCAACTGAGCGGCGCAATCCCCTCTCAAATCGGCAACCTCACTGCATTACAGTACCTCTACCTTGACAACAATCAACTGAGCGGCGCGATCCCACCTGAGATCGGCAACCTCACTGCATTAACTAGCCTTAACATGGAATGGAATCAGTTGAGCGACTCCATCCCGTCACAAATTGGCAACCTTACTGCGTTGACTTCACTTTCTCTAGGTGTTAATCAATTGAGCGGATCTATCCCTCCTGGAATTGGTAATCTGACCGCGTTGACAAATCTTTCCTTGGGCAGCAACCAATTAACTGGAAACATTCCACCTGAGATCGGCAACCTGACCGCGTTGCAGTACCTCACCCTTTACAACAACCGACTGAGCGGCGCGATCCCACCTGAGATCGGCAACCTGTCAGCGTTGACACATCTACAATTGCAATGGAATCAACTAAGTGGAACTATTCCTCCTGAGATAGGTAATCTACCGGCATTAACATTCCTCAATCTGGCTACTAATCAATTGACCGGTACGATTCCATCAATGATTGGCAATCTTACCGCATTAACATTTCTTGGCTTGTTCAACAACCAATTGAGCGGAACTATCCCCCCGGAGATTGGTAACCTCACTGCGTTAACAGGGCTGAGGCTGGAATACAATCAGTTAAGTGGATCTATTCCATCTGAAATTGGTGCTCTTGTACTCATGGAGGAACTTCATCTGTACAATAATCAGCTAAACGGCCCCTTGCCGAATGAGATGGGAAATCTTGCTGCCTTGACCAAACTCTATCTGCATAATAACCCGCTTCATAGTGAATTGCCCGTTGCATTGGCGACATTGCCCCTGAACACTTTCTTTTTCTATAACACCGACTTATGCATACCGTCCACTGGTGATGTGTCCACCTGGCTAAGTGGTATTAGTGAGCTTTACAGCAGCGGTCTCGTCTGCGATCAAGACCCTGGTAATCTTAGTGGAATTGTTACCCTGACAGATACAACTGCCGTCCCCAATGTCTTGGTTACCTTATATCGCCCAGTAAAGTCTACCCCATGGAGTGCTTCAGAGTGGCGTCAGATCAGTACTACCCACACTACCGCTGCCGGTACGTATGAATTCACCGATTTGGGTCAGGGCCCGGGCATCAACTACCGCGTGCGCTTCGTGGACCCCACGGGGCAACTCGCGCCACAGTATTACAGTGCCAAACCTACCATCGCGACTGCGACCGTCATCACCATCACGCCCGGCATTCCGCGCACAGGCATTGATGCGGTGCTGGCCTTGCCGCAGCCTCCTGCAGCCGGGGTGGAGACGGACACCGGCAGTGTGGTCTTCAATCCCGATGGTACCGCACAAATCACTATGCCAGGACCCAATCTCAGCGACATCACCATCACCCGCACCGTGACCTGTACCGCTGGGTCGCCTACCACCGTGACGCTCCTCCTCTCCACCGGGCCACAGTTCCCCATGGCCAACGTGGGCGGCGCTGCCTATCAAGCCACCATCCCCGCTGCCGCGCTCACCGGCAATGCCACGCTTAGCGTCAGGGTCACCTGCGGCGTGACTACCACAGAGACTATCATCGGTTACGTCACGCTCTACGATCCGAGCGGCATCGTGAGCGATGCGCGCACCGCCCAGCCTATTGCTGGCGCGACGGTGACGCTGTACCAGGTGCCGGGATGGGAGCCCAAGACCGGTCCCACAGACAACCGCCCCAATACCTGCGAGTCGAATCTCTCCAAACCGGCGGGGACGGCGTGGAGCCAGCCCGCGCCCACGGAACTGGGCATTGTCGCGAACCCCGAGGTCACGGTGACCGCACCCGCAATTCCCTTCCAGCAGACCACGGCAGCGGGCTACTACGGTTGGGATGTGCCGCAGGGCTGCTGGTATGTCACGGTCACCGCGGAGGGCTACGAGCCCTTCACCAGCCCGGTGGTGG
>JAKJAC010000098.1:0-229 GCA_022707705.1 Chloroflexota bacterium
ACACCCAGACCTGCCCTGTTTTCCGCACCCGGCGGGACGGGGAGCTCACCCGCGCCATCTACGCCCGCGTGCCCGTGCTGGTCAACGAAACGACGGGCGAGAACCCGTGGGGTGTATCGTTCTTACGGATGTTCGACATGGCAAACGACTCCGGCCTTTTCCGCACGCGGGAGCAGCTAGAAGCTGAAGGCTTCGCTCTGGACGGCAACCGCTTCACCCGCGGGGATGA
>JAKJAC010000098.1:306-14374 GCA_022707705.1 Chloroflexota bacterium
TGGCACTTACGCAGGCGTAATTGACCGCTCTAGCACGCACCTACCCACTCCCGATGACTGTCAGCACGCCGACTCGCATTTCCTGGCCCTGCCCTGGTACTGGGTAGATGCCGTCGAGGTCGAAGCTCGCTTGGAAAGCTGGAAGAGGAGATGGCTGATTGGTTGGCGAAGGATTACAAATGCTTCAAACGAACGCACTATGGTAAGCAGCATAGCACCACGAGATGGGATGAATGATGGTTTTGCCATCTTGTTACCTGATGAGAAAATCAAAACGCCATTTGCTGCTGCTTTAGTAGCGAATCTTTGTAGCATGATTTTTGATATATTTGCTCGTCAAAAAGTTGGGGGAGTGCATCTCGATTATCATCATGCCCGCCAGCTCCCCGTACTCCCGCCCACTGCCTATACCGCCGAGACTCTGTGCTACATCCTCCCCCGCGTCCTCGAGCTCACCTACACCGCGTGGGACCTTAAACCCTTCGCCGAAGACTGCGGCTACGATGGTCCGCCCTTCGTGTGGGATGAGGAGCGCCGCTTTCTGCTCCGCTGCGAACTCGATGCGGCGTACTTCCATCTGTACGGAATCGCGCGCGACGATGTGGACTACATCATGGAGACCTTCCCCATCGTCAAGCGCAAGGATGAGGCCGCGCACGGGGAGTATCGCACCAAGCGCGTGATTCTGGAGATGTATGATGAGATGGCGCGGGGGGAGTACCAGACGCGGTTGGAGCCGCCCCCGGCGGATCCGCGGGTGGGGCATAAGGGGGCGCGGTGATGGAAAGGGACTGTGGCATGTAGCGGTTGGCGCTCAGGGCGTGGAAAATGTGTCAAAGATGCTTGGTTAGGAGGTATCATGTCCGTAATTCTATTTAGCGAAGTGAAGTATTCTTTGTCAAAGCTCATTCACGATATTGAGATGGGAGAAATCGGGCTCCCTGAGATTCAGCGCCCTTTTGTTTGGCCAAATCCTAAAGTGCGGGATTTGTTTGACTCAATGTACAAAGGGTTTCCTGTGGGGTATTTGCTGTTTTGGGTTAACGGCGCTGGTAATGGTCACCGTCAAATTGGGGTTGATGCTAAACAAAAAGCCCCCCATTTGCTCATTGTAGATGGGCAGCAAAGACTCACGTCCCTGTACGCCGTGATCAAAGGCGTGCAGGTAGTGCGGGAAGATTATCGTCAGGAACATATCCCCATCGCTTTTAATCCTTTGCTGGAGAAGTTTGTAGTTGCAGATGCGGCTAGCCGCAAGGATCCGGAATATATCCAGGATATTGGTCGGATTTGGGCTCACGAAAGCGGTATTTTTGGGATAGCCGAAGAGTATTTGAATCGGCTCAAAGCTGCTCGTGATGTATCAGCCGATGAGGTCAAGGCAATTCAGAAGGCAATCAATAACCTGGATAACATTCAGAGCTATCCCTTCACCGCATTGGAAATCTCTAGTGCAGCGGATGAAGAGCAGGTTGCTGAGATTTTCGTCCGTGTGAACAGCAAAGGCACATCGCTGAACCAAGCCAATTTCATTCTAACCCTGATGTCGGTCTTTTGGGATGAGGGACGCAAAGAGTTGGAGCAGTTCTGCCGCGCGACGCGCGTCCCAGTTATTAGCGGGTCCTCACCGTTTAACTACTTCATTCAGCCTGATCCTGATCAACTTCTGCGGGTGAGCGTTGGCGTGGGATTTCGCCGGGCGCGCCTCAATTATGCCTATCTGATCCTGCGTGGTAAAGATCTGGAAACTGGACAATTTTCCGATGAACGGCGCGAACAACAGTTCGCTGTTCTTGAGGCGGCTCAGGACAAGGTTGTTGATGTACAAAACTGGCATGAATTCTTGAAAGCAATTCGCTGCGCCGGGTACAACAGCGGGCAAATGATCTCCTCAGACAACGCGCTTCTATACGCCTATACTTTCTATCTTATCGGCAAGTATGACTATCATGTAGCGCACCACGCTTTGCGCCATGTAATCGCGCGTTGGTTCTTTACGATTTCTTTGACAAGCCGTTATTCAGGTTCGTTTGAATCCGTAATGGAACAGGATTTGGGACGGCTACGGGATGTGACTGATGCTGCCGGATTCGTCGCCTATCTGGAGCACATCATTACAGATACTTTCACCGAGGATTACTGGAATATTACGCTCGCTAATGCTCTGAACACTTCGTCATCACGCACCCCCTCGTTATTTGCCTACTACGCATCCTTGATTTTGCTAAAAGCTCCGGTGTTATTCTCCAGTCTTTCTGTCGCCGATTTGCTTGATCCCTCCACTAAGGCGAAGAAATCAGCAATTGAACGGCATCATCTCTTTCCCAAAGGCTATTTGAGAAAACAAGGGATTACTGAAGTGCGCGATCAAAACCAGGTTGCCAACTTTGCCCTGGTTGAGTGGAGCGACAACATTGATATCTCTGATAAAGCCCCTGCCGAATACTTCGCGCAATTTGAACCGCGTTACTCATCGCAAGAATGGGAAACCCTATGTTTTCTTCACGCACTTCCGGAGGATTGGCAGAATATGCCCTACCCTAATTTCCTTGAAGCTAGACGCAAAGCCATGGCCCAAGTTATTCGGCGCGGGTTTGAGACCCTCGAAAACGGGTAGACGCGAGCACAATTTGCCTGCACCGAGGACATGGCGAGGCAAATACTCTCTATCGCTGAACTGTGGAATGCCTGTGTCCTATCGTTAGCCGGGTGACTGTGCAGTGGGTTTTGGACGAACTGCGGGAGCAGCAGCAGCAGAAGAAGAAGGTTGAATGCCTGGGAACGGGGTGAGCCGCTCAATGGCACAAGTGCCAAACATATTCATGGGGGTAACGCACCAGGCAGGCGATTCTTGGAGAAGTGAGAAGTAGAGAGCGACCACTGACCACCGACGATTGCCACGGACAGCGGTCGGTGGTCAGCCGTCGGCGGTCAGAGTGATTTCAAAGAAGGAGCGAAGCGATGGCGGTAAATTCGAAGGCAACGCCAGTTATGACGGATCGTGAGGAATCCCCCGCCGACTTGTTCCATCTGGTGGGCAACCTCATCCCCGAGGCGCAGAAGGTAACCTCCGTTGAAGCGGGCGACACCGTGGCGCAGGCGCTGGCACTGATGGAACAGCACAATTTCTCACAGTTGCCGGTCAGCGTCAACTCGCGCGTGGTAGGCGTGCTCTCGTACCATTCGCTGGCGGTGGGATTGCTGCGCCTGGGCAAGGTCGAAGAGCCTATCGGAGAATTGCCGGTCGAGGAATTTGTAGAGCAGCTGCAATTTGTCCAGGCGGATGAGAACTGGGAAACCATCGTCCCGCATCTCAACGCGGATGAAGCGGTGCTGGTGGGGACGCGCCGTGAGTTGGAAGCCATACTGACCCCCATGGATGGCCTGACTTATCTGGCGCAGGTGACCACACCGTTCGTGTTGCTGGCTGAAATCGAGCAGGCACTGCGAAAGATTATCAGCGCGTGCATTCCTGCCTCGGAGTTGCCGGCATGCATTCGGACCGCGCTCACGGAAAAGTACGGTTCAGAAGGCTTACCGGATGCGCTCACCGATTTCACGGTGGATGATACCATTCTGCTGATCCAGCATAGCAAGAACTGGCCCCGGTTTGCGGCAATCTTTGGCAGCACGCCTCAGCAGAGAAGTCGTGTGGGCCAACGGCTGCGGGAGATCAGGGATTTACGCAACGCCGTTTTCCACTTCAGGCGCAAAGCAACCCCGGAGGATGAAGGCGCGCTCCACCGCCACCGTGACTGGTTGCAGATCAAGACGCAGCTTCTTGTCAAACCGCCGAGCGACAGCGCCGCAACGGCGACAGCAGGACCCGCACCCGAGGATTTCCAACGGCTACTCACGCGCATCCCCGTGCCTGAGGGCCAGCGCCAGCTCTACAAGGCGCTCTATGATGCCGGCGCCAAGGGCCTCACCCACGCGGAATTGATCGCCGTTATGGGGCGGCGTGATATGCAGGACCTCGCTGGGGTTTTGGGTGCCCTGGGCCGGCGTGTCAATGGCACTCCCGGTTATGGCGAAGAGAACCAGCCCGGCACCAACATGGTGATTGATTGGGAGCCGCTGCCGGAAGGCAAGTGGCGCCTGCGGCTGAAGCCAGAAATGCGCGCGGTGCTCGAAGCACTGAGCCCGGCGTGGTTGGACGCGACGTCTACCACTGGCGTGGTACACTGACAAAAAACGGAAAATGTCATTTGACATAGAGGTGATTCTGAAATACACTAAAACTGTGCTTCTGCAAAGGGGGCAACGCGGTGAGAGCGTAATTCGGGATAATCGTCAATTCTAACCAAAAAGGACTCTCGGGCCACCTGGGGTGGTAGAAGATGGCGTAAAAGAGGCTTTGGCGGGGGCATGGGTGGGGAAATTTCGCCGGAAATCGCCGATTTAGCCCCCAAATCGGCGTAAAAAAGGCTCCTTGTGGGGAATCGAAATTGGCTGTCCGAAGAGGATGCCCATCAGTGAGGGTATTGAGACTGATACAAAAGAAACCTGTCTGGAATACCTTGAATATTGTCCGAAGAGGATGCCCATCAGTGAGGGTATTGAGACGAACTCTTACAACTTCTAGATCAAAGTCGCTCTTTTTGTCCGAAGAGGATGCCCATCAGTGAGGGTATTGAGACGTCAGAACGACCGCCGGGGGGAAGAAGAGGGTTATCGTCCGAAGAGGATGCCCATCAGTGAGGGTATTGAGACAACTTGTTTGGCGTGGGGGGAATATAAAATCTCCCATCCAGTCCGAAGAGGATGCCCATCAGTGAGGGTATTGAGACATTACCTTCGCACACCGTTGTGGATTCCCATGAACCTGGTCCGAAGAGGATGCCCATCAGTGAGGGTATTGAGACCTCTCGTCAATCTTGTAAAGATCGGGGAAGTTCTTTTGTCCGAAGAGGATGCCCATCAGTGAGGGTATTGAGACAATTCTATTTGAGACAACAGTGAAAAATATTCCATTATGTCCGAAGAGGATGCCCATCAGTGAGGGTATTGAGACAAAGTATCGTCAGACATGATATCCTCCTATCCTCTTTAAGTCCGAAGAGGATGCCCATCAGTGAGGGTATTGAGACTAGTGTATAATGTTGCCCATGCAGTTATCAGTGGGTGAGTCCGAAGAGGGTGCCCATCAGTGAGGGTATTGAGGGTGCCGTGACCACGTGATAACGTGAGCACGTGACAACGCTATGGGTAGGCGATCCGCGAAACCTGAATGGGGCTGTGGATTTGGCGGTCGGCGGCCATCGGTCGGGCTCCTGCGCGGAGAATCACCACTTCCAGGATGAATCGTGCGGGCAAGTTCAGCGGCTACTGGATCTTGCGAGGGCGTCGCGAGCACGTGATGATGCTATGGGTAGTGAACGGCGAGCGGTGCGCGAATGGGGCTCCAGGTGCGGTGGTTGTTGCTCTGTAGCGGTATGTTTTCTCAGGTTTGTTGAGAGCAGTTCGCTAGTTCGGATTTTTTACCGGTAGCAGCACTGACAGTCGGTCTTTTGTGAGCAACTACGGTCATCTTGCCGCACAAAAAGAGCCGGAGGGATAGCCCCTCCGGCTCAGTCATTGCTAACGTAATTCCGTGTTTGCGGATTCAGCCGCTTTCTGCTACAGATATTCCACCAGGAGCGTTTTTTGCGCGGCATGCCTGCGCTGTGCTTCGCCTCTGCCCAGTCGAGCGTTTTCTGCGTTCACCGGCATCCTAATCCTCTGCGCGATCAGTGTGCGGTTACACCAGGCGCAAACGATAGCAGCCATTGCCGCTGACGTAGCCTTTGCCCACATGCAGCCACTGTCCCAACCAGAGGTAGGGAACGAGGGGCAGGAGCGCTTCGCCACTGTACCAGGCGTTGCCGATGAAACCTTCGACATCATAGACGCCCGACGCTTGGGAGTGGCGGGCATAGCCCAGCCATTGTGTTTCGTGATGATCCAATCGCACAGCATCGGCAGCATCCAGCAGGGGACCCCATTCGTCGTGCGGCCATTCTCCGCCGCCGTGTACTTCGCTAAGGATGCGCAGGCGTCGCACTAACGCCTTGAAGAGTGGGCTAAACTCCGGAGTTTCCACCCAGGCGCCGCGCTCCTTGAACTTCATTGGGCTGAGGAATTCTAGCTGCAGCGCCCGCAGTGGATGCTGCGCTGCCCATGTTTGTGCCTGAGCGATGCCAAAAACTACTGCGCGCTGGTCGTAGCTTTGCCAGGTGAGAACGCCTTCGCGTTGTTCGGCGATAGGGAGCGGGAGTGCTTCTCCCGCAGGGTGTTGGGCGCTTGCCTGGAGTACACGACTGCGCAGCCGCACGCGCCCCATGCCCTGTTCAGCCCCCTGCTGTACCGCTGCCACAATGGCCGGCAACTGTCGCAGCGCCAGGTCGCCAATGAGGGTGAGGTTGAAGGTCCACGGGTCACCCGGCTGTAACTGCGTGCGGCGGTCGCGCTCGTCCCAAAGCACGTAGGCGCCGGGGGCTTCAGCGCCGAGCAGTTTTCGTACTTGGGGTGACCAGGAGGAATCCACGGCAGGGGTGCAGAGTCTTCCGAACATACAGATATCGGGCCTACGGCAGCCTTCTCTACAACGGGTGGACTCGGGACACCAGAATTCACTGAGCCACCAGAGGAGGGCCATCCGCAGCAGGTCGCCTTTGTACGGGGGGACGCTGGCGGCTTCCAGGGTTTCAAGTTCGAAGCGCAGGAGGGAGAGGGGCAGGTGCAAAAGGGCTGACACGAGTTTCACCGCCTTTGCCGCGCTTGTTCACGCACGGCTTGCAGGTTGATGATTTCGGCGACTTCGAAACGTGGAGGGAGTGCGTCTTCGATGGAGCGCAGGCGCAACACCGGTGGAAAGTAGCCCATACGCCCGTGGAGTTCGGCTAACAACACCGCACTAATAACATTGAGGGATGGAGGATTGATGAGAATGGGCAGGGTCTGCCACTCTCTGGGTGTCAATTCTGAGCTATCTACCAGCGCTGTGACCTGTGGAGTGAAAAGTTGCGCCGGATCAAAGTGCGCGGGGAAGTCGAGCACACGCTCGACTGGCGCTCCGGTCAGGGCTTTGATTTGCGCGACGTGCTCCGCGGTCAGGGGGTGGGAAAAGTTTAGAATGAGCATTAATTGTTCTCTTCAGCACGACCTAGCTGGGCGTACCGGCCTCAATAAGACGATTGATTACTGCCACTACGTGTTTCCATCCTGCGTGTCCCGCGCAGTGATCGACTTCATACTGCCGCCAGAAGAGCAACACATCGTGAAAAGACCTGATCTCTCTTTGCTGACGGATTCTTCCTAGGATCTGTTCCTTTATTGACGGAGACAGATCATGAAAATCTCCCCACCAATCTGGCTCTGGAACATCGTTTGACCACGAACTTAGCCAATTGTAGGCTCGTTCACACCATATCTTTTGCAGTCGCTCCTCTGACTTTCTGTTTAGCGAAATGACGTCAATCCGTTTGCCATTTCGCCTGGAGCACGAGCTCACCTCGAGAAGTTGCCCGCGGTGAATGCACCAGTTTACATAGGCGTCAATTTGTTCATCAGACAGTAATACAAGTCTTGGGAAAACACTCTTTCGATCCTTTTCCCATCCTGCAAGTCCCTCAACTTCAGCTGCGTCCTCGAAGATGCTCTTGGGCAACCGATACGCTGATTCCTTGGCCGAACGATGCGTGTGATGTACACTAAAGTCAACAAACTCAAGAAACTCATCAATATCATCCTGTCCAGTCGGACAAAAGGCCAGACCCTTTGTCTCCAGATAGTGCAACATCTCCTGCACAATTGTGGAACACCTTTTCCAGATGCAACGTGCACTGTGTGCAGTGAGTGGCTCTATCGGGCAGGTTTCTTCAAGGTCATACGGAGTTCCGCTTTGCAGTGCTTCAACAGTTTCCTCAGCATCCCTTGTGGCTTCTACTCTCCCGGTTTCTGCGTCAAGGATGGTCCCATGCAGGATGGGATTTCTATAATGTGTGATGACATCATGGATATTCCAAATCAAAAGTTCAGGGATTTCTGGATGGGCGTCATGCAAATCATCAAGTTGCGTTCCCCAAGTATCTCTTTCAAGTGGTTTCTTGTTTTGAAGATGTTCGTAGAAATAGCCAAAGACACGCTCGGTAGCGAGGAGAGTGAAAATAACGGCGCCATGATAAAAGCCTGCTTGCCACGACTCCTCTGCTCGTTGTAGAAGTAAGTGCAACTGTGCAGGGAGATAGGGATAGTAGTCAGTCTTGATCAACAAATCCCTAAACGACGTGTCTGCCATCATCATCAGAATCGGTCGCTGTCCTTCCTCAGACCGTAGGGAGTGAATCAATGCGGATATCTGATAGTTCAACTGTGCTTGCCTGCCATCCAGACAGCATACACCTTCCTGGTTCAAATGATACTGCATGTCGATTAATAGTTTCGCAATTTCCGTATGTACTTTTTGATCTGATCTATCAAACTCAAAACGTGCCAGGATTTTGGGTATCACTTCAACAAATTCGATTACCCCAGGCGCGTTCTCCGCGTCGCTGGTCAGCTGCGCATCTTCCGGTAAGTGCTCAAGGTGGTATAGCCCATATCCAAACCGGATCAAATCCCATGTTGTGATGGGTTTTTGATTAGGGCCTGTGCCGAAATTGATCAGTTCGCGCGGATCGATCGCTGGGTCTGGCATTACCCCTCCTCCGTCTAGCCATTCGGCTCTTTGCCGTACTTATCCAACAGTGGTAGCCCCTCCGTATCTTGTGATGCTAGTGGCAGACTTAGACGTGGCCCTGGGCTTTTTCGCCCACCGCGATTGTTACCCATAAACCACTCAAAGTTCTTCCCTTCAGATGACGGATCCTGGCTCGTTCGCGGGTAATGAATAGGTAATTCTGGTGGCTCACTCAATAGGGTCAGAAGATCACTGATATTGATCAACCGTTCAAAGTGGGAGACTTCATAAGCTTCTTCCATTGCGCGGCGGAAAATATCGATCCACGTGGTTTTTAGCTCCATTCCTGAGCGACCCCCATCGTCCTCCACGGTGGTGTAACGGATCTCCATATCTGCCAGTTCAAGATCTACAGTGTCAATTTTCACACTTCCGAAACCCAGTGGTTTTGCCAATCCAAGACGATGATAACCTTGCTTCTTGCCCTCGCGTAGCTCTAGGGACCAAAGCAATGCCCCCAGTTCTATCGGGTGCAGGTTCTCGAAGTCGATCGTGAAGCCAAAGCGATTACCCGGTTGTCGCACATTGTGTAACGTGCGGTTCTGATCATCTTTTCCCGCTTTCCCTGCATCACGAGGTCGTTGATACTCCTTAGAAATCGCCCTGCGATGGTGACGGAAAAACTTCCTGCCCCTAAGCATGTTGGGCCCATCATAGCCTGCTTGCGCATCACCAAGACCATTCTGTGGCTTTCCAGCGCGTGGGCGCAAATAGAAGCGGGTTGTTGTGGGCTTTGGACTAGAGAGAATAGCAATGGTTATTTCTGGAATGGTGCTTTCGTCGGGCTCTTTGATCAATTGCGCGTATGAAAAACGGACACGACCTGCATAGGCGACCACCTTTTCCCTGTCGCTTTGCTCGCCTACTTTTTGCGCGTGGACCCATCCGAAAGTGCGACACGCGGGACACAGTGAGTCAATCTCATCACACAGACGATGGTAAGGTTGTTGTGGTGCTTGCGGGTCCCTATGGGGCAATAGGTCAGCGATCGTGTGATCAAAACTAACCCGCGGTACTGCAGCCGGCGCGATGTACAACACTTCCGGTTCCGAGCTACTGGGGTTTAGCCCGGCGTAAACCAACGTTCCTTCTTTAAGCTCGAGATCATCCTGATTGTACATGTAGCGACTTAATGCGGGGGTTGCGGCTGAGCCTTGGCCTAAAACCTTCGAATAGTCTTTGACTTGCTCTTGCCAAAGTTTCAACCGATCTGCATGTCGCTGTTGATAATCTTTGATAAGATCTTTATATGCACTGCATACAGTATCAGAGAGCACCACATAAGTTGGGCCGACCAAGTTGTCACTGGTGCGAAAGAAAAACCGTTCCTTGCGTTTGTTTTCGATGTTCTGATTGTTGATGCACAACCAACCCTGGACTATCCGCTCGTTTTGGCCTTGTGGTGATTGCAAATCAGCTGGTTCCTTAGCCAATTCTTCCACGGAACAGAAAATGCCTTTCTGGCTAATTCGCGCCCAGCAAGGGTCACCATGGTGTAGTCCTAGATACTCAATAACCGTGTCCAGTTTTCTTATGGAGACAGGCTTTCCCTGAATGGGAGCATACAAATGGATGCTTGCTGCATAGGGATGTGAGGGCTTAACTCCCGGAACCAAAGGCTCCGAACCCGTGAGCAAATTCAGAACCCACTTTCCATCCTCGCCCTTCTCGATTCGTCCTGGAACCAACTCAGCTGCTCGTGCAGCATCTAGACGATAGCTCAAGCGTTTGCCGTCAAAAACCGCAAAACACGAGTTGGTTACTGCCTCAAAGACTGATCGAACCATTCCCCGCAGACTTGATGCTGGCAGCGCCGCCTTGCGCTGATTTTCGCCCTGGTCTTCCGGATCAGGAACTGTGAAGAAATCCAGGTGAACGTGATCCTTGATGGAAGAGCCCCGGTCGCGCTTGTGGGGAATCTCTACCTTTTCAATCCAACTGCCTTCTGCACCAGCCACAAAAAGAGGCGTTATGGCTTCGAGTTCACATGTAATACGTCCACTCAAACCTGTGTAGCGATCATGGGGAGGAGGCGCGCACTGACCCAACAGGAGTGATCCACTTTTCGGTGATGGCAATAGACGAACGAAATTGTATGGGTTCAAGAAACGGTATGGCTCAGCACCCTCAGCTTTCTGAGTTTCCAGAGGTTGTACAATCTTCGCACGCGGTCCACGGGGGCTACTTTCTGTCTCGTATTGCACCTTGGTACCGCGTGCCAGCTGTTGCGGGTCCAAATTCCTCACGACACTTATGTGGAAGAACAGCTCTTCTCCCCCTGCATCTTGTTTGATGAAACCAAAACCGCGTTCCTCAAAAAACCTGGATATTTCCCCTGTTGCCATCATCGCCTCCCTTGCGCGAGCGTTGTCTCCGGCAATAGCCGTAACCACCACACAGCTTCCACATGATCTCTGTACAAGTACTCGCGATACTGCAATACCACTCGCTCGTCACCTTGCCTTCCGGGGTAAACCAAATTGGCAGACCCTACGCGATCTTCCTGCCATCGCCCTTGGGAGACACCCTGGGCATCACGGATCTCCTTACCCCATAGCAGTGCGTGCTGTTGCACCACTGTCAGTTTCCGTTCGCGATATGACTGCCAGTAATCCTTGTTATCGTATCCGGCAGGCATGAAAACGTTCGGCAGACCGACAAAGTGCCAAAGGAAACCCTGCCCATCGCGCCGCAGTGCCAGATCACCGCTTTCGCCAAAGAGCCGCGCACGCTCCAGCAGCGCCACCTCCGTTGGCAGTGTGTCTAGCTCAAACTCGATCTCGCTCGCGTACTCATATAGGCGATAAGGCATCTGTGGCAACGGCCAATCCCGGAAGAATGTCAAAAGCTCATCCTCGGGGCAACGCCCGCTCCAGAGGGACAGGTCCTCTGGTCCACATTTGGGCTGCCTCACTGCTTGAACCAATGCGCCAAAATCCACGCGCGGCCAGGGGTTCATTGGGCGCCTCCTTTCAGCACTGGATAGAGTGCATCTACATGGCCAAAATAGCTGTCTTGGGCTAATGTGAGGTCCTCAGGACGCACAAAGGTCGCTCTAACCTGCTGGTTAAAATCGTTGACCCAACGTTGCGCCAGCGCCCGCCAACCCGACGTACCTGCACTTATCTGTACGGTTTCATATATCCCGCTGTTCTGGGCTGGCACTTCAAGTTGGGTGATATCTGGGACATCATCGGGGTGAAGATAACCGAAGGTGGCTATCCAACTCTCCAGTTTGACCTGACCAAAGCCCTTCGCTGCACCAAAGCCTACTTGGAGCCGACCCTCCGCCAGGTCGCGTAAGACCAGCGTTAACCAGCCCAATTCCCACGGCTTGGGGTTCTCCAGATGTAGACGCACCGCGAAGGCTGGCTTCCATAGAGCAAGTGCATCAAACTTCAGGCCTTCAGCCCCACCACCAGTGAAACGGTCGATGGCCAGAAAATCCAGCATCTTGAGAGAGGATCTGCCCCCAGAAAAAAGGGCGTCCTCCACGATCAAACGACTGCCACGGCGGGTGCTCCCGAACAAACGACAACTCAGGCAGAGATGCTCGTCATCCACGATATCTTCTGTGGGGACTTTGCCTTTCAACAAGGCATCACAGCTGGCCAGGGGGGCGTCTTTGCGACTTTCTACAGGGCTGCATGCCGGACAGTGGCTCAAAAAGAAACCCTTACGCGCGGCGCCATCCGCTGCACTGTCCCAAGCCTCGGCAGTCGCTATCGTACGAGCAATGCGTTCGGCATGAGAACGCAACACGCCACGCAACCCTGCGCCGGTCAACACAGGGTGCTCCCAATCGCCCCACTGCATGGGCAGCGGTGCGTGGTCGAAGCCGCTTGCACCGGAGGCTAAGGTATCATTAGTCAGAAGCAACCCTTCGGCTTGCAGGGTACCCGTCAACGTCACCCAGCCCTGCGCTACAGCCTCCGAATCACGGTTGTCACTCACAGGATGAAGCAACGCTAACTGTGCTGTCAGCCAGTCGGGCAGCACCTGCGCCTGCTCCCATGGTTTGTCGGTCCGGAGAAAAGCCATCACTCTCTCTGGGAGAAGCAGCGGGAATGTCTTGTATTCCAGGTGCTCCAATCTGAACGCCCCCAAGCCGCGGGCTACGCGCCCACCTAACCACAATCGCTCAGCCTGCCACTCAGCGAGGCCTGCTGCAAGCAAGGCCTCATCTTCCGAGCCGGCGTTGCGGAGCTCCATCCGTAGGCCAAACACGGCGCCAGCGGGTAATACTTCCAGATCAAACTTAACTGCGCTGGCACGGGCAGCTGCGTTGGTGACGCGATCAATTCCTACGCCATCGCGGATCAGCGAACTCGGTGAATCGCCTTCCAGCTGAGCATTGAACACTAGCAACCGTGATGCAGCCGATTCCGAATCGCCTTCATCCGTGGGATTGACATCCCCAAACAGATGACAGACCGCGCACGCGCACGAATTGCCACTACCTGTCAGGGCGGCACAGAGCGGCGAGCCAAAACGCGGCGCTAGCCTGGACAGCAACGAGCGCAACGCTCCAGCGATCGCAGTTCCTGGGAGTAGAGGTTGCCCATGTGCATCGCGCCGCAGCAGGGCATCGGTCAAGTCGTTGCCTTCGCCGCTGCCGATGTGCAGGGCAGTGCGCGCGGTCAAAGTGGCGGTGATTACCCGGTAAGTCATTGTGTGCCTCCTTGCTTATCCACGGCTAGTGCTGCCACCCAACTGGCCAGTCGTTCGATACCACGTGGCCAGTTCTCGGGATTCTCTCGCTGCAACCACGTCAATGCACCGCCGAGCGCTTCCATTACCGATTTTCCATCGGTCTGGAAGAAATTCGCCTTGTTGCGAGCGCCGTATCCGGTTGTTCCCCCGAGCGCTTCGATCAGAGCCGAGTCGGGTTGCCCTATTGTGTCCAGCCGACCTCTTAGAGCTTCTGGCGATTCAGCGCGATGGGTATGCAGCCATCGCGCCACCGCGGCAAAGCGCGGGTCGAGGCGCTTAGTGGTGGGAAGATGCTTGTCCAATTCGTCTTCCCACTGTCTTGCAAACATATCCTTGCCTGCTCCAACTCCAAGGCGCATGGCTGTATCGAGCCGAATGGCGCTTCTCGTGAGTTCCTCACGTCGCTCATAAATGGGATGATTGAAAGCTACCCGTCCATAGCCCTCGTTACGGCGCAGGCCGATCCCTCTGGCTTCCAACTGCGCTATTCGCGTTCGCCAATCTTCGGGCGGTGCGAGTAACCGGATCCAGGCCACAGAACCGGCAATCAGTGCGGTATCCCGTTGGCGTGGCAAACCCAGAGTAGCGTTGAAACTCTCCACCACCCGCGTGCGGGCATACGCATCCACAATCTCG
>JAKJAC010000099.1:0-284 GCA_022707705.1 Chloroflexota bacterium
GTGAGCGTGTAGAAACCGCCTTGAGCAGCGATGGTTTTGACATTGCCGCGCCAATCTACTAGCCGGGCGGTCCTGGTGTTGGCGCGGATGCGAACCTCGACGGGTTCTGTGCCGCGCGCCCAGGCAACCGTGGTCCAGCCGTTGCTACGGCGCACATTGATGACGGTGGCACTATCGCGGCGCACGAGATTTGCCTGCCGGAAACCGGCAAGGTAGGTGATTGCGACCTGGTATGCCGTGAAGGCGGGGCGGCGGGTGCCATCCAGGCGCACCAAGCCAAAGGG
>JAKJAC010000099.1:332-11315 GCA_022707705.1 Chloroflexota bacterium
CCCCTGCCGCTAACGCCATGGCTATGCCCTGAATCATGAAAGCGGCTTGTTCTTCGAGGGTGATGTTGAAATTGGGAGCGGGAATGTACCACACGGGGTCATTGGAGGGGGGCGCGTTGGTCTCCACAATCCAAAGCGGCTTTGAGATGCCATGGGCGTGCAGAAGGCCATAGTAGTACTGGCTCAGGTCGTAGATGGTATCCACATTGAAGTACAGGTGCAGGGTAAAGGCGTCGAAGAAATAGCCATACTTTTCTGCCTCTGGCAGCTGGGCAAGGGCATTTAGCAGGCGTTCCAGGAATAGCTCGCGCCCGTAGTTAGCATCCCACCAATGCGTAATCGCCGGCAGGTGGATGATGGCGTTGGGATTGGCTTCGCGGGCGACGCGATAAGCCACCTCCAGAAGCCGGGCGAATTCCTCGACGCTGCCACCCCACGATTGAAAGTCGGTGCCCCAGATATCAGGCTCGTTCCAAATAATCCAATGCCGGATATGGCTACGATGGCGGGTAACCATCTGGCGAACGAAAGTCGCCCAGAGGTTGCCGGGGTCGTCTATGGGAAGCTCGAGACCGGCGGGGACGTTCTTGCCGCCAAATTGCGCCCAAGCCCAGCCTGGCGCAGTTACCAGCAGCCCAATAATCTCGCGTCCCGCAGCGCGTTCGGCATCTAGCGTTGCGTCTGAGACGGGATACTCCACCCAACTTTCGGGTCCGGTGGGTTGGATTTGATTCCACTCGAAGGTGACCCGCGTCCAACCGGCGCCGCTGGCGGCGGCATCGGCGGGGGCGTGATAGGTTTCGATGATGCCAAATCGCGGGTCAGGTATGCGCGCCGCCGAGGGGTGCGCCGCCGGCGCCGCGCTCACCGCTGGCGGCAGCAAAAGTAGCACGGCGCTGAAAAGGCTCAGTAGCCTGAGCTTCAGCGTGCACGGATACGCGGCTTTCACGATTCCTCTCCTGGTCCGGGACTAGATGTCATTGCACGCAATTTCCGGTACTTGAGCATCTCGTAGTATGCCATCAAAGCGCTCAGACGAATGCCATGCAGCCCATCGCGCCAGCCGTTGAGGGTGACAAAGCGCCACCAGAAGTGCCTGAGCGCCTGAAGATAGGGGGTGTACATGTGCGGCGCAATGTGCTTTTGTTGTAGAATCTCTACATCATAGCCGGTATAACGGCGTTGTTTGGCATGGAATTGCTCGAGCGTCTCGTAGTTGTAATGAATTAACGGTTGCTCGAGGTATCCAGAGGTTCCATCAAGCAGGGCTTCCTCGTGAACCGCGCGTTTTGCGTCATAGCTGGCACGGCCGGTGCGAAGTAGCCGCAGTTGATAATCGGGCCACCAGCCCGCGCCGCGCATGCGATGGCCAAAGATGTAGTTGTGACGGGGAACCCACCAACCCGCTTCGGTTCGGGCGGCGATGACCTGGCGGATTTCGGCGGCGAGTTCGGGGGTGGCGCGCTCGTCGGCGTCAATGAAGAATAGCCAGCTAGCGGCAAAGGTCTTAGAGCGGGCTTCTTGCAGCGCCACATTGCGCTGCACCGAGTAGTTCTCCCAGGGGTGCTGGATGACGACCGCGCCTGCATTTTGCGCTAATGCGACTGTTCGATCAACGCTGAAAGAATCCACGACCAGCACGGCATCCGCCCAGTTGACGCTTTCGATACACGCCTGGATGTGCCGTTCTTCATCGCGGGTTAGAATGGCTGCAATCAATTCCATGCCTGCAAAATCCTCTCGAAGGCAAAACGCCATTCAGGCTCCACTTTTTGGCTGAGGGCACGCTGGAAATGGCGGCGCACCGCGGTGCGCACAAGCGCTCTCAGCACGCCGCGGCGGTGTTTAGCGTAGAGCCGGGCGCGACTCTGCCAGAGATGGGCGGTGGTTTGCGGACGCGCCTGGTTGGTGCTGGCGCCGCCGTAATGGGTAATCTTTGCCTGTGGCACGAGCCAGGTTTGCCATCCAGCCTTCTGCATGCGCCACGCCCAGTCAATCTCTTCGCAATACATGAAAAACGCCTCATCCAGAGGACCCACTGCTTTGACGGCGACGCCGCGCGCCATCATGGCAGCGCCCAGTGGGTAGTCAACGCGGAAAGGGGACTGCCTGGCGTAGTCCTGCGGTGAATAGCGCCCGTTTAGGCGGCTTTCGTAGAAGCGCAAGGGTAGCATTCCGAGGTCCATGAGCGGTTGAAACAATCCCGGAAAGCGGAAGGCGCCGTGCTGCAAACTGCCATCGGGGTTGTGAAGCCGCGGTCCAACCAATCCAGCTCGGGGCAGGGCGGTGAAAGCATCGAGTAGCGCCTGAGTGGCACCCGGTTGGATTTGGGTATCAGGGTTCAATAACCACACGAAATCGGGCATATCCTTGGCGCAAAAGCGGTCTAGAATCCGGTTATTGCCGCGAACGAAGCCGATATTCTCGCCCGGAAGTTCCAAGGCAACCCAGGGATGGCGTTCCTGTACCAGGGCGGCGGAGCCGTCCTCGGAGGCATTATCCACAACCCAAACTCGAGCATCGGCTGCCGTGTGTGCGAGGTCTTGCTGTAAGGTCTGTAGACAGCGGTCCAGCAAATCACGCACATTCCACGACACAATGATGACGGCTAGGGTAATCATGCGCGAACGTCCTGCGTCGTTTAGGGCTCCCAGATTTCCACGAGGTGCGGGTCCACGCGGTTATTAATCGCTGTGATTTCCACATCCTCATGGATCAGACCTGCCCAATAATAGAGCGATACCCGTGGAGGCATTTCTACCACCTGGACACAGCCATGGACTTGCGCGCGGGCAAAGGGAGGAAGATACCAGTATTCACCGATTTGCACTAAATCCTCTCCTGGCGTTCCAATGCCCCAACGGAAAGGGTAGTTGCGAAGGCTCGTGTCGAAATCCAATCCCACTCTGAATACGCCGGATTCTTCGGCATAACCCGCTGCGTTGAAGTTCCCGTCGCTGCGGTAGGTGCTCCCGGGCCAGGGACCCGTGGTACGGAGATAGGTGCCGCTGTCGTTTTCCACCGTGAGAGTGAAGCAGAGCGTATCGGAAATCACCAGTGTGGTGGGTTTGAGGTCAATCTCGCCGTTGAGGATGTAGGCTCGTGGACGTCCGGCATTGACCAATGTCAGACTATCGGTGATGAGAACGCGTTGCCCCACGATGTCCCGCGCCTCGGCATAGATTGTGTAAAGCCCGTTGGATGGTGGTTCGGCGCCAGCATCAATGCCACCGTCATAATCAAAGGTGTGGAATCCAGCTGTGTTCAGGGGCGTGCTGCGCTCGTTCTCTGGAATGTGGTGCCGGACGCCGTCCTGGTCCAGCATGTAAACGGTCAGTTCCTCGACGTCTTTGTGCAGGAACAGGTTAATCGTGACGCGGTCATCAACGCCATCCTGGTTGGGCGAGAATTCTTTGGGGGAGACGGAAAAGCCGGTGATTTCGGGCAGTTGCGATTCGGCGTTCTCGATGTTGAGCGTACCGGTTAGGGTGGCGGTTTCCCCATTTTCGGTCGTCGCCGTCATCGTCCAGGTGTAAGTTCCATCGGGCAACACACGCTTCATAATCTGATACGGGTGTGTCTCTCCGGAAAGCAGAAAACCATCTACCACGCCGGGGAACAGCACGGCATAGGGTTCCTCATTGCGCCCCAAAGGTGTAGAGGGGCGGAAGACGTATTCCTGTCCTTGCGCATCTTGAAAGGTGATGGATATCCGAGCACTGCGATTGAGCAGGAAACTGATGCGCGCTACATCATCGAGCCCATCAGCGTTTGGGGATATTGTAGCCGGCGCAATGGTAACGTTTTCCAGCAGGGGCTTTTGACCGCAAGAGGTCAAAACCAACATTAGTGTGAGCAAGATGCAGCCTAAGTGCAGAATCTTCACCACTCAGTCTCCTTTGTGAAGAATCAGTGTTTGTAGGATGTTATTCCATCCACACAGGCAGTTTACCAGAGAGGAGTGGGAAGTCAAACTTCGTAACTGATTCGGATTTGCCTCTCGTGGTCTTCGCGCTACAATACGGGGCAAGGAGACACGACCATGTCACTGTTACTGAGTAAGCTTGCTCGCGGGGCGGCGCTCGTGCTGTTGTTGCTAGGTTATGTTGCTGCGCCCGTGGCAAAACTCAACGCCCAAGAGCCGGGCCAAGACCCCCTGCAACAACTCGTGGAGGCACTGCCCACGCGGGTGAAAATTGGGCAGCTGGTCATCGTTTCTTTTCCCGGAATGGACGTGAGTGAAGGCTCGGATATTGCGAATCTGCTTTCAACTTACGCGATAGGGGGTGTATGGCTGCGCCCCGAAAATGATAACTTCGGCGTGTGGGACCCGGACACTGTTACTTTCGCGCAGATTAGCCCCACTGCGCTAGTGTCTATGACGAATCAGCTCCAACGCCTGTCCTGGCGTCCTTCACGCACAATTACCACGCCGTTATCCGATTTCCCCCTCTATCAAGGCTCTTCCTTTCCCCTGTTCATCTCTGTTGAGCCTGAATCGCAAGGGCTGGTCATCAGCCGTTTTATTTCCGGTACCTCAGTTTTGCCAACGCCGATGAGTATCGGCGCAACCTGGAATCGCGCCCTGGCGGAAGCTGCCGGGCAGGTTGCGGGGCGCGAGCTGACGGCAATGGGTTTTAATATGTTCCTGGGACCCAATCTGGATGTGCTCGACACGCCGCGTCCTGGCGATCCTGCCGACCTTGGAACGACTGTCTTCGGCGGCGATAGCTATTGGGTCGGCGAGCTGGGGCGCGCTTATGTCCGCGGCATTCATCAGGGAAGCCAGGGACGGATGGCGGCGATTCCGCGGCATTTCCCCGGGTTGGGAAATGCGGATCGCCCGCTTTCGGAGGAATTGCCCACAGTTCAGCGCTCGCTGGAGCAGTTGCGGCGGGTCGAATTGGCGCCCTTCCTTGCAGTAGCGGCTCAAACTCCAGGCGCCGCGAGTGCTGCGGACGGTTTGTTGGTGACCCATGCCCGTTATCAGGGCTTTCAGGGAACTATTCGACAGAGCACGCGCCCACTAAGCCTTGATGCGCAGGGCCTGCAGGCAGCCTTGACGGATTTCTCCGCCTGGCGACAATCGGGTGGGCTGCTGGTGGCTGACAACCTTGGATTGCCCGCGATGCGTCGTTTCTACGACCCGCGTGAGCTGACTTTTAATGCGCGGCAGGCGGCGCGTGACGCATTGCTCGCGGGCAATGACTTGCTGATCCTGGACCGTTTTGCGGCAACGGAGGATTGGGCGGAGCATTTTTCAAATGTGCGCACAACCCTGGATTTTCTGGCGCAGCTTTATGAGAGCGACCCTACCGTCAAGGCGCGTGTGGATGAAGCGGTGAACCGAATCCTGCAGTTAAAACTGCGATTGAATCCTGAGTTTACACTGTCTTCTGCGCTGCGTGATGCTGATGTGCTTCCTGGCATCCTGGGGCAGGGGGCTACCGTCAACGCCCAAATTGCCGTGAATGGAATCACCCGTCTAGCGCCGCTCTCAGACGACCTGTTGCCTCCGGCGCCACAAGATGATGCGAACATGGTCATCTTTGTTCAGGAACGGCGTGTTGATCTGCCTTCAGGTGATTTTGCGCTGGCGCAATTGCCACGCGAGCTGGTATCACAAACGCTGATGCGCCTCTATGGTTCTGAGGGTACGGGGCAGGTGGATCCAGAGCGTGTGGCCATATATTCATTTGAGGAGCTGTGGCGGTTTTTGCAGCTTGAAGACCCCACCGCTGAGGCTACCGCAGCTGAAATCTCGTCAAACCTGCAGCAGGCGCAGTGGGTGGTCTTTGCGACCACGGGTTTCAACCGGCTCGAGCCTGAATCCACTGCTCTGAAATTGTTCCTGGAGCAACGAGCGGCATTGCTCGAGTCGCGTCTGGTTGTGCTGAACTTTGGGCCGCCTTATGATTTGGACAGCACTGATGTGAGCAAGATTGACCTTTACTACACGCTCTATTTCCCGAGTGAGATGTTTGTGCAGGCGGCTTTTCAGGCGCTATTTCGCGATTTGCCGACTAGCGGCGCTTCGCCCGTGAGTATTCCAGCGTTGAATTACGCCTTAGCGAGCCTGGTGTTGCCGGAGCCCAACCAGGTGATCGCGCTCAACGTTGTGGATTCTCAGGGTCAAGAGATGGCGACTGAGGAGATTCGTGATATTCGAAAGGACGATGTCATTTACCTGCGCACGAGCGTCATCTATGATGGAAATGGGAATCCTGTCCCTGATAAGACTCCAGTACAGTTCACGTTGACCTATCCTCAAGAGGACCGCACCCGAACCATTGCGGCGGAGACGAAGGATGGGGTGGCTTTTGCATCAGTGACTCTTGATCGGGTGGGGCAGCTCGATATTACGGTTGAGTCTAAACCCGCGCCGCCCCTGTTCCACCTGCAACTCACCATCCGGGAGGAGTCGGTAATCATGATTTCGATTACGCCGACACCTGAGGCTTCTTATGGGGAGCCTACACCGACAACGGAGCCTGTCGTTGTGGTAAACAAGTTCTTACCTGAGCCGTTGCGCGTTCCGGCTCCGCAGCGCGGTTTTCTTCTGGCTTGGGGCATTATGGGAGGCTTGCTGTGCGCGGCAACCGGCTTTTGGTGGGGTCGGGAACGGGTAGGGAGCTTGTTGATGGGATTGCGGTTGGGGCTCTGGGGTATTGTGGGGGGCTTGAGCGCCTATGTGCTTTTTGCAGCCATGCACCGCTGGGCCTGGGATGAGAGCATTTATACTCTGGCGGGTCACGAGTTCGTGGCGGGGGTGGTGGCGCTCATTGGTGGAATCGCAGCTTTGCTCGTGGTGCGCGGTTTTACCCACTGGCGGGAATAGGTAGCGCCGGAGCATTCCGGTCAGGGTGTTAGCAGGAATGCCAGGAGTAATAGAATTAGCGCAGCTCCGCCGAGGGGAAGATTGGCGCGTAGAGCCGAGGTCCAGTTTTCGTAAGCGTTGGGGGTCAGCAGACGCGGCATACTCGACTCGTGCAGCATTTTGTGAAAGATCTTGATGTCCGCAGGACGGTCGTCGGGATGTAGTTGCAGCGCTTGCAGAATTGCCTGTTCTATGTGTAGGGCAATATCAGGATTGATGTTGCGGGGTGGAATCAGGGCCGTGGCTGGTGGACGACCTGTGAGAAGATTGTACAGCGTGGCGCCCAGGGCGTAGATATCACTTTGTGCGTTGGTGTGCCCATCATCGTTGCCGTATTGTTCCAGGGGGGTAAAGGCGGCAGTTCCACGCCCTTGCACTACCGTAATGGTGCGAGCTTCGTCACTGGTGAGCAACTTGACCAAGCCGAAGTCTACCAATTTGATCAAGCCTGAGGGCGTCAGTTTGATGTTCGATGGTTTGATATCCCGGTGAACGATAGGAGGGTCCTGTGAATGCAGGTAGGCGAGCGCATCACACAGCTGGTCAGCCCATCGAAGCACCTGGCGTTCATCAAGCGGTTCGTCTCGCTCGCGGGCTTGTTCGATCAGTTCGCGCAAGTCGTATCCGGGGACAAAATCCATGACCAGATATTCCCGACCCTCATGGGTGAAGTAATCGGAGACCTTAGGCAGGTTGGGATGGTCAAGGCGCGCCAGAATTCCTGCTTCTTGCCGGAACTGTTCTTGGATTTGCGTGAGTGTCTCGGGTTCCAGGTCGCTATCCGGCGCGATTTCTTTGAGGGCGCAAATACGACCCGGCAGCAGCAGGTCTTCGGCGCGATAAACGGCTCCCATACCGCCTTGCCCGATGGGACCAACGATGCGGTAGCGTTCCTTGAGCACTATTTGTGGGTCTAGTAGCCGGGTCATACGCGCATCATAGTCTGTTCTGTTTCCGTGTCAAGCAAGGAGTCAAATCTATCTATGGAAGAGAACATCCCGGTGTTGATTGTTTACGAGGGAGCGATGTCGGGGTCGCGGTGGCCTTTGGACCGAGACCGCACCACGATTGGACGCGCTCCAGATTGTGAGATTGTGATTCTTGAGCGGCAGGTATCGCGGTATCACGTGCGGATCGAGCGCGACAGCGAGGGATATTTGTTGCGCGATTTAGGAAGCAAGAACGGCACAATCGTTAATGGTGAGCCTGTTCGAGGGCAACCTTACCGATTACGGGATGGCGATGAGATTGTTTTGGCGACCGCGTTGCGGATGGGTTTCGTTGCCGGGGATGCCACTTTACCTCTGGGGGGGCTGTTGCCGGTGACGCCTCAAAGCCTCGTTGTGGATAAAGAGGCCCGCCGGGTTTCCGTGGGGCGCAATGAGCTTGATCCGCCTTTATCACCTGCGCAGTTCAGTTTGTTGATTTTGCTGATGGAATCGCAGGGTGATGTGGTAAGCCGGCAAGATGTGGTGAGCGCGGTTTGGCCCGATGCGGTGGGTGGCGTCACGGATCAAGCGGTGGATGCTTTGGTGTATCGTTTACGCGAGCGTCTTGCTGAGCTCGATCCAGAGCACAATTATGTGGTCACGATGCGTGGGCATGGCTTCAAGTTCACAGCGTCAGTGGATTGAATTCGCGTAGTCATACCAGCATAAAGAAGAAACGTCAATTTTGACTTCATCTCAGAAGATAAAAAAAGGCTATACGAAATCGCACGCTTGCGCCGATTTTCGGGGTGCTTTTTCGGGGAACGTGCATCGGTAAACAATAAAACCACGGGGCGTAAACACCCCGTGGTTTTCGATAGTAGCAGGCCCTGGTTAAGCTCTAGCGTCCGCTCTCGAGCGCGTGGCGGTAGATGTCTTCAAAGTCATCATCCTGCGCACGCGGGCGGCGGTTCTTCCGTGGGGTAGAGGGCTTTGCACCAGCAGGGGTGCTCTGCGCCTTGCGGAAGGCTAACTCCATCGAAGAAGCGAAGGGTTCAGCATCTTCTTCATCAGCAGCGGGAGCTTCGCCCAGATCCAAGGTCAAGTCAATCTGCCGCTTGTGGCGGTCGAGACGAAGAACACGCACTTCGATCTCCTGATTTTCTTTGACCTCATCCGAGACATTGCGGACATATTGACCCATCTCACGGATATGAAGAAGCCCAGGTTTCTCTGCGCCGAGATCTACAAAGGCGCCATAACGCTCAATGCGCACGACTTTGCCCTTGCGAATCTGGCCCTCCTGAATCTCATCCCAGTCTACCTCAGCAGGCTCTACCATAGTGAGACCGATACGTCCGGCTTCGGGGTTTACATCGAGAACCCAGACCGTAACCGTATCGCCAGGTTGTACCTTATCGGTAACCTTGTTTACGCGGCGGTTTGCCAGCCGCGAGATATGAACCATGCCCTCACGCTCAAGTCCGATGTTGACAAAGGCTCCATAGAGCTCGGTGCGTGTGACCTTCCCGGTCAGCCGCATCTTTGGGCGAAGTTCCTCAATCGAAGTTGGTTGGACAGTGCTTTCTTCCGGCATTCACCTCACTCCTGTATATGATCCCATGCCGTATTATAACGCAGGCAGACCTGCTGTCAAATGAACTTTTGGGTCGGGGAACCCTTCGGGTTTCTTGGCCCCGTTCACGGAAATCACACCGGCAGAAAGAAGACACGGATTGTTGGAGCGCCTTTTTAATAGTCTTTACTCTCGCGCTCGATACGGCGCTCGGCGTCGCGTTTGGCAATTACTGCACGCTTATCATATTGCTTTTTGCCCTTGACCAGGGCAATTTCGACCTTGGCGCGCCGATTCCGCAGATATATCCGCAGCGGGACGATGGTAAACCCTTTTTCCTGTACGATTCCCAACAGTTTGTTAATCTCGCGCCGGTGCATCAGTAGTTTGCGGGGTTGAGTAGGGTCACCAGCCTGACGCACACCCGCTTGTTCGTAGGGAGCGATATGCACGCCCATGAGCCACAATTCACCATCACGCGCCATTACATAACCTTCACGCAGGCTGACTTGAGCCGCACGAACCGCTTTGATCTCTGTTCCGGAGAGCACAATACCCGCTTCGTACTGCTCTTCGATGAAGTATTCGTGATAGGCTTTACGATTGGTTGCAACAACCTTGATGTTGTCCACAGATTAGCTCCTGGCATCCGTGTTTCCGGAATGCGCGCGGCTATTCCCCTTCCGTAAGGTATTGGATAGCGCGTTGCAGCTGAGGATCCTCTCCCTCGGGCGTGTCCTCGGGAATGGTCACTTCAATGTCAGGGGTCAGTCCCTCGCCATGGATACTGTTGTTGTTCGGTGTATACCAACGGGCAACGGTCACGCGGAGCTGTGAGCCATCACTGAGATTGTGCGGCAGCTGCACCGAGCCTTTACCCAGAGTCAGCTCACCAATCAGGACAGCTCTGCTGCGATCCTGAATGGCGCCAGCTACAATCTCAGAAGCGCTGGCGCTACCGCCATTGACTAACACAACTAACGGGATAGTCTCGCCGAGATCGCCCGTTCGCGAAGGGAAGGACTGTTCGCCACCGGATGAATCGCGTTCGATGGCAACAATCCCCTCATCCAGGAACAAATCGCCCACCATGATGGCCTGGTTGAGGAAGCCGCCTGGGTTATCGCGAAGGTCAAAGACCAAGCCACTTGCACCCTGGTCCAACAGCGCTTGCAACGCGGAAGACACACGTTCGGTTGCCGTATCGTCAAATTCAGTGAGTTGAATGTAGCCAATGTTGTTCTCGAGCATGCGAGAGTCGACCGTGGGCATTTCGATGCGCGCACGACGGACGGTGACCATGAATGGCTCCTGCTCGCCCTGGCGTCCGATTTCCAGAGTGACTTCCGTGCCTGCGGGTCCGCGAATCAAGCCAATTGCTTCGTAAAGCCCCATGCCAACGATGGAGACTCCATCCACAGAGAGAACGATATCGCCGGCTTTGATTCCTACGGTTTCAGCCGGTTGCCCTGGCAAAGGGCGTACGATTTCCAGATAGCCATCTTCACGTAATTGCACTGTGGCGCCAATGCCCTCAAACTGCCCGGTAGCGTCTTGATTCCAGATTGCCGCGATGTCAGGCTCGATGAAGGTGGTGTAGG
>JAKJAC010000099.1:11354-11610 GCA_022707705.1 Chloroflexota bacterium
CCAAAGTGGTGAGCAAACCACGGATCGCTCCATAGGAGAGGGTGGTTTGGTCCGGAAGCCCGCCATAGAATTCCTTATCGAGAATATCCAGAATCTGGCGCAGCATTTCGTAATCGAGTGCTGTAGAATCCTGCTCCGCGCCTGTCTCGGGGTTTTCGGGAGGCTGGGGAGTGACCGGAGTCGTCTCGATGGCAGGTGTGGCAGCATCGGTTGGCTCTAGAATTGGCGTTGTCGTAGGCGCGGGTGGGGTGGTTGA
>JAKJAC010000099.1:11710-14217 GCA_022707705.1 Chloroflexota bacterium
CGCCACCCGTAAAGGACCCCGCGATCAGGGTCAGTACCAGGGCAGCTACGATAATACCAATGATGACTTTGCGCATACGTTTTCCTCCCATACTCTTCACTCCAGGGGGTCGATGATGCTCTTGCCCATGATTCCTGGAAAGAAGGTCTTCCTTTCTTCTTCGAGTTTATTCACCGGTTGTCAAATGTTCGATGGCTGTTTTAAGCGCCTGATCCACACCGTGATTGGGTTCGACGACAGTATCTGGCGACACCCCAACGCCATCCAGACGGTTGCGCGCCGGCGTAAGCCAGACCGCATGGGTCACATGCAGCAGTGAACCATCCTTAAGCGGATAGAGCGCTTGAATCGAGCTCTTCCCGTAAGTCTGTGTCCCTATCAAGAGCGCGCGGTTGTGGTCGCGGAACGCTGCTGCCAGAATCTCAGCAGTGCTGGCAGTCGCATGATCCACTAACACCACCAGCGGACCTGTGAAACGCTGCACGCCACTGACCTGTATCTCGCGTTCCTCAGATTCGCTAACGTCATAATACAACGTCAGTCCAGATGGCAGAAACACGCCCGCGATGGCATCAAGGTCGGCCAACATGCCGCCGCCATTACCGCGCAAATCGAGCACCATGGCACGGGCGCCCTGTTGCAGCAGTCCGTCCACGGCTTGCGGCACCTCAACAGGCGTCTGGACCGTGAACATCCGAATCTGCAAGTACCCGATCGCGCTGGTGTCTTCAAGCATGCGCCACTCGACAGATGGTTGAAGCACCTCAGCACGGCTAAGCGTCAACGTGAATTCAGCAGACTCTGATTCGCGGAGCAGTGTGAGCGTAACGGCGCTGCCGATATCGCCGTCGAGTTGCGCCGCCACGGCTTCAAGGCTGATATCGCCACTAAGACGCGCTCCATCAATGGCCATCAGGCGATCCCCAGTGCGAATGCCAGCAGCTGCAGCAGGACCCTCGGTGTAAGGGGTGAGCGCAATGACATTCTGCTCCGCCCACCACAGGCTCGCACCGATGCTGCCATGACGCCCGGAGAGCCGTTGCTGTTCTTGCTGCGCCGGACCAGGGTCGAGAAGCACGGTGTAAGGGTCTTGCAAGGTCTCCAGCAAGCCGCGAATCGCAGCGCGGTTCCGGGTGGATGCGGGTGGCATTTCGCCGTAGAAGCCATCTGCCACAAGTACCCACGCCTCATCCAATACCGGCAGTGGCCCCTGCCCGGCTAAGGGGAGACGGAAATCAGCAGTGAGCGTCCCAATCCACAAGCCGCTGACAAAAGCCACCAAGGATAGCACTATGAGCAACAACCCTAGCAGCGTCAATATCTGAGCCCACGAAAATCGTTTCACGCGGCGTATTGTAACACACATGGGAAGGAGTTACAAGGCGCCGTAGCGTTAAGAATTAAGGCAAAAGCCAGAGGGTGGGGGGCTTGCCAAAATTCAACTTACAACAAAAATTGTTTTGCGTTGTTTTATCGAAGATGGATTGGGAAAGGGCTGTGATTGGGAGGGGTGCATCACTCAGCCCAGAATCGCGACTTGCAAAACTAGCGACAACCGGTACATGGTTGCTGATGGGAAAGGCGCGCCGCAGAGACACGGCGTAAAGCGCATGAAACAGGCGCATGCTTTGGGCAGGCGAGAACCATCACACACAGCCTTCGAGGGGGCTGATTTGGGCAAAAATGAACTTCCGACTATATATATTATGTAAATATCATGCGAAAATGCTGTAACATAATGTGGGGGGGCACCTCTCTGTGCGCATGATAATATACTCCGTGACGACATCCCCTTGTGGGCTAAGCCCCGGTAGTGGGAGCGTGAGCAATCTATTCAGTGCAAACTATGCATCTGTGGCGTAGATGCTTCTGCAGTGGATCTCATTCTACGCCAAATCACAGAGATCTTTCTATTCTTTGTACTGTCGCTCAAGTTGCCCGAACAGGGCACGGCATTGGAGACCTTGGCGCTGCCCTATGGGTTCAGGCGAATAGTATGTTCATAATGGTTAAGCATATCTAGTCGGAAGTTGCCATACGTCACAACTTTTCTATGTGACGTATTTTTGCTTTTCACCGGTGCATCTACTACTTTGGGGATTTTGCCTCCTGACGGAGGCAAAATCATGTTCACCGCCTATCATACGGATTAATCCTTGGATTCTTTTCCCTTGTTTTCTAGTCCCCCACCCTGCTGTGAGAGCGCTTCTTGTAGACGTGGAGCAACGATGTCTTTAGCCAGGTCGGCGAGATTGATCAACTGCCATATTTCGATGGCCTTACGATAGAACTCTACAGCTACATCAGGCTCATGCAAAGCTATGGAGCAGTCGCCTAGACGGTAAAGCGCCCGTCCCTGACTATAACGATCTCCTGTAGTTCTGTAAATCTCGAATGCTGTCTGCAATTCCTGTTGCGATACGTCCAAAGTGCCTTCGCTTCGATGTAGATCACCCAAGGCGAGTAGCACGTTGGCTTCGCCCAAGCGCGCGCCCACGGCGCGGAAG
>JAKJAC010000009.1:0-362 GCA_022707705.1 Chloroflexota bacterium
GTGGAGGACGCCCTTGTTCAGAGGCTGCGCCATGGAATTTCACTACATTGTATCGATGTATTGG
Source organism: Chloroflexota bacterium (assembly GCA_022707705.1). GTDB lineage: Bacteria > Chloroflexota > Anaerolineae > B4-G1 > SLSP01 > JAAZNO01. The sequence continues at coordinate 65 of JAKJAC010000009.1, forward strand.
GAGAGTTGGCGAATAACGTCGAGCGTGTGGAGGATCTCACCGGAAATACGGCGTTACTTGCAGAGCAAATTCGTGAGCGAGCCGCCTGTGATTTTGCCAGATTTGGGCTTACATTGACCGTCCTCGAAGTTGAGAGCGCGCAGAGGATGTAAAGGCTTGAAATTCGCAGTTTGAAAGTGTCGGGTGGGGCATAGAGCTCGCTAACCCGGCTTGATGCTGGAAGACTTCTCGCTAAGGGTAACTCGCAACACCACTGGAGTGAAACGATGAGTAATTCCGTACTCGTTATCGGCGGAGG
>JAKJAC010000009.1:372-47440 GCA_022707705.1 Chloroflexota bacterium
TGCAGGGATTCAGGCGGCGCTGGACTTGGCAGAGGCGGGTGCAAAGGTGGTGCTCGTGGAGCGTGAAGCCACCATCGGCGGGGTGATGGCAGTGCTGGACAAAAACTTCCCTACCCTCGACTGCTCCATCTGCATCGAAGCGCCTAAGATGTCGGAGGTCAACCTCCATCCCAATATCGAAATCCTCTCTCTGGCGGAGGTAGACCGTGTTGAAGGGGGACCGGGTGCCTTTCACGTGACCGTGCGGCAACGCGCACGTTACGTTAGCAATGCGTGTACCCGTTGTGGCGAGTGCGCGCTGGTCTGCCCACAGGTGCTCCCCAACGAGTACGATTCTGGCATGGCGGCGCGCAAAGCCATCTATACCCCCATTCCTCAATCTGCGCCAGGACCCTACTTGGTTGATATGGATGCCTGTCTCAATGACCCGCCCAATTACTTACCCTGCGATCGTTGTGCCGTTGCCTGCTCACCCAAAGCCATAGACTTCCTCATGCCGAGGGAGCAGTTGCTCACTCGCGAGGTCGGTTCCATTATTGTGTCGGTTGGCTACGACATGCTCGACCCGCGTGAGTTGCGGGAGTACGGTTACGGGACCTCACCTGATATCATGACCGCGATGGAGTTTGAGCGGCTCATCAACTCCGCCGGGCCCACGGGCGGCGAGATAATTCGTCCTTCCGATGGTGCCCATCCCCATAAAATCCTCTTTGTCTTGTGTGCTGGATCGCGGGATCGTCGCCATTATCGCTATTGCTCGCGTTTCTGTTGCATGTATTCGATCAAGCATGCTTACCAGGCGCTGGACCATGGCATCGAGGATGTCACTGTTCTCTACATGGATATTCGCGCCTATGGCAAGGGCTTTGATGGCTTCTGGGAGCGGACTGATTCTGCGGGGGCAAAGTTTGTGCGGGGTAGACCTGCACGGGTGGCTCCGCGGGAATTGTTGACTGAGGAGGATGGACGACTAGTGCCGGACGATGAGGCCCGGGCTTCAGGTATCGGTCACCGGTCAGTGCTTGCAGTGACTTATGAAAACACGGAAACAGCCCAACGCATCACTGAGGATTTCGACCTTGTTGTGCTTGCCAATGCGGTGAAACCGCCCACGGGATTAGCGGATCTTGCGGAGCGTCTAGGAATTGGGTTGGATAGCGATGGTTTTCTCAAAGTTGAGGAATTGACGGGCGGGTTGATTGCTACAACGCGCCCGGGTATCTATGCCGCTGGGTGCGACACTGGCCCTAAAGATATCCCGGATAGTGTTGCCGAGGGTAGCGGCGCAGCAGCGCTCGCACTGGGTCATCTAACCGAGCGTTATTGGCCCCAACTACCCGAGGTGGAACCTATTCCCGAAGCGGAAACCCCGCGGATTGGCGTCTTTGTTTGCCACTGTGGCAGCAACATCGCGGGCGTGGTGGATGTTGAGCGAGTTGTCGCCTATGCGCATACTCTGCCCGATGTGGTTTTTGCCGATCATCAGATGTTTTCCTGTGCTGGCAATACCCAGGCAGATATTGAGAATGCCATTCGCGAGCACGGCATCACGCGGGTTGTTATTGCTGCGTGTTCCCCCAAAACCCATGAGAGCACCTTCCGCGGCGTTCTCATCCGTGCGGGGTTGAACCCCTACCTGCTTGAGATGGCGAATATTCGCAATATGGATTCGTGGGTGCACAAGTTCGAAAAAGAAGCAGCGACGATCAAGGCGATGGAGATGACAGCGATGGCGGTGGAGAAAGCCCGCCTGCTCACGTCACTGGAAGCCAGTCACCTACCTCTCACGCAGAGTGCCCTTGTCATCGGCGGCGGGATTGCCGGAATGACGGCGGCGGCAGCGTTGGCGCGGCAGGGTTACGAGACGCACCTGGTCGAGAAGGCGGGGCGGTTGGGGGGCTTGCTCGCAGACTTACGCAGCCTCGGCCCCGCGGGCTTATCTTCTCTGGATGTGGTCTACGCCAAGAAACGTGAACTAAACCAGACCGGCGTTCACATCCACGCGCCTGCCACTATTGAGAACATCGGCGGTGTTGTCGGTAGTTTCCAGGCGCATCTTAGCACCGGTGAAGATCTTACGGTTGGTGCCATCATTGTTGCCACGGGCGCAATTCCCTACCGACCGCAGGAGTTCGGATATGGATGTGACCCGCGTGTGATCACCAACCTGGAACTGGAGAAGCTGTTGAGTTATAAGCTAAAAGCAGAAGGTTCCAGTTTGACGGGAGCAGAGCTCTCGACAAGCGGAAACCCCGCCTTCAACTTTGCGCCTTCGACACCCATTGAGCGCGTTACTTTCATTTCCTGCGTTGGTTCGCGGCAAGGTCGTATTGGCTGCGCGCGTTATTGTTGCACCTCGATGCTCCACCAGGCGCTGGCGCTGCGGCGTCTGGGGAAGAAAGTGCGTATTGTGAGTAAGGATATCCGTACGTATAGCCGTCAGGCTGAAGAGCTCTACGAGGAAGCGATGCGCGCGGGTGTGCAATTCTTTCGCTACGCTGATGACCGTCCCCCACAGGAAGAGGTGGTTTTTGAGAATGGCGAGGTGCAACTCTATGACCACCTCTTGGGCGCCGAGCTGCGCATTCCGACGGATTTGCTCGTGTTGGTGACGGGACTGCGTCCACCGGAGGACACGTTGGCGGAGCAGCTTAAACTTGCCCGCAGCGAGGATGGCTCATATATGGAACTACACCCCAAGCTTGGTCCCGTGCAGACGGCGATTCAGGGTGTCTATCTGGCGGGCACGGCGCAGGGGGCTAAGGACGTGCGCGAATCTATGGCGCAAGCCATGGCGGCGGCGGGCAAGGCGGGGGCCCTTCTGGCGCGCGGCGCCATTGAGAAGGAGCCGCTGACGGCGAAATACATCTCCGAAGCTTGTATTGGCTGTCTACGCTGTGTGAAAGTCTGCCCCTTCAGTGCGATTGAGCAGGTGGGTGAGCGAGGCAAGCCCGGTGCAATCCGCATCACTGAGGCGGCGTGTATGGGCTGTGGTAACTGCGCTGCTGAGTGCCCCACGCAGGCGATTGATATGCCTTATTTCACACGCCAGCAGATTAGGGCGCAGATTGACGCCGCACTGGCGGATAAACCGGGCGAGAAGGTGCTGGTTTTTACCTGTAACTGGTGTTCATACGCCGGCGCGGATCTGGCAGGTATCGAAAAACGGCAATATCCGCCTTCGTCTCGTATCATCCGCACGATGTGCTCAGCGCGTTTTGAGGAAGACTTCATTGCAAGGGCTTTCGAGAAGGGGGCGGGAGCGGTCCTGGTGACCGGTTGTCGCCTCACCGATAACGGCTCAGACTGCCATTACAATTACGCCAACGTTCACACGCAGAAGCGCTTCGAGCGGTGGCATAAGAAATTCGTCAAACAGGGCATTGCCCCGGAGAGGCTACAGCTGCGGTGGATTAGTGCGGCAGAGGGCAAGGAATTCGCTGAGAAACTGGCGGAGATGGATGTGATTGTGAAGGAGAGCAAGTGATAGAGCAGCTGATTTCGTTGTTGAGGGCATCCCCGGCTTAGGCGCTTTGCTGGATCAGCGTCTTGGGTGATTCGACTTCCTGGAAGACGAAGCGGTAAATCTGGTTGGGGTGGCATTTGGGGGGCGCTATGGATTTACAGGAACCTGTCTTTACGCTCGATGATGTGCTCTGGGAACGCCTGCTTGAACTGACCGGTGGGGAGGCGGCGTTATGCTTTCAGTGTGGGACGTGTACCGCAACCTGCCCCTGGGGATTGGTGCGGGGTGAGACGGTCTCCGTGCGCGAGTTCATCCGTCGCGTGCAGCTGGGCCTGGAGGCGACGGAGGCGCTTTGGCTCTGTACTACGTGCGCCCAATGCGAGGCATACTGCCCACGGGGTGTCTCTATCGCCAGCATTTTCCGCGCGCTGCGGGAGATTGCCTGGGAGCGTCGTGAAACACCTGAAGGTCTGCCTTCACTGCTGTGGTCGCTTTACTGGAACGATAATACCTGGAGCCAACCTCCCTCGCAGCGAGCGCAGTGGGCCAAAGACCTGGCGATTCCTGTCTTCGACCCACAGCAGCACGAGATTCTGCTCTACGTTGGCGGTGCAGCCTCTTTCGATAATCGCGTGCAAAAGGTTGCCGCTGCGCTCGTGAAGGTACTGCGCGCTGCAGAGGTTGCCTTCGGCATTCTGGGGGCGGATGAACCACCTAGCGGCGCAGATGTGCTGGATGTGGGGCATCGCCCTTTCTTCGAGGAATTGGCGGCGAAAACGGCAGCGGTTTTTCGGGAACGCGGGGTGAAACGCCTTATCGCGCTTTCGCCGCACAGCTATGACGCTTTCAAGAATCACTACCCATTTGTGAGCGAGAGCTTTACGCCGCAACACTACGTTCAATATCTGGCGGAACTGCTAGAACTGGGGCGTCTCAAGCCGCTCCTGTCGCTAGAAGCCACAGTGGCATTCCATGATCCGTGTTACCTGGCACGGCACAACGAGGAGCTCACTGCGCCGCGGCGTGTGCTGGCAGCTTTGCCAGGGGTCGCGCTTGTGGAGATGGTTCACAGCGGTGCGGATACGCTCTGTTGCGGTGGTGGGGGCGGGCGTATGTACCTTGAGACCGCAGCGGGCGAGCGTTTCTCCGATGTGCGGGTGGAAGAGGCGCAGGCAGCTCTTGCGCCAACTGTGGGTACGCCGATCATGGTAACTGCTTGCCCGTATTGCATCGTTTGCCTGGAGGATAGCGTCAAGGCGCGCAAGATGGCGCTGACAGTGAAAGATATCGCGGAGATTGTGGCGCTTACAATCTAGCTGGAGGTCAACTTGGTCAAATCACTCTATGGCGTCGAAGAAGCAATCAACACGATCTGGGTCTTCCTTGAACAGCATGAGGGTGTGTTGAAGCCGGTCTCGCTAGAACTGCTGGGCAAGGCGCGGGAACTGGCAGATGACGCAGGTTGGTCTGTGGTTGCGCTGCTCGCGGGCGCGGAGGTGGAGGTTTTGGTGCAGACGGCTTTCGCTTACGGCGCGGATGAGGTGCGGTTGGCGGAGCATCCGCTGTTGGCGAATTTCAGTGTTGAAGGCTACACGCATGTGACCTGCGAGGCGCTGCTGGCGGCGAAACCCTCCGCTTTCCTGCTCGGCGCGACGCCCGACGGGCGTGACCTTGCCGGGCGACTTGCCGTGCGCTTGCGCACTGGACTCAATGCTGACTGTACCGATTTGCGTCTCGATCCAGAGACAGGCGTGATGGTGAGCGAGGTTTCTGGCTTTGGTGGTGGTGTGTTGGCGTTGTTGCAGATGCAGTACCACCGACCGCAGATGGCTACCTTCCGCCCGGGAGTTTTTCCGCTTCGCGCGCCTGACCCTTCGCGACGGGGAAAAGTGATCTCTGTGCCGGTGAGACTACCACCCGAGATGCTGCATACTCGAGTCGTCGAGCGTGTTGTAGGGTCGGGGCTTGACCTTAGCCAGGCGCCGGTGTTGGTCGTCGGTGGGCGTGGCGTTGAGGGCGACTTCGACACGCTGCGGGAGATCGCCTCCTTACTCGGAGGCGAGGTTGGCGCCACCCGCCCGCCTGTGGATGAGGGCTACATCGAACGCGCGCGGCAGATTGGGCAGACCGGCGTTGTATGCCGGCCCAAAGTTGCACTTGTTTGCGGGGTTAGTGGCGCCTTCCACTTCGTTGTCGGTATTCAGGACGCGGATACCGTGATTGCCATCAACAACGACCCCGGAGCCGAAATCTTCAAACACGCAGACTATTGCGTTATCGGTGACGCGCGTGAGGTATTACCGGCATTGCTTGAGCAGTTGAAGCTCTAAAGTGGATGTTGAGGTGAGCATGCTTCAAATCATCGTCTGTGTGAAAATCGTTCCCAAGCCTGAAGAAGTTCGCGTTGACCCGGAGACCTGGCGACTGGATCGTGGTTCTGCACGGTCAGAGATCAACCCGCCAGACATGAACGCCGTGGAATTTGCGTTACAGCTCAAAGAAGAGTTTGGGGCGCATGTTGAGCTGCTTTCGATGGGTCCGTCGTTCTTTGAACCACTCCTGCGTGTGGCGCTGGCAATGGGCGCAGATCACACCACCCTGCTCAGTGATCGGGCGTTTGGCGGCGCGGATACGCTCGCGACGACGTATACGCTCGCTCGTGCCATCGAGAAGCTTGGCGGGGCGGATCTGGTGCTGTGCGGTGTGGAATCCTCCGACGGCGCCACCGGGCAGGTGCCGGCAGGCATTGCCGAATGGCTGGGTTGGGCACAGCTGACCATGCTCAACACTGTAGTTCTTGATCTAGAGCGGCGCACCGTACGAGGAAGGCGCGAAATTCAGGGAGGGCATGAAATATTAGAGGTCCCTTTGCCTGCCGTGCTTTCTGTGGAGACCGCGGCAAACGAACCACGTTTCATGGATTACCGCATTAAGCCGTGGGCTTTCGCGCCGGAGCAGCTAACGGTTTGGAATGCTGCTATGCTCGATGCTGACCCTGAGCTTATCGGTATCCCCGGTTCTCCTACCGTCGTTGGCGGGTTGGACCAAGCGCCATCGCGTGAGCGCAAGCATATTTTCGTGGAAGGAACTCCCACTCAGGTTGCGCGTCGTTTGACAGACCTCTTGCATCAGGGTTGATCCCGAGAGATGCCTCATCCACCCGATTTCCTCGCTCGATCCAAGGTGGTTCTGGCTCTGAACCGCCTACTCCGGCTTTTGCTGCCTTCTCTGGCAGCGGGTCTGATAGCAGGCGTCATTGCGGTGACGGTCTCCATGGCTTTTGCCGCTCTCATTTTCACCGGACCATTAACGCCATTTGTTTTTCCTGGTGTCGGGATCATGCTTCTAGGCTCTCTCGTAGTTGGCTTGATCGTGGGCTTGACCAGCTCCTTGCCCGGTCTAGTCGCAGGTGTGCAGGATAGCACTGTGGTGGTGTTGGCGCTTGTCGCGGCGAATATCAGCCAGACTATGCTGCCCGATGCGCCACTGGAAAATGTCTTTCTCACGGTCTCGGTCACCATTGCGCTCAGCACCATCCTCACTGGGGTCTTGTTCTTGCTGTTGGGCGTCTTCAACCTCGGTAATCTGATCCGTTACATCCCTTATCCCGTAATCGGTGGTTTCCTGGGAGGATCGGGCTTGTTGTTGGTCTTTGGCGCGCTGGCATTGATGGTCGGGGCTCCGGTTTCAGCCTTGCAGCTCGCGCCACTGGTTGATCCCAGGCTGCTGGGGCGTTGGTTGCCTGGTTTGGCTTTCGCCATTGTTTTGCTCATTGCCGTTCGCCGCAGTGAGCACCCGCTCACCGTTCCGGGAGTGCTTGCCGTAGGGGCGCTTGTGTTCTTTGCGGCGTTGGCTTTGATGGGTGTCTCCGTTACCGAGGCAACGGCTGCTGGTTGGCTTTTGAGCGCGCCCGCAGCAACTCGCGGCGCCCTTTGGTATCCGTTGCCGTGGACGGTGTTAGAGCGTGTGGGTTGGTCTGCGCTGGGGCGAGAGATTGGCAACCTGGCGGTCATTGGCGTCATCAGCAGCGTCAATTTGCTGCTCAACGCCACCGGTATTGAGATTGCCACACGCCACGATAGCGATCTCAATCACGAGTTGCGTATCACCGGTTTGGCGAATCTCCTCTCTGGGGCGGGGGGCGGTATGGGCGGCGCCCACGTCCTCGCCGATTCGACGCTGGCGTATCGCATGGGTGGCGCAACGCACCTGGTCGGTGTGTTCCTCGCATTGGTGTGTGGGCTGGTTCTGACACTGGGGGGAAGGCTGCTATCCTTTTTCCCTACACCGCTTCTGGGGGGGTTATTGCTCTTCTTGGGCCTGGATTTTCTCATCACCTGGGTCTATGAGGTACGTTTTCGTTTGCCAGGTTTTGACTATGGCATGATCCTTGTCATCCTGGTGGTGATGAACGTGGTGGGGGTCTTGGAAGGTGTTGGGCTTGGCCTGGCTCTGGCAGTGGTGCTCTTTGTAGTGGATTACAGCCGGGTCGGCGTTGTCCGGCACGTGCTTTCTGGCGCCGAATATCAGAGCTTTGTGGAACGCCCTCATCTCTACCGCCAGCTGTTGCGCCAGAAATGTGATTGGCTCTATATCCTGGAATTGCAAGGTTTCGTTTTCTTCGGTACAGCCAATACTTTATTGGTAACGGTGCGTGCCCGTCTTGCCAATACGGCGCGCGCCCAACCGCATTTCATCGTACTGGATTTCCGCCAGGTAACAGGTCTGGATGCGTCAGCAGTATTGGTCTTTACCCGTCTGGTGCAGCTGGCGCAGACTCACGACTTGACCCTGGTTGTCACGCACCTCAATCCGCGCTGCCAGCGTCAATTTCGGCGCGATGTTTTCAAGGGAGATTCTGGGGACCATTGGCGTATTTTTCCGGACCTTGACCACGGCTTGGAATGGTGTGAAGACCGCCTGATTGCTATTTTCCACGATGTGGGGTTGGCAGCGCGAGCGCGGACGGCAAAGCAGCAACTGGAGGACTTTCTGCCGCGTTCTGGACGTTTTATGGCGTTGCTGGATTTCATGGCGGAGAGTGAATCACATCAACCAGAACCACCATGCCAACTGGTGAGTGACCTTTCAGCATATCTGGAGCGTCAAGATTTGGCAGCGGGGATGATCCTGATCCAGGCGGGGGAACCGGCGCAGGGCATGTACTTTCTTGAAACGGGGACGCTGTCTGTGGAAATTCTGGATGGCGAGGGGCGGTCGCGCCGAGTGCGCAAGGTGCAAGCTGGCGCGATTGTGGGTGAGCTGGGGCTGTACCTGGGCAATGATGCGACTGCCTCTGTGGTAGTTGAGGAACCTGGCACGGTCTATTACCTTGCCCGTAATGCCCTCTTACGCATGGAACGGGAGGATCCAGCGCTGGCTGCCATCTTTCACAAGTTTATTGCTCAGCGTTTGAGTGAGCAGGTAATGGATACTACCCGCATCCTTCAGGCGCTCTTGGATTGAGAGCGTATTTCGTCTGCTTAGCTTTTGCGGAATGCGCGATTGTCTGACACCAAGACGGAGACCGGCAGCAACAATAGCCATAGCACAGACGTGATGATCAGCCCGAAAATCAACACGCCGTAGAACATATCGTAATAGGGTGCGATCCAACCAATGAACAAATCAATGTAGTTCCCCGACCAGAAGGTTACCAGGTTGAACAGGAAGATTCCAATCAGCAATACAACGAAGCCACTTCTCACGATAAAAATGTCTGCTGTGCTCAACGTCATCGCACTGCTAATGCTCAAAGTGACATAAAGAAACGCGAACACTGCCGCCGGCGTGTGGTTTGCACCGGTGAAGACGCCGCGCAGGGCTGCGCCCGCGCTGTTGAAAATTCTTTGAATCAGAAGCCCAACCGTGCGCAGTGTGAAGGTGTCGCCCGTGAGGGGAGTTTGGTCCATCCCCGCGAAGGTGCCGCTGCCCAGCAATCCCCAAGCAGCTATGTAGATGATGACTGCTCCAACCAGTAAGGGTCCCAATCCGATGAAGAAATCGCCGAATTTCTGCAAGAGGTTGCCCTTGCGTTCATACAGTACGTACCCCTGAACGGGATTCCACGGATCCAGGCTGAACCATTTCACTTCCTTGATTTTTCGGAAAAAGAGCAGCGCGAATACCACATGCCCCAATTCGTGTACCGTTGTTCCCAACCATCCTAGCGTCAGCAAGAACAGTGAGGGCTTGAGCAATCCGATGCAGGTTCTACCTATAGAGCGCGCCAGCGCATTGAGTAGAAAGGTCAGAATCAGCAACGGGCCGAAGAGAATCATGAATTGCGCTAGCGCAGCTGATCCTGACGCGAAAATGTAGCCGGGAATGAGGCTCAAGATGTTTTCTGCTGTCATCATACCCCCTATACCGGAAGTTTGCGATTTCGTTTAGAGCTCTTCTAGCCCCCAATATGCCGGTTGTGAAGCTAGTTCTCCGGCTTCGTATCTGGGTAATGTGAAGGAGAAGATGCTGCCCTGATTGGGTTGGCTTTCGACACCTGTTTCCCCGCCGAGGCGCTCCACGATGCGGTGCACGATGGAAAGACCGAGCCCGTGCCCTTCCACGCGAACGCTTCCCAATCGCTGAAATGGCACAAACAGATGGGTCTGCTGTTCGGCTGTGATTCCTGGACCATTATCTTTCACCCAAAACCGTAATCGACCATCAGGAAGCGTTTTCGCCCCGAGCTCCACCCGTGGCGGTTGTCCCCCATATTTGAGCGCATTGTCTATGAAGTTCACCCATACCTCTTCAAGCCAGGGTGCATAGCTCCACACCGTGGGCCAGCTCTCAGGTTGGTCAATTTCCGCATGTAGCCTTTCGATGATTGGCGTTAAGCGCATCAGAGCATCCGCTATGATGGTATCCATGTTCACGGGATTGAGTTTAGGCATGGGTTGTTTACGCACCCCTGCCAGGATGAGCAAGGCGTTGATGATATCCGCCATTTTGGCGGCTGACCTTTGCAGCCCTTCTACAGCTTGAGAGCCAACTTCGTTGAGCGGCACCCGATTCGCCAGCAGCTCCCCATACCCCAAGATGATGTTCAGCGGGTTACGCAGGTCGTGGGCAACGGTGTGAGCGAAGGCGTCGAGCTCTTCATTGCGTGCTTGCAGTTCGGCATTGAGTCTGTTTAGCGTTTCAAGGCGTTCCACTAATTCGGTATTGGCAGATTCAAGTTGCTGTTGGAGTCTGCGTAATCCCACATGCGCTTCCACTCGGGCAATGATTTCCGGCAATTGGAAGGGTTTGGTGACGTAATCTACACCGCCCACACTAAAGGCGCGCAGTTTGTCCTCAGTCTCATCAAGTGCACTCAGGAAGATGATGGGAATATCACGGGTCTGCTCGTTGTCTTTGAGACGCTGACAGACCTGATAGCCGTTCATTTCTGGCATCATGATATCGAGAAGCACCAGGTCGGGTAGAGAGGCCGCAATGGCGGTGAGCGCGCGCGCGCCGCTCGTCACTGCACGTACTTTGTAGCCGGCAGCTGCCAGCATATTGGAGAGCAACCGCAAGTTCTCAGGGGTATCATCTACAATCAGGATGTTGGCTTGTTCTCGCATAAGGCTCCTTTACTGCAGTAGGCCAAGAATGGCGTCATGATCATACTCATGCGCGAACCGCCGCAGGTGTTGTGCCAATGCGGGTTCGGTCGCGCTGATTTGTTCAATGCACTCCAGAATGAGGTGGACATCGGCATTGATGGTGGCGGAGCGCAGGGTCTTGCGCCACTCTTCTGGTTGCGCCGATAACGCTTGTATCCAGGCTTTTGTCTCGTCTTCAGCTGTTGCAATGCTCAAAGGAGGAGATAAAAGCGTTGGCTCGGCGTAGACCAGCCGCAGCTTGAGATGCTGCGCCAGTTTCTCGTAGATTTCGGTTTTTCGAAACGGCTTGCGGATGAAGTCGTTGCAACTCTCGTTTAGGAGTGTAATACGATCCTCTTCAAAGGCGGCTGCGGTAAGGGCGATGATGAGCGTCTTCTGATCTCCACCGGTCTGACGGATATGTTTTACCAGCTGGTGTCCATCCATCACCGGCATTCTCACATCCATGAAGATGAGATGGGGTTGCCAGTTTTGCCAGAGTTCGAGCGCTTCGGCGCCGTTGGCAACTTCGCGGAGTTCCATTCCCAAAGGCGCTAATACCTTGATGAGCAGCTTGCGTGATAACTCCTCGTCATCTGCGATTAGGATACGGTAGACAGGTTCATCGGGCTGTACCGCCAGCACCTCTCGCTCCAGACCGGCTAGCTGCACTTCGAAGATTGCCTCCCCGGGTCCTCCGGGCGTTGACACGGGTGTGTAACGCACATCAAATGAGAATAGACATCCCTTTCCCAGCTCGCTTTTTAGTGTGATTTCGCTGCCCAGGAGCTGCGCAAGCTGCTGGCTGATGGCCAAGCCCAGACCCGTCCCTGGAAGTGAGGCTACTGCTTCCGTCCGCCAGAAGGGGGCAAAGACGGCGTTTTGTTCTTCCGGGGCGATTCCGGGACCTGTATCTTGCACCTCGAAGCGCAGGAAACTACTCGCATCGCCAATCTGATGAATGGCGTTAGCAACCCGCGTGATAACGCGCCCACAAGATGTGAACTTGATGGCGTTATCAAGTAAGTTGATCAGAATTTGACGCAATTTCCTCTGGTCCAGACGTAAGAAACGTGGCACGTCCCGGCTCCATTCAAAGACCAGACTGAGATTCTGTTTCTTGGCGCGTTGCTGAAACATTTCTTCCAGTTCGAAGAGCATTTGGTGCAGATCGAAATTCTCTTCTTGGAGGGGCGCGCGCCCTGCTTCGATTTTCGAAAGCTCCTGAACATTGTTGATCAGGCTGAGCAAATGCTCGCCACTACGTTCAATAATCGTCAGGTTCTCGCGTTGCTCGGCGTTGAGATCGGCTTGTTGGGTCATAAGTTGTGTAAAACCCAGGATCACGTTGAGTGGTGTGCGCAATTCATGGCTGATGTTTGCCAGGAATACGCTTTTGGCGCGATTCGCCGTCTGCGCGTTACTAAGAGCTTCCTGCGCCAGCTGCGTGGCGCGCGCCAACTGCTCAGCCCGTTGCTCGATAGCTGTATGTAGTCGCGCCTGCCGGATGGCAACTGCTAGCAATGATGCCACTTCCAACGCCGCATCCACATCTTCGGTCCTGAAGGCGTGTGGGGATGTTGCTTCCAGCAGCAGTGCGCCAGTCAATTCCTGGTGTACTAGCATCGGGATGACTACAAAGGCGCGTGTGCCATCCTGGAAGAGCAGCTCCATCATCGGCGACCGCTGGCTGAGTGCGGTTAAGTCTTCGACACCAGCAGGGCGTCCTTGCTTCAGAATTTCCTGGTTGATGACTGCCACCCGTTGTTGCATTGCGGTGCTGAATTCCTGCTCGGCTTCTACCCCTAACACTGCGACGTTGCCCTGACTATCGACTTCCAGAGCCGTGACCCGCTGGCATCCGGTCAGACGCCGCAGTCGCCCCAACGCTGCCAGGGCAATGGTCGAAGGTGAGCGCGCTGCCAGAATGGATTGGTCAATCTCGTGAAGGGTGCGCAGACGTTCCGCATAGCGCGCGATTTCCAACTCAGCCAGCTTACTGGGAGTGATGTTGCGAATTGATGAGAGTACCCGTTGTTCATCAATGGGGAAGACTCGCGCCTCGAACCATGTTCGTGAAGGCACAGTGAGGCTGTATTCGATGGTGACGAGTTGGTGTTGTTCCAGGCTTTCATGAATGGCGTTGAGGGATTGTTCTGCCACATCGGGTGGCAACATCTCGTGGATGGTGTGCCCCAGGAGTTCTTCCGCCGGTCGTTGCAGTAGTTTTGCCGGTCCCCTGATCTCCAGGTAGCGCCCATCTGCGTCCAACACGATCAACAGATCGGTCATGACGTTGAGCATCGCCTGGAATTCGCCCTGAAGCTGCTTCAGGGCGTCTGAGACTTCTTGCTCGGCAAGCTCCTTGAATTCTGGTTTGCCTACGCTTTCTATGAGATTGCTGACTGCACGCACTTTGTCGGTTGGCAGTCGCTCAGGCGCCAGATGATGAGAATCCCGGAACGTGCGTTTTGCCATGTGAACTTTCCTTGGGCGAATTGCCTTTGGCTAAACGATTCTGTCCAAAACTGTGTTGGATGGATTGACCTTGAGCGCTCGTCTCCCTGGCGCTTGTAGCCGTTGCGCCAGGCGGGTGTTGCGCCTGGCGATTTTGTCGTTATGTACCGCGATGGCAATCGCACGCATTCCTCCTACCAGCACTACCAAAGAACGGGCGCGGGTGACTCCCGTATAGAGCAGGTTGCGCTGTAACATCAGGTAGTGTTGGGTGAGCAGCGGCAGCACTATAGCAGGGAACTCGGAGCCTTGGGCTTTGTGGATGCTGACCGCATAGGCATGCATAATGGCGTCCAGTTCGGTGAATTCGTAGAGCGCGACCGTGTCATCGAAGGCGATCGTCACGGTTTGATCTTCGAGGTCAATAGCGGTGATATGCCCCATGTCACCGTTGAAAACCTGGCGTTCGTAATCGTTCTGAATCTGCATGACTCGGTCGCCGGTGCGCAGAATGCGCGCTCCGTGGGTGATCTGAGTTTTGTCGGTTGAGGGTGGATTTAGCACGGTCTGCAACTCCCGGTTGAGCGCTGACACCCCTACCGGACCCCGGTGCATGGGGCTTAACACCTGCACATCGCGCTCTGCATCCAATCCGAACTTCGCCGGAATGCGATGGGCGACAATATCCAACACCAGCGCTGCGGCTTGTTCCGGATCTTCCTGACGGAACAGGAAGAAATCGCGCGCTTCTGATGGGAAGAGAGGCAACTCTCCGTGGTTGATGCGATGGGCGTTGACAATGATGAAACTATCATCTGCCTGGCGGAAGATGGTTTCCAGTCGGGTGACCGGTAAGACATTGCTGACGATGAGGTCCTGGAGCACGTTGCCTGGTCCGACCGAGGGTAACTGATCCCTATCGCCCACCAACAGCAGGTGACTACCCGCTTCTATAGCTTGAAGCAGGTGGTTGATGAGCAGAATATCGATCATCGAGGCCTCATCCACGATGACGAGATCGGCATCCAGCGGGTTTTCCTGGTCGCGGAGGAAGCGGTTGCCCTGTGCGGGTTTGTATTCCAGCAAGCGGTGCAATGTCTTCGCCTCCAGTCCTGTGAGTTCGCTCAAGCGCTTGGCAGCGCGCCCCGTGGGCGCCGCTAGCAGCACCGAGTGCCCTTTGGATTGGAGGAGCTGGATGACGGCACGAGTGATGGTCGTTTTACCGGTCCCCGGTCCACCCGTGAGGATAGCGACCTTCTCCGTGAGCGCCATCTGTACTGCCCGACGTTGCGCTTCCACCAACTTGAACCCCAACCCGGTTGGGACGTCATTATGCGCGTCCAACCAGGTGAAGGCGCGCTCCCAGTCCAATGTGGTGAAATCACCCAACCGGTCGCGGGCGCTGTTTAGGAGCAAGCGTAACTTCGCGGCAACGCTGCTTTCAGCTTGAAAGAAGGGTGGCAGGTAGATGGCTTCATCTTCGGCGCGCAGTTCTTCCTGCTGAAGTAGACTGTTGAGCGCCGACTCGCACGCGGCGATGGGCACTTCTAGCATCTGCTTCGCAGCATCGAGCAGCTGTAGGCGGGTGGCAAAGCAATGCCCCTCATCACTGAATGTGCCGAGGACATAGCGCAGCCCTGCCTCGATACGCTGCGGGGCATCATGCGCGATGCCCATCTGTTGGGCAACCTTGTCGGCAGTCTTGAAGCCAATGCCCCAGATATCCTTCGCGAGGCGATAGGGGTTCTCTTGTACGATGGCGATGGCTTCATCGCCATATTGCTTGAAGATTTTTACTGCCAGTCCCGTGCTTACACCATGGCTCTGTAGAAAGAGCATGATTTCTTTAATTTGTTTCTGCTCTTCCCAGGCGACGGCAACACTGGCGGTGCGTTTCTCGCCGATACCGGGGACTTCTCGCAGGCGGTTGATATCATGCTCAATCACTTCGAGAGTGTGTAGCCCGAAAGTATCTACAATGCGCCGCGCATTCACCGGTCCGATGCCACGAATTAAGCCACTTCCCAGGTACTTGCGCAGCCCTTCCAGGGTGGCGGGAAGCAGCACCGAGTAATCTCGCACCTGGAATTGCTTTCCATAGCGGGGATGTTCGGTCCACACGCCGCGCAATCGTAGGGATTCGCCTACGCTTACCCCGGTCAGTGTGCCGACAACGGTGACTTCATAAGCTTTGCCGCGAGGGACGAGTTTGGCGATGGTATAGCCATTTTCTTCATTCTGGAAGGTGACGCGTTCAAGTGTGCCTTCCAGGGTTTGGAGGGGAGTCGTCACAGCGTCAGTTACCGGTGTGGGAAACATGGTTCTATTCTACTATGAGATCAAGTTTCAACAACTTAAGGAGGGTCGGACCGTATTTTTACGGTTACGATACGAATACGCCACGAACCACCCGCATCGAGAAATGATTACGTTTGTATGGCTCGGATAACCCTTTGGAGCCTTACGCGGCTAAAAGATGCGTAATCATTGCACCTTCACAAGTCCAGACAACAAAAACGGCCTCTTGGGGTCAAGAGGCCGTGTCCGACGTCGCTTAATGTTGCCTACAGTGCTCACTACGAGCTACGGGTATGCCTGTTGCGCACGCGATGCAGCGCGCGCAGGTTGATCAACACGTAGATGAGGGTATTTTGATTGGTAATTGCTTGCTGATTGCGCAATTTGGGACGTTCGATGCCTAAGGCGACAGCCTGACTGTTGATGCGTTCTGTGGCTGTCCGCTGTTTGTAAACAGTCTTGTACAGTTCGCTAGTGCGGTCAATCTGATGGCGAAGACGGGCACCGATACTGGTAGCCAGGGTGGTGACGCAGCCACCTTTAGCCCAATGTCGGTGGCCAATGGGACAGACCTCCGCAGTGAGGATGGGATACTGTAGTGGGCAGACGTAGCGACCCCGCTCATGCGGCAGTAAGGTTGTGCGACACATAAAGACGTGCTTGAGGGGCATGGCCAGCCCCGCCTCACACAAGGGCAGTCCGTCGGCATTGAAGGTGCGTTTGGGACCGCGTTTGGCCCACGGCACAGCCGCAAAGGCGGATTGCCAGGGTTCATCCGCCCGCTGGAAGCGCTCGTAGACGTACCAGGCATCAAATCCGGCATCAAAGGCGCCAAAACGTGGGGCAAAACCCAGGCGACGCTCTGCCGCATCCATCAAGGGCTGAAAATAGCTGGCATCCGAGGCATCAAAAGTTTGCGTGAGTTCAGCTAGCACAATCTCGGCCCAGCCGCACACCTTGGTCGCAACGACACCCGAAGCATAGCCCCAGTAATATTCACCCACAGGTACGCCTTGTGGCGAACGAGGGTTAGTGCGTGGCGTAGCGGGTTCGTTGCAGGTTCCTGGTTTTTCACCGCGGCTGCGCTGATTGCGCTTGCGCTTGCAGCCCAACTTACAGTCGGGATCGCCAGTGGGTTGCGTGCTCTTGTCAAAGCGGGCCGTGACATAGGCTTTAGGATTGTTTTCTTTGACCCACGCCAGGATATGTTTGGTGTCCAGGGAGATCGCCTGTCCCAAATCGGGCGCGACATGGCGTAACTCATCCTGCAGCAACTGCACGGTGTCGTCTAAGAGCCATTGCAAAGCCGCGTTAGACAATGTGCGGAGCATCCGCGTGAAGTGCCGGGCGGTGGGGAGACTGGCATCCACATCGAAACCCCACGGGAAACAGCGGGAGGGAATACAGGGGAAGCCCAAGACCCATACCAGGGCCGGATGTTCGCACAAGTAGTCTCGCAAATCAGTCATGTGCGGCAATTGCTCCTCCAGTTTTACCAGACAGGCGGCGACAAAGGGCGCATAGGGCACGGGCGGACAATAGCGGTAACTATCCAGTGGACGCTCAGGGAAGTTACCCCAATCCAAGGGGCCTAACAACCGCAAATAACGCAGGGCGACCGGCGACTCGCGCACAAAACGCGGTAAACGTGGCAACGGCCATTGCGCTAATTGCTGCAGATTGGTAGGTGAGACACTGTCAGTGCCTCGCAGCCGTGCCAGAGGCGCCGTTTTACACCCCAAAGCACGGGGCCAAAGCCGTGTTACAATAGAGAGACTCGCCATGGTTTGTTCTCCTTTCCAGTTATGATGACGTCGGACAACGCTATCATAGCCCGGGAGGGCAAACCTGGCGAGTGCGGGAAAAACGTAATCATTAAGGTAACGGTTACGCTGCGGAAGGCTATCAAGCGTCCTAAAAGCGCAGGCGACAGGTGCAATCGTAATCGTTGTTTTTACGGATACGGTTTTACTGCATGGTGGGCGTCTTTGATTACGTTATGGTCACGTTTCGGTCGTAATCGTAAACTTTACGGTCCAACCCTCCTTAAGGGGGGCATTTCAGGGAGGGGCGAAAATCTCAACCGTCCCTACGGAGCGCGGGAGAGAGTTGATTTTTGCGGCGGGACGCAGTCCCGTCGCAAAAATCAATTAAAGAGGATTCTTTTGTATGACAATCGGCTTACTTTTTCCCCAAAGATGAAACATACCCCCAACTTAAGCCCCTGCCGGGAAAATGAAGGGACTGCTCAAATGCGCTCTATGCGCTATAATTGGGATGTCGTAGCACGAGAGTCTCGCACAGTGAACCGTTCACAAGGTGTTCATGAAGGGGGGAATGATGCACGTCATAGTCTTGGGTGTGGGTCGGGTAGGGCAGGCGATGGTCAAGGACCTGGCGCAAGATGGCGGGCTTACTATCACCGCTGTTGATAACAATCTGATGGCATTGGTTGCTTTGGAAGGTGTCCCGCAAGTGCAAACACTCCACGCTGACCTGCGAGATTCCAGAGGCGTGCCTGCATTGATCGCCGATGCGGACCTGGTTATCTGCGCGGTGCCGGGCTTTATGGGTTTCGAGACGTTGCGAACCGTTATCGCTGCCGGAAAGCACGCGGTGGATATTTCCTTCTTTGAGGAAGACCCTTTTTTGCTGGATGGATTGGCGCGGGACCACGGTGTCACCGCGGTGGTGGATTGTGGCGTTGCACCGGGTTTGTGCAACATCCTTGCCGGACATGTGGCAAGCGTGCTTGAACGCCTGGAACGATATGTTTGCTATGTCGGCGGACTTCCGCAGGTGCGCCAATGGCCCTATGAGTACAAGGCGGTCTTTTCGCCGATTGACGTACTTGAGGAATATACCCGCCCGGCGCGCTTTGTCGAATACGGGCGTGAGGTGGTGCGTCCGGCGCTTTCTGACCCGGAGTTGCTGGATTTTCCCGGCATTGGGACGTTGGAAGCCTTTAATACCGACGGATTACGTACTCTGCAACGCACGCTAACCGCGCCCTTTATGAAGGAGAAGACCTTGCGTTATCCCGGTCACGCCGAATTGATGCGCGTGTTCCGCGAGACGGGGCTTTTTGACAAGACTTCAGTGGAGGTTGAGGGAATCTCAGTGCGCCCAATCGCATTGACCTCCAGGTTGCTCTTCGAACGCTGGCAGCTACAGGCAGGAGAGCAAGATTTCACGGTCATGCAAGTGATCCTTGAAGGCGAACAAAAGGGGCGGCAGTTCCGTTATACTTATGAGTTATTGGACCATTACGACGTGATAACCCAGACGACTTCGATGGCGCGCACGACGGGCTACACTGCTGCCATCATTGCCCGGCAGGTGTTGCGGGGGCAATTCGCCCAGCGAGGCATCTGCCCACCGGAAAACATCGGTCGTGATGCTGCCTGTTATGCCGACCTGCTGGCGGAATATTCACGGCGAAACATACTAGTCCGTGAAACCGTGGCGACGCTTGAGGCCTCCGATTTGCACGTCTGATTGTCTGGTTTGAACAGGGGATGAAATGGACACTATTCCAGCTATCGAAACCGCACAGCTCACCCGGCGTTACAACGGCTTAATCGCCGTCAACCGCTTGAACCTCACCGTACCGCGTGGGATCATTTTTGGCTTCCTCGGTCCCAATGGCGCGGGCAAATCTACTACAATTCGCATGTTGACTGGTATGCTCCCCCCACTGAGGGCACGGCGCGGGTGGGGGGCTTTGACATCCGCGCGCAATCCCTGGAGGTAAAGCGCCGCATTGGTGTGGCGCCCGAAGAATTGGGACTTTATGAGCGGTTGACCGTTGTGGAGCAACTTGAACTCGTGGGGAGGCTCTACGGTTTACCCTCTGCGGAGCTTGCCCGGCGTGTC
Source organism: Chloroflexota bacterium (assembly GCA_022707705.1). Taxonomy (GTDB): domain Bacteria; phylum Chloroflexota; class Anaerolineae; order B4-G1; family SLSP01; genus JAAZNO01. The sequence continues at coordinate 20,062 of JAKJAC010000009.1, forward strand.
CCTTCGTTGCTGGAGCTGCTGGGGTTGGCAGATAGCGCAGACAAGCTGATTCTTGATTATTCGCAGGGAATGCGCAAGAAGGCGGCTTTGGCGTGTGCCCTAATTCACACGCCCGAAATTCTCTTTCTGGATGAGCCTTTCCAGAGCATTGATCCTATCGCGACCAAGGCGCTCAAGGAAGTGCTCCGCGATATGGTGCAGCGACGTGGTACGACCATTTTCTTCTCTACCCACGTGATGGAGTTGGCGGAGCGTTTCTGCGATGAGGTGGGCATCATCCATAAGGGGCAGCTGCTTACCGTCGGCGGCGTTGCCGATTTGCGCGCGCGCGCGGGCTTGTCGGAGTCTGCCTCGCTGGAGGACGTCTTTGTCCGCATCGTGGGCGGTGAGGAAGAGGATGGCGCCTTGCTCGGTTGGCTTACCGGAACGGAGGGGACACTTTAGCGATGGGGATTTTCGCTGAGGTCAAGACGCTTTTCTGGTTGCAGTGGCGGCTCACCCGTGCCATGTTCCGCAGTCGACGCTTTGCGGACCGAGCGCAAATGTTGCGTTTGGTGTTGACCCTCGTGCAGCTGGTCTTTACACTGCCCTTCTTCATCGCTATGGGGATTGGTGTGGCAGTGGGTTTGGCGCTACTCTCTCCTGGGGCAGCGCTGGAAATGGCGATGGTGGGGAATACGTTTCTATTGCTTCTGTGGCTGTTACTGCCGGCTTCACAGAGTTCCCAGATGGTGGAACGCTTCGAGATGTCGCGCCTGTTCATTTACCCGGTGAGTTTCCGTGGACTTATTGCAGGCAGTACGCTTATGTCGCTCCTGAGCCTGACCGGGCTTTGGACAGTACCCTTGCTTTTGGGTGAGGTTGTTGGATTGGCATGGCATGCTCCCCTGGCGTTCCCATTGATTCTGATTGGGGTGCTGCCGCTCTTTGCTTTGCTCACGCTAAGTGGTCGCATTATGGAGGACCTCTTTGACCTGGTCTCCGGTGACCGGCGGTTGCGCGCTATTGCCATGACTTTGCTGACTCTGCCTTTCATTGCGTTGTGGCTAGGGCAATACGCCGTGCAGTTCTACGTGAATCGTATGGATACTCCACCCGATTTTTTGATGCCGCTGATCACTTCTCTGGAGGGTGTTCCCAACTTCAGTGCGGCTGTGGAGATCCTGCGCCCTTCGCGCTGGCTACTTTGGTTACCGCCCGGTTGGGCGACTGCCGGTATGGGTATGGTGGTGAAAGGGGATTGGGCAGGTGTGCTCTTCTTTCTGCCACTCTCTTTCCTGGCGGTTGGGGGTTTGCTCTGGTTGCATGCAGGTGTCACCCGCCGGTTGATGGATGGTGCAGCTTTAACCCTGGGCGCTCAGCGCGTGCGTAGCCGGCGGCTCGGGATTGCGTTGCCCGGTCCCGAGGCATTCTGGGCGCTCTTCCATAAGGATTGGGTTCATCTGACCCGCAATCCCATTCCCCGCCGCTTGCTCTTCTCTTCCATAGTCATGATTGTGGCGCTGAGCTTCTCCTCCTTCACGATGTCGGAATCGGAGATGCCTCCTGATATGCAGTCCATTTTTGCCCTTGGCACATGGGGTTTTCTGATTGTGCTCCTTAATCTTATGGCGAATTCCGGTTTGCTGGGCAATTACTTCGGGGTTATTGATCGCGAGGGTTTTAGCACCTTGATGCTCTCGGGAATCGATAGGCGCTATATTCTGCTCTCTTCGGCGTTAGTGACCTCCATTTTTGCCTTGCTACAGGTACTGGTCGTCTCATTGGTGATAGCTGTCATCAACGGGCAGTGGATTCTGCTTCTACTGGGCATGACGGCAGCACTAGTGCTGCAACTGAGCAGTATCCCCGCTTATCAACTGGCTTCCATCATCGGTCCCTACCGCATGCAGCTTAAGTTCAACAATCAACGACAGGGTGGGAATATGTGGTCAATGTTGGCGTGGATTGCCTCACTACCTCCGGTTGGATTGTTGATTGCGCTGCCCTACGTGTTGTGGCGTCCGGCATTGTGGATCACGATCCCCGTGGCGCTGCTTTATGGCGTTGGGATCAATGTGCTGACCATCAATGCGCTGGCGAAGTTCCTACAAAGGCGCGAGGATGTAATTTTGGAGGCGGAGTAGTGCGGTTCATTTGGCTTGCGCCCGCAGCTGCCCGCAGCCTGCAGCGATGGCGCCACCTCGTCGCTGCCGCATCGTATGCGGAATCCCAGCGGCATCCAGTACGGCAATGAAGGCTTCTACGGCTGAGGGTGTTGCAGGTTGCTCGGCGTAGCCAGGCGTTGGATTCAAGAGGATAAGGTTGATGTGTGCAGGGAGTCCTTCTACCAGTGTTACCAGCGCTTCGGCTTGGGTGGGGCTGTCATTGACCCCAGCAATCAGTGCCCATTCCAGCATCACCCGGCGACCGGTGTGTCCTGCGTAGGCGCGCGCTGCTTCGAAGAGCATCCCGAGAGGATAGCGCCGGTTGATCGGCATCAGCTGTTCCCGTAGCGCATCGGTGGCGGCGTGGAGTGAAATTGCCAGATTGACGCCCAACCCCTCTACCGCAAAACGCTCAATGCCGGGCACAATGCCTGCGGTGCTTACCGTGATGCGTCGCGGCGGGAATCCCATCCCCTGCGGGTCGAGTAACTGTCGCAGCGCGGCGACTGTGGCATCATAGTTAAGGAATGGCTCTCCCATTCCCATCAGTACCAGATTACTGAGGCTCTCTCCCTGCGCGGCAAGCTCTCGTTGGAAGTGCAACACTTGCGCCACAATCTCCCCCGGCGTGAGCTGTCGCACGAAGCCCATTCCCCCCGTGGCGCAGAAGACACAGCCACAGGCGCAGCCTACCTGTGTGGAGATACACGCGCTGCGCCGCTGCCGGTAACGCAACAATACTACCTCTATGTGTTGCCTATCAGCGAGCTCGAGCAGGTCTTTGCGTGTTGCTCCATCAGGCGCTTCCAGGCGCCCTACCACATGGGGAATATGCCACCGCACCTCCGCTGCCAGCTGCGCGCAGAGCGCCTCCGGCAGCGGCAGTGCTTCGAAACTCGCCACCCGTTGACGGTAGAGTGCATGCCATAACTCTAGCGTCAGAGAGCGTGGCGCACCCCAGCGCGCCAGTAGCTCTCCCAGCGCTTCACGGTTCAGGTCATAAAGATCAGGTTTTTGTGTGTCCGATAGCATATAGCCGTGATTATACCAGCATTCAGCCAGTACCTGATTGGCTGCTCCCTCTAGTTTCCCTGAGGGATGCATCCGGGCGTACGGACCGTGCCCCAATACCTTCACAAGAGACTCTCTCGGTGTAGCAGAACCACTGTTAATTTTCATCAGTCATTTATTGTATACTCCAAATCGGGTTTGCATCGCGACAAAAAGTGATGTAAACTACACCTGTGAATCTTCTCCTTCTGCGTTACATCGCTCATCCCAGGTTCGAATCTGCGCTCTGAGCTTCTGGCTTTGTGATACTGAGCAAGCAATTTGGGGGATCTTACGATGCATCTCAATCTGCGTGTGTCTGTGTCCCTATTGACTTTCATCATTCTCGTGATCTTACCCTTGACCGGATGTGAGGGTGCCGGATCGCAGATGACTTTCGCGATCCTCAATGAAGCGAGCGTTCTCGATGCCGCAACAGGCAAACTCTGTTTTGATTTTCGCTTGATTAATGCTGAAGGTGCAGTGGTGCGTGATGTGACCGATTTCCAGTATAAAGAGGATGATGAGGAAATCAGCCAGTACGAAGCTGCCACTGGTCCCGCACATTTCTTCGATGCGTATGCCACCACGTTGCTTTTGCTCGATGTCAGCGGGGGTATCGTTAATTCGATGAATCTGGATAGTCTTCGGCAGGTCGCCTGGCAGTTTATCAGCTCTACATCAGTAGCCAACACAAGCCCCCAAAATAACCAATTTGCAGTCTTTACCTTCGATGGTTCTCGCGATATACTTGAGATCATCACCTATACCAATTCCCTGCCCGCATTGGACGGCGCTATCAAGGGGATTAATGAGGCTTGTATGCGGGATTGTTCATCAAATCTTCACGGTGCAGTGATGAAGGCTATGGACGATCTGGAAAAGAGAGTGGGTAAGGAGACCTACGGGGCGCGGTTGGTTGTCATCTCAGATTTTCATCACCGGGCAGGCGTAGATGGGGTGGATTATCCTGCTTGGGAAACGGTCGCGGAGCGCATCAAGGCATCCCATCTTTCGTTTTTCGCTATAGGTATTGGACCAGAGATTGATGAAAAGATCATGAATGCCATTGGGCGCGATGGCGCTAAAAAGATGGGTGCTTCGATGCGGGATTTGGAGCAGCACTTCGCGCAGTGGCATCAGGAGAACCAGCGCTATCGGGTATGTTACTGCAGTCCGGCGCGCGCCGGCAAGCATAATTTCATTATCGTGGCGAAAAAGGAGGGGCGCACCGCGACCTACACATATCCTTTCGAAGCCAACGCGAACTTCGTGCACTGCAAAATCCCGTAGAGGTCGCGGGGTGCGAGCGTAACGCGAGAACTTCAACTTTTGGAGAACGATCATGAACGCTTTTGGGCGGATTTTCGTGATTATGGCGGTGAGCCTGATCTTGGCGGGCGCTTTTGCGGTGCTACCCGCGCTGATGTTGGCCCCAGAACCTCCGGCGCTGCTGAGAATAGAGGTTCCCTCTGCAGGTCTCCTGGAGCAGTTGGCAGCGCTCGATGTGCCTGCGCACGCTCTCCTGGCGGATTCACAGGGACACATGGTTTTGCTCGCGGTCCTTGCACCGGAGCAGCAACGCCTTGCGCGCGCGACAGGAGCGCGCATCACCATCCTCGATACGGACGCCCGTGGCGCTATCTACTATCTGGTAGAGAGTGACGCTTCATCTCTGAGAGAACGCAGTAGCACTTCTGTACTGAGGCTGCTTTACGCCGATGATCGCCAGGTGGTGATTCGATTGCGTTCAGACAGCGCTCTGGCAGACCTGGAAGCGCTTGGTGCGCGGTTCTCCCGCCTGGGTCCAGACCCCATTGCACTCAGTTTTCCCATGACCGGCGCGATTCCGACCACCATCCCCTACGACCCGCTGGTAGCAAATCTGATTGCCCAGATCACCCACACAACCTTGCTCACCGAGGTCGGAGGTCTGAGCGGCGAGCGGGATATTCCTGTGGGAGGCGTTCCCTATCGTTTGCTTACGCGCTACACCTATAGTGGTACCCCGGTTGCCAGAGCTACCCAGTACGTCTATGAGCGACTGCAAGCGTTGGGTTACAGTGTGAATTATCATCGTTACACACTCAGCGGTTACTCGTTGCGTAACGTCATTGCCGAAAAACCGGGTCGTGTTACGCCGGAGCGTATCGTCTTGCTCACAGCGCATTTGGATTCCCGCTCCGTTACTTCACCTCACAACCCCGCTCCTGGCGCGGATGATAATGCTAGCGGTTGCGCCGCTCTGCTCCAGGTTGCCGAACTTCTCGCCGATACGGATTTCGCCTTCACTATTCGTTTCGCCTTTTTCACTGGTGAGGAGCAGGGCATGTACGGTAGCTATTATTACGCCGCTGCTGTGGCTGCAGCACAGGAGCATATTATCGGAGTGCTCAATCTCGATATGGTCGCTTGGGATGCGGTGGAGGGACCCGATATTGACCTTCACACTCACCTACCGGCTGTTGAGGATGATTCTGACCGACTGGCAGCGTTATTTGCTTCGGTTGTCCAGGCGTATTCCCTGGACCTGGCGCCGCAGATTGTGGAGAATGGCACACGATTCTCCGACCACTCGCGCTTCTGGGACCGGGGGTATGCAGCGTTGTTGCTGATTGAGGATTACTACAATCCCTCTGAGGTCGCTGCTGAACCACGTGACTGGAACCCTAACTATCACACGGTCAATGATCGTCTCAGCACTCTCAACGGTGATTATTTCCGTGAGTTTGCACGGGCTTCGATGGCGACGTTTGTGCATCTTGCGGAGCCGATGCGCACAATCAGCGGCACGGTGACTGCTGTTGACACGAGCGTGCCGCTTACGGCTACGGTGACAGCTGCCGGCAGCTGGGGTGTCTTTTCCAGTGAAACGACATCCGGTACCTATGTGCTCTCGTTACCTGCTGGTGTGTTCACGGTCACCGCGGAGGCGAGTGGTTTCTTTTCGCAGACCATTACGGCTTTTAGTGTGCTTACCGGCACCGGCGCCCGGTTGGATTTTGCCCTGACGCCTCTTGCACCGCCTCCATCGTATCGCTTCGAGCTACAGAGCGCCGGCGCTACCTTGGGAGATCCCGGCGACCTGGTGACCCATACGGTGACTATCGCCAATACCGGCACGCTTAGCGATACCTATGCTCTAGAGCTTGGCGCGGCGGTATTCACGAGCACTTTGCCCATGACCCTAACCGACTGGCTCTCGCCTGGGTATGTGTTGACTGCGTCAGTGCAGGTGCAGCTGCCGCTCTCTTCCACCCTTACACATGACGTTGTTACCCTCACTGTAAGTTCCGTGATGAGTCCTGCACATACGACAACGCTGCCGCTCCGGACAGCCTTCATTGTGGGGCGGGTTTATTTGCCGGTTGTGTTGCGTTTTGCGATGGCGTCTGAATCACGCTAGCTCCGTAGCAGGCTCCGGGCGCGCCAGGTTCCCACAAGATTGCAAGCCTGATTATCGGTGAACTGCGCTCTCAGGAGGTATGGGGATGTTGGGTTGTGCGTAGTTCTTCAACGCTCAGCAGTGGTCCCCCGTAGCAAAGATTCTGCAGCAGAACCTTGAAGCGCCTGCGCCTATCTCATGGCGAAATCTGGTGCAATTGTTGCGTTTGCGCCGAAAGCCGGGATAAGCCCTCAGGTGGCTTTGCGCCGTAGCCCTGTTAGGGCACCAATGCACTGCACCTGATTTTCGGCCATCTCTACCGACAATGCCTGCCACCCTCTGGTTCATTGATTTATGACTCCGGATTGACACCCTGCGCGCGTGATGTTATGATGGGCGTCTGAAAGGTCACTCAGGTCCGAGACTGGAGAGTTTTCATGCGATCCCGAAGATGCTCGCTCATCAGCCTGCTTTGCGGCTTATTCCTCAGTTTGCTTTTGCTGGCAGGTTGTGGTACGCCTACACCTCCCCCATCACCTACTATAACGCCGACATCCACGCCGACCCCGACGGCAACACTCACTCCCACGCCTACTCCAACTCCTACAGCGACCCCAACACCCACTCCGACACCGGTGCCTGCTCTGGCGTTGATGTTACCTGACCTCAACGGCGTCTCGCCGCTGGAACCGTTCCCTCTCTCCGTGGTGTTGGAGCCACTTACAGAAGCTTCGGTCGCTGCTGCGACAAGCGCCGTGATCACTGCAACGGTTCGCGATCCCGGCGGAGCGGTTCTAGCCCTGTTGCCGCTGATTCTGGAGGAGGAAACCCGCTACACGAGTGCGGCGCCGGTGGTTCTGCCTCTCGATATCCTATCCGGCACGTGGCAGGTTGCCATCACCGTCACCACTCCTATCGAGGTTCGCGGTGCGCAGCAACTCTTCTTCGAGCCTGAACGGGTGGCTTTCCATGATTTGGCGGACGTGTTGCTGCCCTCTGTGCGTATCCTCGTGCCGGCGGTATTCGAGGAGGTCGCCGTCCAGGGCGATGATTGGGCGGGCGGGCGTGTTTGGGAATATGCAAACAGCGAATTGGCGTTGTGGTGGGTTCCCGGTCCCACTGAGCCATTGCGTTCTGATATTGCCTGGGCGTTGATCGAATCCACCTACGAGCCTGATCGGCGGGGGGATCTGCCGGAAATCCTGGATTTTGAGGAAGGTCTGTGGGGCGAACGCCCGGCGTTCCGTTTCCGCGAAACGTGGCCCGGGCGTTCCGGCGGCGAAGCCACCGTGTGGGTCATTCAGAGCAAAGATTACCGGCTCTACCTGTTGCGCACGCGCCCCTTGGGCGGGCGCGTAGTCCATCCACTGGTAACGCGCGTTGCGGAGAGTTTCACCGTCGAGTGAGAACAGGGATCAGAAGAAGAGAATCGGCGTGCCTACACGCTTATCGCTTTGGATGAATTCATCCTTGAAGCCACCCACGGGATGTGTCCAGCGGTAGACAAAGCGTGCCGTCTCATTGGGCGCATTGACGCAGCCGTGGCTGCGGACGCCGAAGTCGTTGTGCCAGTAAACCCCGTGGATGGCACGTCCCTCCAGGTCGAAGAAAGTGTTCCACGCAATTCCGGGCAAATCAAAAAGGTCGCCGGGGTCTTCGAGTTCGGGTCCGCCATCATAGGGTGTGTTCGCCATGTGTCGCGAGCCTTGTTTGAGCAACACACTGCGTTCCCCGGTAGGCGTGGCATGGGCGCCCGTTCCAGAGGCGATCAGGCTGGTGAACACGGGCGTCTCGCCTTCAAAACAGGTGAGCCGTTGCGCGGTCAGGTCAACCTCAATGCGCTTGCGTCCCACGAAGGGACGTATGGGCGCGATTTCCTGGCGTGGTACACGCCGCACGTCTTTCGCCAGTATCCATTGGTGATTTGTCCGCTGCCGCGGCGGATAGTCATCGAAAACCTTGTACCAACCAACGCCTGCTTCATCCTCGTAAGTATCAATCACCCAGAGTACACATCCTCCGTAGAAGGTGTATTGCTTTCCAGCGTTTAGTGAAGGCTGGGTATAGCCGCCGGTCGTTACCTGTGAGATTTCACCCCAGAATCCCCACTCACCGATATCCTTGATGAAGGGTTGTGGGGGGTAGATGCGCTGGGGCAGCACCCATGCCGAATGGGCATAGCCCAGCGGTGTGCGATACCACAGGTCGTTATGGGCGCTGAACGGGGCGCGTACCTCTTCCAGCAATTCCACGGCTTGGTCTCTTGCGCGGGTATCCAGGCGGGTCGAGGAGGCGTCGGGTTCCTCATAGAAGGCGACCGTGTGGATCGGGCGTCCCATCCATACCCACGGTTCGACCTGCCGGTTCGGCAGGTAATCCGTGCCAGGTGGCAGCAGTTCCGACGGGTAGTGCGCCCGCGCATGGAGCACCGGCGAAAACGTCGCCGTCGCAGCAGCGGCGGCGATGAGCTTGAGCATCTGGCGGCGGGTGAGCAAGTGTGACATGGTATCCTCCACCGCAAAGTGTAACACAAAGCAAGCGATGCAGCAAGCTGCGTGTGGACTTATCTTTTTCCCCACCCCTGGCGTAAAACTCGCAGTGCATTGCCACCCAGGATGCTGCGAATGGCATCGTGGCTGTAGCCCTCAGCGAGCAGTCTCTGCGTGAGATTGGACATCTCGGAAGCATCTTTGAGGTCATCCGGTGGATCGGTGAAGCCGTCAAAATCGCTACCCAACCCGACCGCTTCAATGCCGCCAGCGCGAACGAAGTGCTCTAGCGTGCGGGTGATGAAGTTCAAGCCGCGGGAACTTTCGCGAGGCATGAGCCAGTAGTTCATAAAGATTACACCCACAATGCCGCCTCCATCCGCGATGCGGCGAATTTCCCAATCCTTGAGATTGTAGGGGTCGGGGTTGATCTCATACGCGCCGACGTGTGAGGCAACCAGCGGTGCGCGTTTCCCGACGATGTCATAGATGCGGGCGCGGGCAGCGGGTGTGCAGTGGGAAATATCGATCAACATGCCTAACTCGACCATCCGTTCCACGACAGTTTCGCCAAAGGGCTTGAGCCCCAGGGCAACATTGCGCTGCCCCTGGAAGCACCCGAAATGCTGGAGGTTTTCGGGCCAGGGATAACAGGGGTAGACGAGCTCATTTTCGAAGAAATGCGCGAGCGTGAGGTAAGCTACGCCCCGGTCGAAAAGCGTATCGAGGCTGCTGAGTTTGCCTTCAAGGCTGTGCCCGCCCTCCACCGCGTGGATAATCGCAACAGGATGGTCTTCGCCCTGTGCGAGCAGCATCTCGAGCTCCCCTAAAGATCGTACGATTTGCGCCTGAGGTCCGCCGGTTGACCGGTCGCGTGAAGCCGGAACGGCTTTCTCCATCTCATCGAGCATTTGCAGTGTGACCTTGAGCGGGGTCTGGCGAAAAACCTTGCGCCAGACGATGGGAGTGACAAAGCGCAACAGGCGCAACGGGCGGCATTCGTTGAGGATGCCATGCTCTGGCGCGTAGATGCATGAGAGCGTTACATCTACATGACCCTCGCGCAGGCTGGTGAAATCGGAGCGTAGGCTGAAAGGGTCGAAGCCACGGGCGGAATAGAGTCGGGTGGTGAGGACTCGGTGAAAGAGTGAGACCTTGAGTGAGGGGTGGATGTGCAAATCAACGAGCGTGGCATTCTGGTGCAGCGTTTTCCAATCCGGAGCTATCTGTGGCGGGTTCGTGACCATACATCCCTCCTTGTGAAGGAACCAAAATCTATGCAAAGCGCGATTGGGGGCGCGCCGTGTGCCTAGAAAACCGTCCTATTGTAAACTGTCTTAATCTAGTTCCGGCGGCGTTCTGGGGTTATAGGGCATGACGAAGAAGCCGCGTACGGGTTGATCGGCTTTCCCGGGAATTTGCTGTACGCACTTAAGCCCCTCTACCGGTTCGGAGCGCGGTGGGAATCCCCACACGAAAGTGTTGCCCACGATCATTTTCTCCACGCGGATGGTGATGTCATCTCGATTGGGGAAATTCGGATCGTAGATACCGATTTGGAAAATATCGGGGGCGATTTCGGCGCATGTGTGCCCCAGTACCTGGTGGTTATCCCACAAGCGTGCAGTATCCTTGAACCCTACGTAGACCAACCCGAGGATTACGGGGACGCGCGCGTCGAGGCGGCGTTTTGCCACGCCAAATTCCTTGAGGGTGCGAGCGCAGGTGCCGCGCCGGGTGTCTTCCGGCAGCGCCATCCATTCGGCAAAGCGCAGGATGTAATGCCCTACTGCCCCAAAGGTATCCAACTGCCGGTCATAGAGGTACTGGTAAAGGGGCGTGCCGCGATCTGGGACCTTGTTGAACGCCGGGACAGGCTTTTCGGCATAGTAGAAATCACATGCTGCCGAGGACATGCCTCCACAGAGACCGTAATATGCAGAGACTTCGGTTGCGCCGGGAAGCTTAGGTAACTTGAAGGGTAGTGGATAACCCGGGAAGCTGTTGATAAAATGAAAACCGTGCTCGCTGGCTCGGAATTTGGACACGGGTGAGAATAAAGTTGGAAGCCGGTACTCCGTTACCAGCGGCAATAACGGCGTGGCATGACGGTAGGCTTTGTCCAGGTAGGTATAGCGAAATTCCAGATAGGGCAGGTAGAGGTCTGACTCATCGTCTTCATGTTGGCGGCGTAGCAAACGACGCAACCGGGTGAGCAGGGCTTTCCCCCTTGAGGGAGCGAGCTCGGGATCATCGAGAAAGCGACCGGGATCATACACGACTGTGAAGTGCCCGTCGCGGTCCGAAAGCCCGGGCGTTAGCGTGAGATCATCGTCTTGACGCCCAGGGGCATCTTCGTCAAAGACGCGTACCTCGATATTGGCGGCGGGTTTGTTGTTGGCAAACAAAATGCGTCCTTTAAGTTCAGTGGGCATGATGAAACCTCCGTGGGAACATTCGTGACTATCTTATATCTCTATAATACACCGGAAATCTCTCAGAATCAAAGATTTGGGTATAGGGAGTGTGTTTCAAGACAGGGGTGAAAACCTCAGGCGCTCCGACAGGGCGCGGGAGAAGGTTGATTTCTTGCGGTGGGACGCAGTCCCACCGCAAGAAATCAATTAAAGAGAAAACTGTTGTATGACAATCGGTTTACTGTTGTCCCAGAGTTGGAAGGCATCCAATAGGGGTAGCCGTTCAGTGTTTCCTCGTTCGCCGCAACTATGGGTGGCGTTAGTCCGTAATTCGGATCTTGCCATAGAAATCTGAGCAGTTGCCTTCGAAAACGGTTATTAACTGGAAAAATACTTGACAAGATGTATACATTTCTGTATAATGAAGACTAAATTTACTAAATTGTTCGAATAATGAAACATGGAGAGTGTTCGTTGGTTGTTGGTTGGAAGTTCATCGCTGATTAACATGCAGTAGTTTTCACAGGAGGGAATCTATGCAAACCTTACTTAGCAAACACTGGCACTATTTGCCAGTTGAAGAAATCCAGGAAATACTGGAGACCGATACGGAGCACGGGCTGGATCGTTTCGAAGTTCAGCACCGGCAAGCGCGTTTTGGCCCCAACGCTTTGACGCCGCGGAAAGGCAGAAGTCCCCTGCTGCGCTTCCTTTTGCAGTTCAACAACCCGCTCATCTATGTTCTTCTCATTGCCAGTGTTGTCACTGCGCTGGTCAAAGGCTTGGTGGATGCGAGCATCATTGTGGGTGTGGTCCTCATCAACGCCATTGTCGGCTTCATCCAGGAGTCTCGTGCTGAAAACGCTATCGCCGCACTTGCACAAAGTATGATAGCTGAGGCTACGGTCATTCGCTCCGGACAAAAGCTGCGTTTGTCCGCACCCCAGCTTGTGCCTGGGGATATTGTGCTTATTCAATCCGGCGATAAGGTGCCGGCAGATTTGCGTCTTGTGCAGAGTCGTGATCTGCAAATCGCCGAGGCGAGTTTGACTGGGGAATCGGTCCCTGTAGAAAAAGATACCCGTGGCATTCTGCCGGAAGATACTTCGCTTGGCGACCGGTGCAACATGGCTTATGCCACTACGTTGGTGACGTATGGGCAGGGGGCAGGCATCGTTGTGGCAACCGGCGATGCAACCGAAATTGGACGCATTTCTCAGTTGCTTTCCGAGGCTGCCGAATTGGAGACGCCATTGACACGCAAAATCGGCGAGTTTAGTCGCTTGTTGCTCTATGCGTTGCTTGGTGTGGCAGGACTAGCTTTCATTATCGGACTACTGCGGGGTCAACCATTGGCAGATTCGTTAACCACCAGCATCGCGCTGGCTGTTGCTTCCATCCCCGAAGGGTTGCCGGCGGCTGTGACAGTGACGCTTGCGATTGGCGTATCGCGGATGGCGCGACGTCGCGCTATCATCCGCAAACTTCCGGCGGTTGAGGCGCTCGGCAGCACCACCGTTATTGGTTCCGATAAAACCGGAACACTCACACAGAATCAGATGACGGTACAGCAAATTTTCGCTGGCGGCGAGCAGTTCACTGTGGAAGGGAGTGGCTATACTCCTACCGGGCGCCTGCTCCGCGATGGAGTTGCGCTCTCGTTGGAAAATCTACCGCCGGTGTTGGGCGCGACACTGGAGGCGGGTACGCTGGCCAATGATAGCCGCTTGCTTCATACGGAAGCTCGCTGGGAAATCCAGGGCGATCCGACTGAGGGCGCCTTGCTGGTGGCAGCGCGCAAGGCTTCTCTGGATGAAAGCGCTTTATTGCAGCGTTTCCCCCGACTGGACGCTATCCCCTTTGAGTCGGCGCACCAATATATGGCGACCCTACACGCAACCGGGGAAGGGAGACCACGGCGGGTGTTGGTTAAAGGTTCGGTTGAGGCGTTGTTGGAGCGAAGTGCCCACGGGCTTTCACCTGATGGACAAACGGTTTTACTGGACAAGTCAGCGATTCATAAGCAGGCGGATGGCATGGCTGCGGATGGGTTGCGTGTACTAGCTTTTGCTGAGAAGGCCCTCCCGGCCAGCGCACAGAAGCTGGCGCATAGCGATATTGCCGAGGGGTTGACCTTCCTCGGGCTTCAGGGGATGATGGATCCGCCTCGTCCTGAAGCGACTATCGCTGTTCGCGCTAGTCAGGAAGCGGGCATCAAGGTCAAGATGATTACCGGCGATCACCCCCTTACCGCAGCTGCTATCGCGCGCGCAGTGGGTATTGCCGAGGCGGATATGGTCTACACGGGGCGGCATCTGGAGGCGTTGAGCGATGACGCACTGATTGAGGTGGTTGAGCATGCTGGTGTCTTTGCTCGTGTCACCCCGGAGCAGAAGTTGCGGTTGGTGGAAGCGCTTCAGGCGCGCGGGCATATCGTTGCCATGACCGGAGACGGCGTGAATGACGCACCCGCGCTCAAGCAAGCCAATATTGGGGTGGCGATGGGCATTACCGGCACGGATGTCTCTAAAGAGGCTGCCGATATGGTGCTGACTGACGATAACTTTGCCACGATTGAAGCGGCGGTAGAGGAAGGTCGCGGCGTATTTGATAATCTCACCAAAATCATTACTTGGACGCTGCCCACGAATTTGGGCGAGGGTTTGGTGATTCTGGCAGCGCTTTTGATTGGCGAGGTGCTTCCCATCCTGCCGGTGCAGATTCTGTGGATCAACATGGCAACGGTAGCGGTGCTAGGATTGGTGCTGGCGCTGGAACCGCGTGAGCCCGGTATCATGCAGCGCCCACCCCGCAATCCCGATGCGCCGATTCTTACCAAGGCTTTGATCCGGCGTATTGTAGTGGTCGGCACGCTTATTCTCATCGGAGCCTTTGGTTTATTTGAGTGGGAGCGACAGCGTGGTGCAACTCTGGAAGTCGCCCGCACTGTTGCGGTCAACCTGGTGGTTTTCGTAGAGCTCTTCTATCTCTTCAACAGCCGCTCACTTACCCATTCACCCTTCAGAATTGGATTGTTTTCCAATCGCTGGCTTTGGTTGGGGGTTGGTGGCATGGTGCTGCTCCAGATGGCTTTTACCTACATACCGTTTATGCAGACGATTTTCAGTAGCGCCTCAGTGGGTTGGGCAGAATGGTGGCGCATCATCGCATTTAGTGCAGTAAGTTTTGGTGCTGTCGAATTTGAAAAGTGGCTGACTGCGCGCCGGTCTGGCTGACCGCGCGTCCTCCAATCCTAATATCTGTTGTTGAGCGCCAGAAGAGATTCTGGTGCTCAACTCTTGTTCCTGCACATGCAGGCACGCGAGAGTGTACCCGCGGATCAGGGGCTCTCAGGATCTGCAGGCAGGGTATAGCGTTCGAAGAAATCCCACATCAGCTGCGTGGCAGAGATCTCTTGGGTGGTACTTCCCACCAGGATCTCTGGCAGCGCTTCGCCGCCGGGCCAGGTGTGCCCGCCATCCTCAATGGTGTACAGAATCACATCGGCTCCTTGACTGCAATCTGTGTATTGGACTCCGGTGATTGCGCCCTGAGTTGGCAGGCTCAATGGCGTGCTTTCGCAGCCGTTGAGCTGCGCGCGCTGGGAAATCCAATCGGGAATGACCGGGAAAGGCCTCTCAAACCAATGCGAGGGACCGCCTGCGTAGGGCACGACCGGGTCAGCAGTGCCGTGGAAAGCGATCATGGGCACCGGTCTCGCCGGTTGGCATTCCTGCAACGGGAGCAAATAAGCACCTGCCACACCCCCAATCGCCGCGATGCGGTCCGCCAGGCGGCAACCCAGCATATACGACATCCCCCCGCCATTGGAAAGCCCGTTGGCGTAGATTCGGGTGGAGTCAATGCTATAACGCTGCTCCAGGTGTGTAATGAGATCCGCGATAAAGGCAACATCCTCTATTCCCCAGCGTTTGGGGAAACTCAACCCCGAGGGATAAACAACAATAAAGCCCTCGGCATCGGCTAGATCATTCCAATGGCTGACTTGCATCTGGTGCGCGGGCCATTCGGCGAAGCCGTGAATGCTGATTACGAGTGGGGTTGGAGTTGCCGGGTCATAGCTCTCCGGCACGTACAGGAAATACGTGCGCCGCTGCCCTCTGGATAGGAGCTCTCCGTTGGTTTTGTTGACCAGCGCAAATGCTCCCGCGCCCAGCAGCGACAGAAGGATGACCAACCCGCCCAATACCAACCCTATCTTACGCAACTTTCTTGCCATGATTCTCCTTATATGACTCACCAGGAGGTTGCCATGCTCTCAGGCGCGCCGCGCGCGGAGATACTGCTCGGGCCAGAGAACTTCCTGGCGCAGCGTAGCTGCAGCATCCAGCGCCCAATAGGGATGCCGCAGCAATTCTCTTCCCAGGGCGACCAGGTCGGCGCGTTCATTGCGGATGATTTCATCTGCCATTTCCGGCGCCGTGATCAAGCCCACGGCGGCAGTGCGAATCCCGGTTTCGCGGCGCACTCGTTCGGCGAAGGGAATCTGGTAGCCGGACCAGACCGCCTGGGGTCGTGCAGGGCTGAGCCCGCCAGAGGAACAATCCACCAGGTCCACGCCGTGCGCGCTTAACTCGCGGGCGATGATGACGCTATCCTCCAGGGTTAACCCGCCCGGTGTTCCCCAATCTGTGGTCGAAAGTCGCACGAAGAGTGGCTGTGAAGGCATCCACACGCTGCGCACAGCATCCACAACGCGTAACAGGAAAGTCATGCGTTGTTGCAGGTCGCCGCCGTAGCTATCGGTGCGTTGATTGGTGAATGACGCGAGAAATTGGTGGTTGAGATAGCCGTGGGCGGCGTGAATTTCGATCACGTCAAAATCTGCCTGCGCAGCGCGAACGGCAGCAGCCTTCCATGCGGCGATGATGTCCTCGATATCCGCTTCGGTGAGCGCGTGGGGCGTTGCCCAGGGCTGATCAAAGGGTAGGGCGCTCGGAGCGACTGCCGGTTCCGGTCCCCGTCCCTCTGCCGGTCCCCAGGCTTTGCGCCCGGCATGTGCCAGCTGCACGCCGGCGATAGCGCCTTCACCGTGCAACGCTGAGACCAACCGCGCTAGCGGCGCAACTTGAGCGTCTTCCCAGAGTCCCAAATCATGCTGGCTGATGCGTCCTCGCGCCTCAACGGCGGTCGCCTCCAGCATGATCAATCCCACCTTGCCGACGGCGCGCGCCAGGTAGTGCCCCAGGTGCCAATCGGTGAGCTTGCCATCATCGCCCGCAGAGTACATGCACATTGGGGAGAGCATGACGCGGTTAGGGAAGGTGATATCACGCAATGTCAGGGGAGAGAAACACTGGTTCATGGTATAACCTCGCTGTGAGCCGGATTGGAATGCTGATAAATCGTGATTGCGATTACCGGCAAGGTGGATCAATCCTTGCCGATTGATGGCGCGTTCTGATGCATGATTATATCCGCCAAAAGGTGTATTTCAAATCGAAGACAAAAGGGCATTCGGCTCTTTGACAAAGACCCACTTCCTGGATACTATACTTACATTCGTTAATCCGTATGTCAATCTGTGAGCCATTTTCATAGGGGGAACTATGCACATCACCAAAGCCGTGATCACTGCTGCCGCGCGCGCGCAGCGCCAGCTGCCACTGCAGACGTTGATTGACCGCGATGGCGCTGAGAAATCAGTATTAACCATCCTGATTGAGGAAGTCCTCAGTGCTGGGATAACGGAAATTGCCATTGTGGTGGCGCCCGGCGATGAGGTTACTTATGCTGCCGCCGCCGGGGAACATGCCGGATGTCTTACCTTTATCTCTCAGGTTGCGCCGTTGGGTTATGGGCATGCCGTCTATTGCGCGCGCGACTTCGTGGGCATGGCGCCTTTCTTGCACCTTGTAGGAGACCATCTCTACGTGAGCGGTGGGGCGCAGGGATGCGCGCAGCAGCTAGTCGAGGCGGCGCGTGTCGAAGCCTGCGCCATCTCCGCCGTGCAGGCGACGCGTGAGACGCTTCTTCCCTATTACGGCGCTGTTGGTGGGCGGCGTGTAGCGGGTCGCAAGGACCTCTACCTCATTGAGACGGTTCTCGAAAAGCCAACTCCGACCGAGGCAGAGCTGCAGTTACTGGTTCCCGGTTTGCGTGCGGGTCACTACCTGTGTTTCTTTGGGATGCACGTGTTGACGCCTGCGGTGATGGAAATACTAGGTGCACTGTTGGCGCAGCGGATAACCGGGATCACACTTTCGGCAGCGTTAGCGGAGCTGGCGCGTCGCGAGAAATATCTTGCCCTTGAAGAGAATGCCGCGCGCTATGATGTGGGAGTCAAATACGGTTTGTTTACCGCGCAGCTGGCACTGGCTCTGAACGGCAGGGATCGCGAGTTGGTGCTTAGCCGGTTAGTGGAACTGCTGGCAACGCGCGTGGTGGAGTCGAACCTATGAATAGCGCTTCAAGGCCTGGCGCCCTGGTTTCCATCATCCGCGCCACCGATGCGGATGAACGTAATCGCTCTTTGGAGCATTTCTGCCGCGCAGCGGACCTGGAGACGATGCTAGCGGAGTGCAGCGCCCTGGAGACTTTCCGCCGCAGCAGTCAGAATCTCTACGAACGGGTGCGGGCGCTTTTCTTCCTGTACGCGCTCCATCGCTTTCATCTGCCCCAACATGCGACGCTGCAACGCCGGGGATTGATTCCCTACGAGGGCTATGTTCACCTGCTCAATCGCCGTTTTGAGGAAGCTA
Source organism: Chloroflexota bacterium (assembly GCA_022707705.1). Taxonomy (GTDB): domain Bacteria; phylum Chloroflexota; class Anaerolineae; order B4-G1; family SLSP01; genus JAAZNO01. The sequence goes on from JAKJAC010000009.1 coordinate 38,272, forward strand.
TTGAGAGTTTCCTCGCGGCGCAAGCGCAGGAGGGTCCCTCGGAGGCGCTTTCCAGCGCACTGGCGGCAGCCTATCACCGGTTGGGATTCCAGACTCTGGCGGATCAGGTGCGACGGAGTGTGCGGTCGGTGCGCGGCAATCAGTGGATGTTCCGCATTGGGCATCCTGCGGATCACCCCCTGCGGGTGCGTCCAGAACTCTGCGCTGCTACCTCTGATGGGCTCTTCCCTCTGTTGCGTGAAGTCACCCCTGTGCGCATGGATTTGAGCCACAGCGGTTGGAGTGACATTTTCTTCCTGGGCATGGATTATCCTGAGGGCGCTCGGGTGCTCAATGTTTCCATTGACCTGGGTGTTCACGGACGCGATGCCGGTCCTCAGCCGCCAGTCGAGGCTTATTTCCGCGTGATTGATCGCCCCGTATTGCGATTGGTGAGCGTGGATCTGGGCGCTGTTGCTGAAATCACCACACTCCGCGAAATCTTTGACTTCGCCAAGGATTATCTGGGTTTGCTCAAGGCGGCGATTATCGCAGCAGGGCTGATTCCGCCGGGCATGGAGGGGGCTGAGGAAGCTCTGGAAGAACTGCTTGCCCGTATGGTTGGACCTGGACGCGGTATCGAAATTGTCAGCGCCGTGAATGGCATCCCCAAAGGCTCGCGGTTAGCGGTATCCACAAGCCTGCTGGCGTGTTTGATTGCAGTCTGCATGCGGGCAACCGGGCAGACTCGCGCGCTCACCGGTGCGCTTGAGGAACACGAGCGGCGCCTGGTAGCGGCGCGGGCGATTTTGGGTGAATGGCTTGCCGGTTCTGGGGGTGGTTGGCAGGATTCGGGGGGCGTTTGGCCCGGCATGAAACTCATCACGGGCGAGCTCGCCGGTCCAGATGACCCGGAATTCGGCGTGAGCCGGGGGCGGTTGTTGCCGGGACATCACGTCCTGAATCTTGACGAAGTCAATGCCGCGACGCGGCAGCGCTTGCAGGAGAGTCTGGTGCTTGTGCATGGCGGCATGGCGCAGAATGTGGGTCCGATACTGGAGATGGTCACGGAGAAGTATCTGCTGCGCTCCGAGGCGGAATGGCGCGGACGCCAGGAAGCTTACGGCATTTTCGACCAGATTGTAGCTTTGCTCAAGGCGGGGGATATTCAGGGCATTGGGAAGGCGACCACACAGAACTTCTTTGGTCCTCTCTGCACCGTCATTCCCTGGTCCACGAATTTCTACACAGAGCGCCTCATCGAGCAGGCTCAGGCGGCGTTTGGCGCTGACTTTTGGGGTTTCTGGATGCTTGGTGGGATGTCTGGCGGTGGGATGGGTTTCATCTTCGCGCCGGAGCGACGCGCCGAGGCTCAGACGCGTCTGTACGAGAGCATGTTGGCGACCAAACATGCCTTGGAAACAGCCTTACCCTTTGCGATGGAACCGGTCGTCTATGATTTTGCAATCAATGATCGGGGGACTTTTGCGGAGCTGTGGGTCGGAGATATGGCGCTGATGCCTTCGGGCTATTATGCGTTGACGCTACCCGGAATGTTGCATCGCGACCCGCAGACGCTTTCACCCATGCGCCGCGCCGAGCTCGATCGCTTTGGAGCAGCGTGCCGCGGGCGTCCGGAACTTGCGGGGGTGGTGCAAATGCTCTTCGACCGGCTATTGCCTCACACACGCCAGGAAGCAAGCGAAGGGCTGCCGTTGGAAGCTGTGCTGGATGAATGGGGTTTTGACCGTCTGCAGCATGAACAGGTGCGCGCCGATTTGCGCGGCGGGCGAATTGGGCTGGCTCAGAACCGCCTGCCGGCGAGTACGGAAATCCGCGATGTGGCTTTCACCGACGTGACCGATGCCTCGGGAGGTCTGCCTGAGATGTTGCGGGACCTGGGCTTGCAGGCATTACATGATGGCGCGGTCGCGGTTGTCACTCTCGCCGCTGGCGCTGGCAGCCGGTGGACGCAGGGCGCAGGCGTGGTCAAGGCGCTTAATCCCTTCTGCAAATTAGGCGGACGGCACCGTTCCTTTATCGAGGTGCATCTGGCAAAGAGCCGCCGCGTGAGCTTTGAAGTGGGCGTGCCCTTGCCGCACGTGATCACGACCGGTTATCTGACGCACACGCCTATCCAGGCTTACCTGGAAGTCAACGCCGGGCATGGCTATCCCGGTCCCTTGCTCCTCTCGCCGGGACGCGCGGTGGGGTTGCGTCTGGCGCCGATGACGCGGGACTTGCGTTTTGCCTGGGAGGAGATGCCTCAGCAGCTCCTGGATGAACAGGCGCAGAAGATGCGGGATAGCCTGCACGCGGCGCTCATCGCGTGGGCACAACAGGTGGGTGAGGGCAGCGATTATACCGATAATCTGCCGTTACAGTGTCTGCATCCGGTGGGGCATTGGTATGAGATTCCCAATCTCTTCAAGAATGGCGTTCTGGCGCGTTTGCTCGCTGAGCGTCCGCAGTTGCGGGTGTTGATGCTGCACAACATTGACACCGTCGGTGCGGAGGTGGACCCTGTGCTTCTGGGCGCGCATTTGCATTCCGGGGCGACGATGACCGTAGAAGTCATCACGCGCCGGGTGGAGGACCGTGGCGGTGGGTTGGCGCGAGTGGATGGGCAGTTGCGGCTCATTGAGGGCTTAGCTTTGCCCCGTGAGGAGGACGAGTTCCGCCTCTCGTATTACAATTCCAATACTTTCTGGTTGGACATTGACCGGCTGTTGGCGGTCTTTGGTTTGACACGGGATACCCTGCAAGAACCAGAACGGGTCACCGCAGCGGTGCGCGCGGTGGCGGCGCGGATGCCGACTTACATCACTCTCAAAGATGTGAAGAAGCGTTGGGGGCATGGTCAGGAGGATATTTTCCCTGTAGCGCAATTCGAAAAGCTCTGGGGTGATATGACGGCGCTGCCGGAAATGGCATGTCGTTATGTCGTTGTGCCGCGTTTACGGGGACAGCAGCTCAAAGAACCGGCGCAATTGGATGGTTGGCTTCGTGATGGGTCCGCAGCTTATCTGGAAACCCTTTGCGCCTGGGAGTAGCGCCTGGATTACTCTTATCACGCTAGTTTCTTCGCCACACCATACGGTTCTCCTCCATCTCTACAGCTGCTGCCCCTGCTCGCTGTAGCGAGGTCAGCGCTGCGTGGATTGTGGTTAGCGCGAGCAGGTAGAATTGCGGTGCAGCAAAGGTGACGTCGAAGTGTGCGGCGACAGCGCGTAGCACTGCCGCTGATTCATGGTGCTCAGCAAGCGCTTCCCACGCCTGGTCGCGGATTTCCCGCAATCGCGCCGCGTTTGCCTCCGCCAGCGTGGCGATTGCCTGTACCGGTTCTCCATGTCCCGGAACAAAGTGTGTATAGGGCAAATCTGACAATCCGGTGAGTGTCTCCAACCAGGCATCCAGGTCGGCGCAGAAGAGGATAGGGTGTCGCGCCAGCGTTTCCTCAGGGAAGACGACATCCCCGCAGTAAAGCACGTCACCATAAGCCACGCCCAGCTGCGCTGGCGCATGCCCGGGCAAAGGAATCAGGTGCAGCTCTAGCCCTGCAAGCGTCAGTGCTCCGGGCGCTATTGCTTCGATACGAGGCACGAGTTCCTGTGCGAGGGTGAATTTACCCTGCAATTCCTTGATGGGCGCTGCACCACCATAGAGAAACAGCGGTTCTAGTAGGGGGTGTTTGGCGAAAACGCCCTCCAACGCCGGGGCATAGATGGGGATACCGCGTTCTCCAAGCCAACCTGCGCCGCCGAAATGATCGGCGTGCCCGTGTGTGATTACCAGCGCTTCCAGATGTGCGCCTTGTGCCTCGATCTGCCGCAACGCTTTTTTCGAGACGCTGCGATCCAGCCCCGCGTCCACCATGATGGCGCGCTCCCCACAGGCGATAACACCGATATTCGAGCCGCCCAAGAGGGCATGGGCGCCAGCGCCAAAGTCGAGCCAGTTTGCGTTCATAAGCGCTCCCAAATGCGAAAAGATTCGTTGCCAGCGGGCGTCAGTGTCTTTAGCAGCATCACCCGTCACGCAAGAATTGCAGCACCACGCTCCCGTAGGGTGGAATGACCTCCACGGGGCGATAGGGAAAGAAACCACCTGCAACGTTGATTTCTGGCGTGTAGAGTTCACCCTCTCCCAGGAGCAGCGCCGGTTGCGCCCCCGGGGCAAAGGGTCCTACTTCCAGGCTTAGGCTGTAATCATCTGCCGGTCTCCCACTCAGATTGACCACGATGAGCAGGATTTCGTTCTCAGTCGAGCGCAGCGTGCTGTAAACCTGCATGCGATCGGATTCGACCGGTTGCCATGCGCCGGTTCGCAGCGCTTCGTGTTGGTTGCGCAGATGAATCAGTGCCCGATAGTGGCTGAGCAGCGAATCTGGATCTGCGCTTTGACCCGCAATGTGACGTTCCTGGTAATCTTCGTAGTAATCACGCCAGGGGATCCCCGTAGTGAAACCCCCATCCGCATTCCATTGAAGGGGGCGGCGAATGTTCTCATCAGGTTTGGCGCCCGACATGCCGATCTCCTCGCCGTAGTAGATAAAGGGCACGCCGCCAAAGGTCAGCTGCAACGTCGCCGCGACATTGGCTTGCTCATCATTTGCCAGCTGGGAGCGCGTCCGTGCTTGATCGTGATTGGCGAGGAATGTGGCATATTGCCCCGGTGGGTAGCTGGCGATGATTTTCTCCTGTGCGACTTGCAATGCCAGTGGGCGTGCATTGAAGGCGGTTTTGAGCATTGCTTCTGCCAGGTCGAATTCGAAGGCGAGATCCACTTTATCCCCAATATAGGCGACGACCTGCTCCGTATTGCTCCACACTTCACCCACGGTCAGTGCATTGGGATTGATGTCCTTGTAGAAGACGTAGAAATCCTCGAACCAGGCGAGTGTGCCTGGCGTGTTCTCCAGCACGCCATTTTCCTCGATCAGATGCTTGATGGCATCGAGGCGGAAGCCATCCACGCCCATCTCCTCTAGCCAGAAGCGAATCACATCTTGCATCGCCGCCGTGACCTCGGGATTTTCGTAGTTGAGATCGGGCATTTGATCCCAGAAATAGCCGTAGTAATAGCCGTTGCCCAGGTCCTGATGCCATCCCTCGCCGGTCGGGAGTTCGTTGGACCAGACATACCAATCTCGCCGTAGGGAGTTGGGATCGCGCGATTCCTGGAACCAGGGGTGCTGTGTGGAAGTGTGGTTGAGCACCAGGTCAATGATAACGCGGATGCCGCGCGCGTGCGCCTCGGTCATCAATTGCTGGAAATCTGCATTGGTGCCGTATTCGTCATCCACGGTATAGTAATCTGCGACATCGTAGCCGTGGTAGCTGGGCGATTGATGGATGGGCATAAGCCAGATACCGGTGATCCCCAGGTCGTCATCGGTGGTGGGGTCGCCGTCGTTGAGATAGTCGAGCTTTTGTATAAGCCCTTGCAGGTCGCCCACACCGTCGCCATCGCTATCGTAGAAGCTGCGCACGAAGACCTCGTAGAAGACGGCATCGTTCCACCAGGGCATAGCGCCTCTGTTTGAGAGCGGGACGCCATCGAAGCCCACGGGAGACATGGGTTCCGCCGTGCGCGCTTCGGCAGGAATGAAGTTGACCGGTGTGGTAGGGCGCGCGGTGGGCGTGGGGGCAGGTGTTGCGGTAGGTCGTGAAGTCGGCGCCGGGGTGAGGGTTGCTGTGGGTGGGATGGAGGTTTCTGTGGGCGGCGTCTCCGCTGCAGGCGGTCCTTCAGTTGCCGGGCAGCCCGTCAAGAGCAAAGCCAATAATAACCAACCGCAAATCGCCAGGCGCGCGTTTTTCATGGAGGACCTCCCAAATATTGTACCTGATAGATCCGAGGTGAATCGCAACTGCAAAATCGTTATAGCCGGACTCGCGCGAATTGTCAACTGTGTTACACTTTTTGGTGACCAGTGTCTGATGGCCGGCGACCGGTTATGGCTCTTGATTCTTCGATCTCTGACTCTTGTGAGGGTTCTATGCGCCTTTTTGAGATTTTGCTCGTCGTGGTGATGGGAGCAGCGCTAATCGCTGAATTGCGTCGTGGCATTCGTGGCTACCGGCGCGCCGATGCTGCGCGCGCCGTCGTGCTTCTGACCGTGGCGCAGTTGCTTCGGGAAGGCTATCGCTGGCAGCTCTTGCCACTCTATGTGTTGGTGGGGGCGCTCTTCCTACCGGCGGCGTTTCCCCGGCGTCAGGTGCTCGCGCCGCCTCCGTGGCGCAAAGTCATTGTGATTGCAGCGTTAGCGCTTTTGGGCGTGGGCGTACTGCTGGCGGTGCTTTTGCCGGTACCCCGTCTGCCACAACCAGAGGGTCCTTATCGCGTGGGCACGATTACCTATCACTGGGTGGATGATTCTCGCCCCGAGGTTTACGGTGAATCACTCACCGGAAATCGGGAATTGATGGTGCAGGTGTGGTATCCGGCGGAACCACAGACCGGTGTGCGAGCAGAACGCTGGTTGGTGGATGGCACGCCTATGGCACGCGCTCTCGCTCGCTGGGGAAACATGCCTGAGTGGTTGCTGGATCAACTGGCACTGATGCGGACACACAGTTATGCCGGCGCTCCCGCGGTGACAGCAGCTGCGCCCTATCCGGTGGTGCTCTATGTCCATGGTTGGGGCGGTTTCCGCAATATCAACCAAGATCAGCTGGAGGCGCTTGCCTCACAGGGCTACGTGGTGGTCAGCGCCGACCATGCCTACGGGGCTTTGCGTTCGGTCTACCCTGATGGACGTGTGGCGGAAAACAACCCCGAGGCGTTGCGCGGAAAACGTGGCGAAGCTGAATTCACTGCGAGTTCGCGGGCGCTGGTGGCAACCTATGCCGCCGATGCGCGTTTTGTGCTGGAGCAGCTGCCGGCGTTGAACGCAAGCGGTCCCCTTGTGGGGCTTTTCGACTTTGAGCAGCTGGGCATATTTGGACACTCCACCGGCGGGGGCGCGGCGATGGCAGTGTGTGCTGTGGATGCGCGCTGCAAGGCGGTGTTGGGCATGGATACCTGGATCGAACCGGTGGATGAAGCAATCATCGCTACCGGGTTGGCCCAACCGGCGCTCTTCCTCAATAGCGAAGCCTGGTTCACGGGTCCCAACCGAGAGGTGTTGGAGGGCTTCTATGGACGCCTCGCCGGTCCTGCCTATTGGATGGATATTGCAGGCAGTGTCCACTACGACTTCACGCTTGTGGCGGTGTTCTCCCCGTTGAGCCAGGCATTGGGAGTGCGTGGTGCACTGCCCGGGCAGCAGGCGCTTGCCATCAACCGCGCTTATCTGGTCGCGTTCTTCGATGCAACGCTCAAAGGTATTCCCTCACCCTTGCTGGAAGCTCCTGCGGCGGAGTTCCCAGAGGTCAGTTTTGGGGAGAGGCGTTAATCACTTTTGTACTGTTGGGCTGCGACCCTTCTACCCAGCTGATGATGTATTCGGTATTGGAATCTGGCGGCGTGGGAAAAGGCTGGGCCTGCCAGCTGCCCTGTAGTCCCAATGCGTTAGCCGTGAGCGCAAAGTGGCTCATCGTGATGCCAATATCCACCCGTTGCAGGTCGATCGCCGTCACGAGTTTCATCTGTTTACGGTAGTTTGAATTGTGCTGCAGGAAGAAGTGCCATGCTCCTGCGGCTTTGACCACTCGCCAGGGTTGCCGGTTGGAGGCTGAGGGACCCAACCGCACCAGCTCCAATGCCTCGGTGTAAACACCCGCTTCTGCTGCGGAGAGGGGTGTGGCAAAGTCGTGATTGAAGAAGAGCTGTTCCCACGGCAAGCGCCGGTCCGAACCAGCGCCGCTACGAATGAAGCGATCCACAAACCGGGGGCTTTCGGCGGGCAATCCGGCGGCGATGACAGCGGGCAGCAGCTCTCCCTCGCGGAGCGCCATCGCGCGGGCGAAGCTGCTGCGGGTGAAGCTGCCACCCAACCAGCAAGTCCCCAATCCCAAGGCTGTGGCTCGTAGCACAATCGTTTCCAGCAGGTAGCCGAAATCCTCCAGATTATAACGATCCTGCTTCACGGCGCCGAGAATGAAAGCAGTGGGATTCCTGATGAAGCCATACGTTCCCAAGCCTTTGAGCGCGGCGCGATCCTCCTCCGTGGCGCTGATAAGCAGAAAGCGTGTCTCAGCGCCAAGCGGTCCGCGCGTCTGCGTCGCGCAGAAATCAGCCAGCTGCGCCCGGACCTCCGGTGGCATCGGCGCCTTTTCATAGCTGCGGCAGGAGGTGCGCTGCCGTATCACTGCGGTGATGGTGTCTTCATCCATGAAAGGTCTCCTCTGTACGTTTGACATAGCTTGTACACCACCCCTTTGCTCTTGAGTGGTGTACACGAGCTGCAGCACCGTGATTTAGCGTAGCACGAAAACTCAAAATTGCGAATGGTCGAGATGGTATTGGGAGCGCTCTCAGACCCATTTATCAGAAATCGCATCCAAATCTATTGACACGACCTTCAGAATCGAGTATAGTAGATATGGGAGCGCTTCCATACAGTCTGATGAGGGGGACACCGATGACACAACTCACCCTAAAGGAAATCGCCAGTTTGGCGGGAGTTTCTCGCACTACTGCCTCCAGGGTACTGAACGACCAACCGCATGTGCGCTCTGAATTGCGCGAGCGAGTGTTGCGGGTGGTGGCGGAGACCCGCTATCATCCCAATCCGGTAGCGCGCTCCCTTGCCTTGCAGGAATCCCGCATGATCGGTTTGGTGGTGCCGCGCAGCGTACATTCCTTTTTCTCCGACCCCTATTTCCCGCGTCTGACGCAGGGCATCGCCGAGGCGTGCAATCAATACGATTACACGTTATCGCTATTTCTTGTGCAGACACCCCAGGATGAGGCGAAGGTCCTCCCCAAGATTACCAGCAGGGGTTTCCTGGATGGGGTGGTGGTTCAGGTTGGGCAGAGAGAGGATCACCTTATTGCGACGCTGGCAGATTCGGGACTTCCGATGGTGGTTGCCGGGCGTCCTGAGATTGCGGATAGGGTGAGCTTTATTGATGTCAACAATCTCGAGGGCGCCTACAACGCTGTGATACATCTGCTAAAACTGGGACGACGGCGGATTGCCACGATTACCGGCGGTTTGAATACCGCGGTGGGATTGGATCGCAAGCTGGGCTTTGAGCGCGCTCACGCTGAGATGGGTATACCCTTCGATCCAACGCTCATTGCT